>JAFTDT010000037.1 GCA_017453985.1 Clostridia bacterium
AGAACAAGATGACGGTGGTGGAATGCGTTTCCGCCGACGAAGGCCTGCTGGCGAAGACTATGGCGCTGTGCAGCGACGCTTCGCCGGGGGACGGCGGCAGAGCGGTAGGCGAGCCGACGGAATGTGCGCTGGTGGATCATGCCGCTTCTGTCGGGCTGTTCAAGCCGGAGCTGGAGCGCGAGCAGCCCCGCGTGGGCGAGGCTCCCTTTGATTCCTCAAGAAAAATGATGTCCACTCTTCACAAGGACGGCAGTTCTGTGGTACAATTTACAAAGGGCGCGCCAGACGAGGTGCTGAAGCGCTGCACGCATATGCTGACAGAGAGCGGTGCGGTTGAGCTGACGGAGGCGCTCCGTGCGGAGATACTGGCGGAGAACAAGCGCATGGCGGACAAGGCTCTGCGCGTGCTGTGCGCGGCGATGCGGCGCTGGGAGAGCGCGCCGGAGAGCTGTGAGGCGGAGCTGCTGGAGCAGGGACTCTGCTATATAGGTCTGTGCGGCATGATGGATCCGGTGCGTCCGGAGGTGGCGGAGGCGATAGACCGCTGCCGCGAGGCGGGCATCCGTCCGGTGATGATAACCGGCGACCATCGGGACACCGCCGTGGCGATAGCCATGCGGCTCGGGATAATAACCGACGCTTCGCAGGCGCTCACAGGGGCGCAGCTCGACGCCATGCCTGACGAGGAGCTGCGCCGCGATATCGAGAAATACGGCGTGTACGCCCGCGTGCAGCCGGAGCATAAGACGCGGATAGTCAAGGCATGGCAGGCGAGAGGCATGGTCACGGCGATGACCGGCGACGGGGTGAACGACGCGCCCTCCATCAAAAACGCGGATATCGGCGTGGGCATGGGCATCACCGGCACGGACGTGACAAAGAACGTGGCGGATATGGTTCTGGCGGATGACAATTTTGCCACCATAGTTTCCGCTGTAGAGGAAGGTCGCCGGATATATACCAATATCCGCAAGTCCGTGCAGTTTCTGCTGGCGTCCAATCTGGCGGAGGTGCTGCTGATATTTATCGCCACGCTGCTCGGCTTCACGGTGCTGAAGCCGGTGCATCTGCTGTGGATAAACCTGATAACGGATACCTTTCCGGCGCTGGCGCTCGGCATGGAGCCGGCGGAGGCGGACAGCATGAAGCGCGCGCCGCGCGGTTCGGATGAAGGCGTGTTTTCCGGCGGCATGGGCGCGGATATCGCCGTGCAGGGCGCTATGGCGGCGCTGATAACGCTGGCGGCGTACTTCATCGGTCATCGTATGGAGAGCGGCGCTTGGGAGATAGCCGGCAGCCGCGACGGCATGACGATGGCGTTCTTGGCGCTGTCTATGACGGAGGTGTTTCATTCCTTCAACATGCGCTCGCAGCGCGGCTCGGTGTTCGGGCTGAAAACGCGCAACGGATATCTGTGGGGAGCCATGCTGCTGTCGCTGCTGAGCACGGCGGCGGTGATATTTGTGCCCATGCTGGCGGCGGCTTTTGGCTTTGAGACGATATCCTTTGCCGAATACATCACGGCGATGGCGCTGGCGCTGACGGTGATACCGCTGACGGAATTGTACAAGCTTATAAGACGCAAGCTTTGAGGAGGCAAAATGGGAGCCGAAAAGGATAACTTAAAGAGAAAAAACGTGCTGCGCGTGCTGCGAAACGCCTTTGCCGGCGCTGTCATCGGGCTGGGCGGGATATTGCCCGGCGTCAGCGGCGGCATGATGGCGGTCAGCTTCGGGCTGTATCGCCCGATATTGGATGCCTTTGTGGGACTGCTGAAGGAGCCGGGGAAGAACCTGCGCTTTCTGCTGCCGATAGGCGTCGGTGCGGGCGTGGGCTTTTTTGCCGGCTCGTTTTTGATGAATAGATTTATGCACGAGCATTACGCCGTCATCATGTACCTGTTCTTGGGCATGGTAGTGGGCGGCATCCCGGCGTTCGTCAAGGAGGCAAATCAGGAGGGCTTCAAAAAGCGTTATCTGGCGGTGCTGGCGCTCGGTGTGCTGGCGGCGTCGCTGTTTCTGCTGGCGGGCGAGACGCCGCCGGGCGAAGCGGCGGAGGAAAGCCTGACATTGGTGCAGGCGCTGCTGGCGGGCGCGGTCGCCGCGGTCGGCGTGGCGATACCGGGTATATCCACCTCCTTCATATTGATGCATCTGGGCTGGTATCAGTCGGCGATGGCGGCGGTGGCGGGCATGGATATCAAGGTGCTGATATGCATGGCTATCGGCGGATTGGGCTGCGTGCTGCTGACGATCAAGACGGTGCGCTGGTGCTTTGACCGTTTTCGCGGCTATGCTTATTATGCGGTGCTGGGCTTTCTGATAGGCTCGGCGGCGTTCTTTGTGCCGAAGCTGTACCGCGAGCAGCTAAGCCTGTGGCTGGGGCTGCTGCTGTTCGCCGCGGGCTTTGCGGTGGCGTACATATTCGACCGATTTTGCGGGAGCGGAGAACAGGGGTGAGATGAGTTGGGCAGAAAGCTGAAGATATTGCTCCTTTCCCTTGCGGCAATCTGCGCGTTGACCTTTCTCGCCGGCAGACTGGCTCCGTTGGCGGATAAGTGGTGGATGCAGCGTGTATTGCAGACATTTTTCTATTTGCTGATAGCGGGCGTGGCGCTGCTTGCCATGAGGCGGACGGATATAAAGCTTGAATTGGATTTTAAAAACAAAAAGCAATATCTGATAGGGCTGTATATCGCGCTGGCGCTTTCGCTGGTGATAGCAATCATTCCGGCGCTGCTGGGGACGTCGCTCGTCGGAGAGCATACGGCGCTGAGATATGATAGGCTGGCGGTCGAGTTTTTGATCTGCATGCTCGCCATAGGTCCCGTGGAGGAGCTGGTGTTCAGAATATACGTTCAGGATACTCTTACGGGCTTTTTGAAGAAGCATAAATGGATAGGCGTCGTCGGCGCGGC
>JAFTDT010000038.1 GCA_017453985.1 Clostridia bacterium
GGTCTTGTCGCCTGAGGTATGGCTCAGCGTCATCGTATTGCCGGATATGCTCCCAGTCAGCCTCTCAAAGACTATGCTTCCACCTGCATTCCGCGCTGCCCGCTCGAACGTCGCGCCGTTCAGCGCGGTCAGTGCATCGTTCGGCGTGCTCGCGCCGGAGACGCGCAGCGTCATGCTGATGTTATCTGGGTCGTAGCCGAGGCCTGCAGGCTCGCCGGTGCCGCACGCTGTGCGGCTCATGCCCTCGGGCCGCAGCACTTTGCCGACGGTGAACGGCGCGCCGTCCTCGGTCAGCAGCTCGATTGCCTGCTCTCTTTTGGTAATGCGGAAAATCAAATAAATCCTATCCCAGGCGTGCTCATCGTCGGCAGGATGCACATGGTAAGATGGGTCGTTGCTGAGCTTGCACTCATATCCCGCAAGGGAAAGCGTGAGCGGCGACCACCTATCCAGCTCCCAGAAGGAGATGCTGTGGTCCTCTCTAACGTCATTTTCAACACTGAGCTTGACAAAATAGTTTTCGCCGTCCTGCGGCTCTGTGGTCAGTTTTGTTTCGCATTCGAAGTCGGTGTAAATATAACGGTCGTAAACTCCCCAATTATCATCACTTGCGGGCGCCTTGCCGTCCTTCCATGTCAGGGTATAGTTAACTTTACCCTCAACCTGCAGTCTATAATAACCACCTAATTCTCTTACCAAGCCGCCGGAAACCGCCGCGAAGCCCTCAAGCACGTAGGTCGGCTTTCTGGTGAGGCGGAAGATGATATACACCTCGTCAGCGTCGTAGCCCTCCCAATAGCTCGCTGTGGTGACAGTCGTCACGCTGACGACCTCGACGTCAAAGCTATCCGCAAGCTTCAACGTGCAGTTCGTCGCATTCAGCTTGGAGAAATCTATGACGCTCTCCGTAACGAAAATGTCATTGCGGATGGTATACTTTACGTAGTAACTATCGCCGTCCACAAGCGCTTCCCCTCTATACAGACTCGTGCAGTCCTCGTCTTCGTAAAGATAACTTACATCGAAGTCGATACGCCCCTGGGCTTTTGTAGGCACTCTGCCGTCCTTCCATGTAAACTCCCCGTAGAAAGAATTAGCGTTAATGTACCATTCATACCCATCATCCCAGCGACTTTTCACATTTTTAAGATTGTCCTTAAAGCTTGCGGCGACGTAGGGGTTCTCGGTCAGCTTGAAAACGATCTCCACCACATCGTAGGAGCTCGATGTGCCAGAACGGGCATTGACGCTGACGCAGGAGGCGGCAATGTCGGGAATGGTCAGGCTGCAGTTGCTCTTCTGCAGCTTTGCAAAATCAAGGTCGTGATTATCGTTTTTAGCGTTTCTAACGGTAATTTTCGCATACAGGGGCTTGCCGGCGTCCCATGAATACGCCACCTGTGTACAAGCCGCATCCTTAAACAGGCGGGAACCCTGTACGCCGCCGCCTTGCGAAACGGAGTATGCCGAGGAAACGGGGGTGCCGTTGTCCCACGCAAGCGTGTGGTTCATGCCGTCAAGTCCGGCAGAGGTTGCGCCCGTGGCTGTTATTGCAACGCTCCTGAGCGTGATCTTGCTGTTGTTTACCATCTTGAAAATGATGCGGTATCCATTTTTTCCGCCATCCGTTGTTTCATAAGAAGTGTAGCGCGTTATGGTATATCCCGGCACCGTCAGGGTGCAGGAGCCGGTGTCTACCTCGCCGAAATAAATGCTGTTATCTCCTGCGATATTGTTGATTACCCGGACCGAAAAATAATATGTTCCGCCTGCCGTCGGCGCGCCGGCGACAGATGTGAGAGCCGGATCAGTATACAGTATGGATTTAACTACTCTGTATTTCGAGCTTGCCGGAACGTTGTTATTCTTCCACGTGATCGTCGGATTAAAATTCAGAACGGTGTGCTGCGCGCCGTCCCTGCCTATGCCGGAGCCGGTCGCGCTGATGCCGACAAGCGAATACTGCGACTCAAGCTCCACCGCAAAGATAATATCGAGCTTGTCATAGACCTGCATTTGGCTCCCGCCGTCCCCCACACGCTCTACTCCCGATTGCACCGAAAATACCGAGCAGTTGTAGCCGGGGACGGTCAGCGAGACGTCGCTCGCAGTGATGCTGTCATAGTCGATATAGTGCTTGCCGGAGTCAATGTTTTGGAATGTAAACTTGATATAATACGTTTCGCCCATCTTCGGCTTGGTCGTCAGTCTGTCATCGCAATAGTTATTGGTGCAGAGAGAGGTATTGAGCAGCTGATATACATTCGCGACCGGCGTCTTGTTGTCCTTCCATCCGATTCTCGTGCTGCCTCCCAATACGGTATAGGCTCCGTTGTTCTCCCCCACGTGGTCCCCGGTGACATGGAAGCTCCGCACGCTGTACTCGGCGCCCTTGGTGAACTTTATAGTCAGCTCTATCGTAACACCGCCGTATGCACCTGTGGTGTGCGTCTTAGCCACGCATTCGCCCTCATAGCCATCGCAGTACACGCGGGTATTGGATTTGTCGAATCTCGATGCGTCTGCGACATAGTTGGTATAATTGCCGAAGTTTACATAAACACGCAGTATCGTGTAATAGGAGTCGCCGGATATCGGCTGGTGAGTAAGCCTGTTCGTGCATGACTGGTTGGTATAAAAGTCGGTAATGGTGGCAGTCACGTTTACGACGTTTGACGGCGGGACAACATCCCACTCCAGCTCAACGTTATTGTTTTTGAGTATCGGACGCGTTCCGGGGTCGGGCGTGGTTTGGACAAATCTGTCAACATTTACGCGCACGAAAGAAATACGATGGGTAGACGCTGTCTGCGCGGGCGCGTCAGGCGCGGGCGCGGCTGCCTCCGGAAGCGTCCCCTCCGCCTGCGCGGGAGCTGCCGGAATTATCCCCGCCGCCATCACAAGGGCGAGAACGATGCTGAGCAGTTTTCTTGCTGTTCCTTTCATAACAAATACCTCCATATCGCTTGTTGTCAAGCCTGATTTTTTGATTTCCGCAGTGCGTTTTTTTATATCATAGCAGAGCGCAAGGGTCGTCACCCTATCAGAAATGATAGTTTTTGAGAAAAAATGCCGAAAGCTTAAAAAAGCTTTCGGCAAAAACCTCCGGGCGCTCAGACTGTCGCGCCCGCTTCCGGTATCACTATCCCGCTTCGCACGGCGCTGACCGCCAGCCCCGTGCGGGAGGACGCTCCTGCCTTGGAGATGAGATTTCCGACATGATAGCGCACCGCGGGCACGCTCATAAACAGCCGCTCTGCGATCTCCTTGTCAGTCAGCCCCTCCGCCACCAGCCGCAGCACGTCCAGCTCCCGCTCGGTGAACTCGGTGCTTTTGGCAAGACCGATGGAGGTCACCGGCGGACTGTCCGGAAAGATATGCTCCCCCGCCATGGTGCGGTCCATTATCTCCAGCATGGGCACCTCCTGCACCTCCTTGTACCAAAAGGAGTCCACGCCGATTTCCCTTGCCCGATTGAGAAATGCGGCGTCGGGCATGGAGGTGACGATGATGACCTTCGTCTTCGGATAGGACGCCTTGATCCTTGCGGCGGAGTCAAGCCCGTTGGAGCCGTCGTTCATCACCACGTCCATAATGACAAGATCGATTTTTCCGCCGACGCAGTAGACGTCGGCATATTTTGCCGTCTCCACCGACGCCGCCAGCTCGTAGCGGTCGGAGGCGGCGACAAAGCTCTCAAAGAGCTGTCTCGACATGATTTGGTCGTCCACTATCAATACTTTATAAGGCATATTCTTCCTCCTTCGGCAGGCGTATCGTGACCGCAAACGCGGGCTGCGCGGTGATCGCGAGGCTCCCGCCCGCCTGCTCGGTCAGCTCGCGCAGGGAGCGCAGCCCGCCCTTTTCGGCGATCTCGCCTTCGGGCGCTTCGCCGTTGTTGGTGAACACCGCCGTAAGCGTTTCGTCATCCTCGGATATTTCGATATACAGCTCGTCCCCGCGGGCGTGCCTCAGGGTGTTGGTAAAGCACTCGTGAATGGCGGTGGCGATGATCGGCTTCCACGGCTCCGCCTGCGGCAGCTCGCCGGTGACGGATATCGTCAGCCCCAGCCGCGCCGCCATCGAAAACAGCAGCTCGTATTCGTCCCGCACGGGGGCGGCGGGCGCGTCGTTTTTCAGGAACGAAACGCTGCGGAGCAGGTGCTCCGTCAGCTCCGCCCGCTCCGCCTCCGTCCCGCCGTTCAGCAGATACTTCTTGAGCGCCAGCAGGTTGCTGCCCAGCTCGTCGTGGATCTTGACCTTGGCGCTGAGGACCTCGCGCTCCGCCGTGACCGCCACGATCTCCCGATTGACCTTTTGCAGCCGCTTGCCGAGTCTTTCCACCTTTTCCCGCATCTGCGTCAGCTCCTGTGTTTTGCGGTATGCCTCCGTGATATTGATGGCAAGGAGCATGCGGACGGTATACTTTTCGTAGGGGACGTCGCTTTCATCGAGCTTCCACGCCTCGCCATCCGGAAGGACGACCACGGGCGCGCCGCCCACGAATATGCGGCTGCAAGCCGGAAGCAGCTCTCCCTCCAGCAGCCGCGCCCGAAAGACCGCGCCATCCTCAAGCTCCGCGCCGGTGGTCATTCTGCAAAGCTCCTGCATGGCACGGTTGACCAGCAGCACCCTTGCGCCGGGGGCGTAGCAGAGAATGCCGGCAGGCAGGCTGTCCGTCGCCTCCTTGACGGACATGGGCGTGATGCTCTGCCTCTCGCGGATCCGGATGCTGTGCAGCAGGAGAGCCTCCGCAAGAGCCGGAGCAAGCAGGAGTCCCCAAAGCAGCCAGCCCGGAAGATTGGCAAAGCTTGAGAGAACCTCGGCGCCGGTCTGCGAATGCGCGTAGCCCGCATTCGCCATCACAAAGCACTGCTCGGTAAAATA
>JAFTDT010000039.1 GCA_017453985.1 Clostridia bacterium
CATGGAGGAAAACAGCAGATAAAAAGTGAAAAGAATGTCGCTGCGCCGCGCCTGTTTACGGGCGCGGCGCAGTTTGCAGCCAAACTTATGCAAGAGTACAAGCTGGGGCTTGTAATAACTTAAGCGATCGCTTTTCCGGGAGCGTGTATCACGGAAAACACCTTGCCGCGCAGCGTAATTACTCAAATCAAAGCCCGGCAGAGCGGGCGTGATTTGACGCGTGTCGATTTTATCGGCACGCTCGACCGCGCCCGTTTACGGGCGCGGCGGCTTGCTTTTTTTGGTTTTTATCGCCAGCAGGAAGAAAAGATATTCTCCCGCCAGCGCACAGACGAGCGCGATCCGCAGCCAGAGCCTTTGCGTCATGAAGAACGGAACGGCGAGCACCACGGTGGCGAGCGCCAGCAGCGTGACCTTGACCCAAGCGGTGACGCTGCGCGTCTCCATGAAGTCCAGCACGTACTTTTTATAGAGCGTCGTGCCGAAAAGCCATTTTTCAAAGCGCGGCGAGCCTTTTGCGAAGAAAAAGGACGCCAAAACCACGAAAGGAGCGCCGGGAAGCAGGGGCAGCAGCAGACCCGCGTATGCCAGCCCGACCGAAATAAATCCGAGCGAAATATATACGTATCTGATAAAAAATCACCTCTCCTGCATCATATGCCCGATGCGGGAAAGGTGACATCGCCGCATGCCGCCAAGCCGGGGCAGAGCAGCGAAAACGGATATAACAAAATTGAGTATGCAATATAAACAACGTGCTTTGATATATAAAATATTTGCTCTTTGCTTTCGAGCAAATATCTGCTTTTTTCAAAAAAGGATTTTTACAGGTTTTCGCTTATGTCACGAACGCGACCTTGGCGTATCTATATACGCCGACAGGCCGCGTTCGCGTCATTCTGCCCACGCCTTGGCAGTATGCGGCTGATGCCGGCAAGCCGGGGCAGAGCAGCGTCCGTTTTGTCTCAGCCGCGCCGCCACATTCCGAGCAGCCTGCGGTTGGCGTTCAGCGTGAGCCGCGTGCGCCGCCACAAGCTGTTTTGCGTCATAAAGGCGTCCTGCGCCCAGTCCGCGCCCTCCAGATATCTGGTGATGGGTCCCTCGTAGACCGCGTATCTGCGCAGCCGTTCGGCAAGCTGACGCACGGTGCAGAAGTCGTCGCGTCCTGGGCTGTCCTCGCTGCCGCTTTCCGCCAGCACGCGGACGGCGAACTCCACGCAGGTGAAGGAGTTTTCGATCAGCACCCTGTGCCGCAGGGGAAAGCAGGCGGCGGAAAGCATGTTGTAAACATATCTGTCCGCCTCTCCCTCCACGCCGCTGAGGAATTCCCGCGCCCGCTCTGCCTGATGCGCGCTCAGCGGCACGGCGCATACCAGCGCATCCGCGCACCGCTCGCCGTTTTGATATCGCAGCAGCGACTCCTGCACAAAGCCGCCGTAAAACGGCGCGTTTTTATAATAACGCGCAAACGAGTACAGCGGCGTCAGCCGCGGCGACAGCGATACGGAAACGTGGTTGTAATGATAGCGCGTCACCGTGCGCAGAAAACGCCCCACCCCGCAGGGAGTGGAGGTAAAGACTACATATATAAAAGCTTCTGACATATATCCTCCGTTTGTCATGCGGCGGCTATTCCGCCTCGTCCTCCGCATATCCGTATTCCTTGCCGTAAACCAGCGCGCATGAGAGGCACAGCGCCGCCGCCAGCAGCGCGCCGACCGCCAGACCGCTCTCCGCATAGGAGAGAAAGAGCTTCACGCCGTAGAGCGGCGCGGTCAGCAGATGCAGCGGCACCTCCAGCAGCCGCAGCGAAAAGCCGCCCGCCTCGCCGAGCATGGCGACGCCGCCGGCAAGAAAGCTCAGTCCCCAAAACACCCCGCCGAAGATCAGCATGCCGCGCTCGCGGCGCATATTCACCAGCGCCACCCAAAGCACGGCAAGCGCGGCGGAAACCGCGAAATTCCACGCGCCGACATGCCCGGCGGCGCGGATCGCGAAGTTGATTGCCGCCGCAAAGAGCGTCGCCGCCACGGCGATAATGCTCCACAGCATCGTCATTCCTCCTCGGTCATTTTACTGCGGAGCCATTTTGCGATGTCTCCGTATACCTCATTGCGATTGATCTCGTTGAGGATCTCGTGCCGTGCGTCCGCGTACAGCCGCAGCGACACATCGCGCATGCCGCCGGAAATAAAGCTTATCGCGGCGCGGCGCACGCCCCTGCCTTCCTCGCCGACGGGATCCATTTCCCCGGACATGAATATCACCGGCAGCTCCGGACGCATTTTCCGCACGTTTTCGGCGCTTTCGATAAACTGCAGTCCGCGCACCATGTCGCGCAGCATGCCGAGCGTCGGCGTAAACGCCATGCCGCGCGCCGCGTAGCGGTCGATATACTGTGCGTCGCGGCTGATCCAGTCGTAGGGCGTGCGCGTCGGGCTGAGATGCCTGTTCATGGCGCCCATGCCGAGATTGAGCAGCGAGCGGCTGCGAAAGCGCGCGCCGCGCCGCTGGATATAGCGGTCGAGGAACGCCGCCCCTGCGCCGACCATGGCGGCGGGCTGCTGCCCCGTGCTGCAGATGAGCGCGCCGGACAGATCCTCCGGATATTTTATCATGTACGTCCGCAGCAGAAAAGAGCCCATGCTGTGTCCCAGCATGAAATACGGCAGCCCGGGAAAACGCTCCTCCGTCATGAGCCGCAGACGGCGCATATCGTGCACCGCGCAGTCCCAGCCGTGTTCCTCTGCGAAAAAGCCGAGGTCGTCATCCCGCCGGACGCTTTTGCCGTGGCCGAGATGGTCGTTGCCCGCCACGGCAAAGCCGCACGACGCCATGCGCGCGGCAAAATGCTCATATCCGGCGATGCTCCCGCAGATGCCGTGCGCGATCTGCAGCACGGCGCGCGGACGCTCCGGCTCCCAAGCCATTGCGCGTATGCGCGTCGCGCCGTCGGCGGACTCGTAGAAAAACTCCCTGTCCGGCATCTGCGGAGCCTCCTTTGCAATAAGACTGTGTATATTTTACAACAAGGCGCCGCCGCCGTCAATCATGCGTTTTTTCTCCCGCGCAGCATGGGCGAGAGCTTTTTGTATATCAAAAAGGTGATGGCGCAGACGATCAGCTCCTTGGCGAAGGTAAACGGCACGTTAAAGCGCAGCAGCGCGTCGAACAGCGTCTTGCAGGAGGGGTCGATCGCCTGATACATGCTCAGAATGGCGTCGATGGGAAGCAGCTTTCTGTAAAGCGGATAGATGAGAAAATAATTGAGCGGCAGACTCAGGGCGGCGGAAACGACGCAGCCCGCCAGCGAGCCGAGCAGCGCGCCCTTGCGGGTACGGAGGCGGCGGTAGATTAGCCCGGCGGGAACTACGTAGAGGCAGCCCAGCAGAAAGTTTGACAGCTCGCCTACGCCGCCGGTGCGCCCCACCGTGAGATGCAGGACGTTTTTGATCAGGCAGACCGCGGCGCCGGAGATCGGCCCATAGGCAAACGACGCCAAAAGCGCGGGCAGCTCGGAAAAATCCACCTTGATAAAGGAGGGCATGATGGGTATGCTGAAATCGAAGAACATGAGGATAAAGCCGACGGCGCCAAGCATGGCGACTCCCGCCAGTCTGCGGGTGCGACCCATTTTTTGAGACATGATGCGTTCCTTTCCGGCAGTATTGCGCTGCCTCGGATATGGCGTGAATTTTGCAAAAAAAGCGCCCGGTCGGTCATGACAGGGCGCAGCCTTTACAAGCCATATCTTCTCTCATCCAGACTATACTGTCGGTACCGGAATTGCACCGGTTCATGCCGAAAACGGCTCGCGGACTGTACCGCCGGTGGGGAATTTCACCCCGCCCCGAAGACGAGTATTCAATTACGATGAATATGATATACCCATCGCCGCCGTTTGTCAAGAGCAAAGCCTCCGTTGCCTGCCGAGCGCTTTCGTCACTGCTCTCCAATCCTTGCGTCTTTTATATCCGGGCGTGACGCGGCGATTTCATCGGAGAGCAGCCAAGCGGGTGAGCTAATCTGCCCTCGGCGCCCCCATGCATGGCGAGGGGGCTATCTCACGCTGCTGTTTGCGCTCAGCTCTGCGGGTGTTTTTTTGCATAAAAGGGTGGAGGCGGCAGAAAAATAAAAAAGCAAGTGCGAAACTTGCTTTTTAGGTGTATTCTATATACACGGCAACACACAGACAGGAGGAACTACGGTTTGAACAACAGAATAACAGAGGCGAGCGTCGCGGCGTTTGCCGCGCATCTGCGGCGGGAGGAGCGCAGCGAAAGCACGGTGGAAAAGTATTGCCGCGCGCTCGCGTCATTGCGCCGCGAGCTGCCGCGGCAGGGCGCGCTCGACCGCCAGGCGCTGCTTGCGTGGAAGCGCGGCGTCGCGCAGCGTTAC
>JAFTDT010000040.1 GCA_017453985.1 Clostridia bacterium
ATGAAAGCCGAACCATAATGCAAACATTGGATCTGGTTGAAAAGGTATTCGGTCTGGATTGATGTGAAGGAAAAACTTGAACCTTTAACTGTCTCAAAATATGCGACAGTTGAGGTGGTACAATCAAAATCCAGTTGAGACGGTGTGTCTTTTGTCGCGGCGCGAGCCGAGGAAAGGAGCCGAAAATGATTCATGAAGAAAAGAGCGGATATAAATCTTGGGGCAATTTAAAAAAGCAGATGAACGCTCTGCTTTGCGACTCCCTCAAGGGTAAGATTACTTATTTTTATACAAGTTATCACAAGGTACATAATTCCTATGGCAGAGGAAGCATCAACTGCGGCGGAAAAGAAGTGGCGGCTTTTTCATGGGCGGAGATGTACGCGCAGGAGCTGGAAGTGCATCAGCTTCATTTAGAAGGCAAACGGGTTTCTTACGAGGAAATGGAAAAGGGCAAGTGGATGCAGGAATGCAAGCTGTGCAACTTGGACTTCATCCAATCCATAACTATTTTCCTGAAAACGGATATCGCGGCGGCTCTGCGCTCGGATAACTATCTGCTGCGCGTATTTGCCTATATGGACAAAAGGGTAGGAAAGAGAACTCTTGTTAAAATCAAAGATGAGGTCGAAACGCTTCCCGAATGGGTGCGCCGATTTTATCGGCTGAGGTGCGAAGCGGAAGGCGCGGCTTTCCCGTCTGAGCGCACGGCGAACGTGGAGACGGTCGCGGTGCTGGCGCGGCGCGGACGTGAGGCACAGTAAATACATTGGCGTGTCCGTAAAAATGAGAAGTGTATTCAAAATAATATTCAGAAGGAGCAAGGGTGTGAGATGAAGAATGAACTGCAAGTAAGGAATCCGATGGATTTATCAGCTCCGTTATCGAAAAAGGAACTATCACCCTATGACCCGAGTTATCCGATTATTCTTCTTTCGGACGGACTGAAGACTGGGATCATGGAAGCTGAGAATGCGGCGAAGGAAGTCTATAATGCTGTTGCTAAGGCGGCGCCTGCAGGAACACAGCTGGATAAAGCAAAGAAGGGAAGCAGATATGTGGTAGATATGACTCAAAAGACTCTTGAAGGAATTGAGTCTGGAGATATCAAACTGACTACGAACAAAGCCGGTGAGGTTTTTGCACAGATAATGGATGGCAGCAAGTATGGCAAGAAGCTGCCCATAAAAAAGGAAAATTTTGCCATTGGCGTTGATCCGGTGACTATGGCAATGGCAATGCAGATGAAAGCCATGCAAAGGCAGCTTGAAGAAATTGCTGACCAAATCAATCAGATTGATAAGAATGTCAAAGAGGTCATTCAAGGACAGCAGAACGATAGAATTGCCCAGTATTATAGTGGCATTGCTCTTTATCATGAATCAATGGATTTGGAAAACCAAGATATGAGAAGAGAGCTTATTGCCCAAGCTCTTAGAGCGTTATCGGATGCATCTTTCCAACTAAGGCTGAATATGCAATCCGATATCCAATATCTCCAAGAAGGCGGATATAAAGATGCTAAAAAGCAGAGAACAAAACTGATTGATGAAAGAATGAACAAAATCAATCAGGAGTATGCTTATATCCATCAAGCAGAAATGCTTAAGGCAGCAATTTACTGTAATGAGAAAGAATATGGTGCAATGGCAACAGTTCTGGATGAGTATTCATACTTCATCAAGAATAACATTGCTAAGAATGCCGGATTTCTTGCGCAGTGTGATGTTTCGGATAACGGAACAAACAGGGGAGCATGGGCAACCAGAGGGCAACTGAAGCTTGATACTACGGAAATCAGGAGACAGCTTGCCTCAAAAGAAAAAACACTTTATTTGAGTTGTGAGGGAGAATAGTCTATGGCAAAAGCGGTTAAAGGTTGTATGAACCCGGAATGTATAGCGAATCAGGAGAAATCCAATTTCGACCTTAGTTATGACCATTGCCCGAAGTGTGGTCTAAAGCTATCCTATGTTTGTAAGGATTGCAGGATGGAACTCGATGACGACACAAAAAAATGCTGTCTGCGTTGTGAAAGCAGGCGCAAAGACGATAGGGAGCAGATGGGAAAAGTCATAGTTGGAAAGCTTGGAGTTGGCGCAAAAGCACTCGGAGATTTTGCGGTAGACGTTGGGAAAAAGATGACCGCTATTTATGATGACTTTGCAGATGACATAAAAGATAGGGCTGAAAAGAAAAAGCAGGCAAATGCCGATACAAAAAATACAGGTGATTTAAGCGACAACGGATAATGGTGCGAGCAGATTGCGAAAATCGCTTGTGCAAATCAAAACATGAAGGAGTTAAACAGCGTGCTCAGAAAACAGGCGCTTAAAAGTGCTCTCGAAAATATGAAAATCCAGCCCGTCGGCAATGGCTTGATTGATTTGATTTGCCATCCGGACTGTATTGATGCTTTTATTGACTGCTGCAATGAAAAAGGAGCAGAAATAAAGGGCTTTACTTGGTGGTGTCATGTCACAGATGGACATGAGCCGTGCGGAATGGGAGGCCCGATATCAGAATACTATGGCGGCTGGTTCAGTGAAATCTTTATGCGTGACATCATCAAACTGACGGACAACGAATCGTACAGAGATTATTTTACAAATATATGGCCGGCTGATAAAGAATTTCATGCTTGTTATTGGCCGGGCTTCTGGCTGGAGGAGTGACGGCGCCAAGGGCTGTGTCGGAGAGTGGGATGAGGCGGATATGAGCTTCATGCTTTATGCTCTGCCGAAGTCGGTGATGATAAAGTTTGCGGCCGACGCGCGGCGCAGGGCGGCGCTTGCCGGAGACTCGGCGCGGGAACGCGCCCGCGCGCTGGCGCGCATGCTTGCGCAGGGAGGCTTCTGCGTGTGTGACGGTGACTTGGGAGGCGAAAAATGAAGAAAAACATAAGGCATAAAATACGCATATTTCTCAATATTTTCATCGCGGCGGCGGTGCTGGCGGCGTGGCTTGCTTCCATGCGCGGCGAGGACGGCGTGCTGACGGCGGGCGGGCTGCGCAGCCTGCGCTATTTCACCACGCTGTCCAATCTGTTTGCGGGCGCGGCGGCGCTGGTCTGGCTCGCGGCGGCGGCAGTCGGCAGGAGCACGGCGCGGTGGCTCGTACGGCTGAAATACGCCGCCTGCTGCGCCGTACTGCTGACCTTTGCCGTGGTGATGCTCTTTCTCGGTCCGCTGTACGGCTACCGTTTTTTGCTGACAGGGCCAAGCCTGTGGCTGCACATGCTCGTGCCGCTCGTCGCGGCGGCGGAGCTGGTGCTTTTGAGCGAAGAACCGCTCACGCGGCGCGACAACGCCTTTGCCGTGCTGCCGCCGATTGTGTACGGCTCGGCATATACCGCCAATCTGCTGATAAACGGCGTCGGCGAGTATCCGCGCACCAACGACTGGTACGGCTTTGTCCGCTGGGGCTTTCCGGTCGGGATCGCCATCTTTGCCGGCATCTGCCTCGCGGCGTATCTGCTGGGGATGCTCGTCCGCGTTTTAAACGGCAGGCTCCGCTCTGCCCCCCGCCGCTGAAGGTTGCAGGGGAACCGCTGCCCGCGTCAGCGCACCGCTCCCATCAGACGGAGGGAGCAAGCCCCGCCCTGCGGCGGACAGCAAAAGCCGGGAGAAGATGTTCTCCCGGCTTTGATTATATGCTTTTTATTTACTCTTTCCACGCTTGCAGCGTTAGCTGCATTATGGTTATCCAATCGACCGCGTTTACCATCGTATTCCAATTTGAGGATACGGCTGATCCTCCGGTATCCGTACCCGTCATGTCCGCCAGCAGTATCCAGAGATTGTAGGTTTCTTCGTTCAGCTTAATTTCAAAGGCAGAATCGGAAGGCTTGGTATCATCTTCAGTCGACCCTTGAAGCGTCCAATGCATAATGCTTATCCAATCAATTGCGTTCATTCTGCCGTCCAGATTGACGTCGCCGGGGGTGGCGAAGGCGTATTCCGTGCCGTTCAGCGTCATGCGCACAAATCCCGGCGCCAGCGAGCAGACCTCCGCATGTACATAGCCGCCGCGCTCGCCCACCGTGACGCTCATAAGCTCCGTGTCCACGCCGTTCACGACTCCGACGAGGACAAACTCCCTCGCGCCTTCGCCTCCCCGCAGCGAAAGCGTTCCAAAGCCGTTCTGCGTATAGCGGGCATATTCCGCGTTCATCAGCATATCCAGCACGATATCCGCCACCTCGTCGCTGTACGGCACGGGTGCGCCGCCGGAAAGCACCGTCAGCGCGCTGCCGGTATCCGTCGGGTCGTAGCCGTACTCTGTCGGCTCGCCGGTCGAGGCGTGATCCATGCCCTTCCAGCGCAGTATCTTATGTACCGCGAACTCCACGGGCGCTCCGCCCTCCTCGTCCGTCAGCGCCAGCGTGATATTGCCGAGCCTTGCAAACACAGCCGTCACGCTGACCTCGCCCTCCGGCATGATAAAGCCTGTCACGGGCGACGCGGAAGCGTCAAGCTCCAGCGTTTCCGGATAATTCACCTGCCAGCGCACGAACTCATATCCGTTCTCCGCCTCGTCCGCCGTCAGCGTGACCGTTTCTCCCGCCGCGGCGCGCGCCGCGGAGGCCGTGCCGCCTCTGACCGCTATCGCAAACAATTCGCTTTCGATTGCCTCATGCGACTGTCCATAGAACGTCAGCGTGCCGTCCGAGTTCGGCTGTATTATGGCGTGGTAGCTCTCGCCGTTCATATCTGTAACATCTACCGTTACATTTTCCGCAAAGGAGTACCGCAGGTTCGGCGCAAGGGTGATTTTCACAGCGTAGCGACCGACGCCGTAAGTGTTGGCGGGCGGCGCTGCGGGCTCGCCGTTTATTTCCATCATCATCCGCGTGTTTACGACAATGGCTTCCGCGCCATTGACCCTGACATTCGGCATGACGGGTATCGGCTCGCCCACGCGCGGCGCGGCATAGAGCAGTTCTATCTCCACCCTATCTACCTCCGCCACGGGCTGGTCCTGCGGGAGCGGCGTGAACGGCACGGAAACATATATTTGGGAGCCATAATTCATTCCGTCCCAAGCCTTCTCCTCGCCGTTGAGATACAGCGGGAGCTTTTCGCCGCTCCTCCAGCCGAGGAATCGGTATGCGGAATCCTCATACGTTTGTATCCACGCGGAAACGCGATATGTCTTGCCCTCCTCAAAGACGCCTGTGAAGACCTCTCCGTTCGCGTCGCGCCAGAGCGGCTTCATATATAGAGCGGACGTATAGATATAGTACGGCGCGTCGGAGTACACGCTAAGCAGGTCTTCCGCCGATATCTCCGCGGCGGACAATCCCGCTATGCGCGTGTTCAGCATCATGGATACGCTCTCGATTATCGGATATTCTTCCCATATCGCAACAAGGTCGATATCCTCCATGACAGGTCTTTCCTTCCATGAGTCTTCTTCTTCTATGTGACGCATCGCCTGCTCGCCGCGGCTTTCGAGCCGAGGCAGCTCTCCAAAAAGCTCCCAGCCGCGGAAGAAATACATCTCAGGCGCCTGATCTCCGATGCGCACAAGCCATTCATTCTGCCCCTCAAATATACTGCCGCCCCAAATTCCCTTGGGCACGATCAGGCTCGTTCCCTCCGGCACGACGCCTACAGGATCGTGGAGGCGCACGGTGACGGTTTCGCTCGTAACATACACGACCGCGCGCGCCTGAGCCACCGTGCGCATTGCGTCGCCATAATAGGTCGCCGTCATCCAGTGCTCGTCCTCCGCAGGCGCGATAAAGGAATACGTCGCCGTGCCGTCGGCGTCCGTGCGCAGCAGCGGATATTCGCCGATCGCGTCTATGTCAAGCTCGACCTCCGCGCCGCGGATCAGCCGTCCGTTTTTCTCGCGCAGGGTCAGGGTGACGGTCACGGTTTCGCCGGGGGAGCAGGTGAGCGGCTCGCAGCTCAGCTCTATCTCCGTTTCCGCCTTCGGCCTCGGCGCGATGCGGACGTGTTCAGTCCAGCTCTCGCCGCCCTCTATCACATATCCCACCATTCCCGTGGTATCATACCGCACGATCTGTCCGTCCACCGGCAGCTCTATGCGCATGAGCCGGTCAAGCTCGATCCCACGCAAGCCTTTGACCGCATAGAACGCCTCGTGGTTGGAATAGGCGTCCACCGTGCCGCCGCGGAAATATACAGAGCCGGCGGATATATTGTGCGCCTTGACCGCGCCGCCCTCAAAGACAAGGTTTCCGTGAACGTCAAGCCCGTAAAGGCCGCCGCGGAAATCAAAGTCGCCGCACAGCGTCAGCGAGGGCTCGCCGTTCCGATTCCACATCAATACCGAGAACTGGCAGTCATCAGACAGGCTCATTTTTCCGCTGCCCTCTATCCGCAGCTCCATGCCGTCGGCAAAGATGCCGCTGGTGAGGTGGTCTACCGTATGCATGCCTTCGCGCGTGATCTCGATATCGTTCAGCGTCAGCGTGTTCGTTTCGGGGTCAAAGCTCGCCGTGGGCGTGCCGTTTTTCGTTTCGCCGAGTATGTTGCCCATGTTTTGCTCCGTGACACGCACGCCGGATATCCAGAGGTCATATTCGACTATGGCTTCGGGCGCGATTTTGACATAGCGGAAGTCCGTCAGCTCGCTCACGCCGTCCCACTCCCCGGAGTCATATCCGTCCATACTCTCGCTCACCGTCACATACGGCTCGTCATAGCCGGAGAGGTCGGGGCTCTTGTTCAGCGCCGCGGTCTTTCCGCGCGCCTCCAGCGTGCCGCCGTTTATGACAAGCCCGCTGCCGGCAGGTATGTACTCTTCATCTCGGTCTTTTCCGCCGTAGGAGTATATTTCCGCGACTTCCCAAAACGCAACTCCGAAGCTATCCTGCGCATCGCCGCCGACGGCAGTGAGGGAGCCGCCGTTTATGACAAGACGACCGGTCCACACGCCAAAGCTCATTCCGTCAGAACGGACATTGCCGCCGAAGACGCGTACCGTGCCGCTTTCCACCGTCACTTTTTCGCACACGATGCCGGCGGACTCGTAGTAATCAAGCTCTCCCATCGTTATATCCAGCGAGCCGTCGCCGCTGACGGTAAGATCGCCGGCAACAATGTATATGACGTGAATGTAGCCCGCTCTGGTCGGCATGTATATCCTGTTCTCGCCGCAAAGCTCCAGCTCCAGATCGACGCCCTCCGCCAAAATTGCGGCAACCGCAAATTTCGCCGCGCCGACAATGTTTGCGTTCGTGAGCGTCAGCTTGTGCGGCTTGCCGTTCGCCGCGGGAGTGAACCTGACGGTCGGCGTGCCGCCGTTCTTATCCGCATCGCCAAAGACGTCGTGCATGTTCTCGCTCGTCACTTCCACATCGCCGACCAGAACGCCGTAGTCGATGAAAGGAGGCGATATCCTGACGTATTTAAAGCCCGTCAGCGCGTCCGTGCCGTTCCACCTCTGCGCGTCCGCGCCGTCCGCGCTCGCGCTCACCTTCACTTCACGACCGGCATAGCCGGAGAGATCGGGAGCGTTGTTATACGCGCCGGACTGTCCGCTTGCCTCCACCGTGCCGCCGTTTATTTTGATAGGGCTGCCGATAATACCATAGCTGCCGTTCTTTGCCGCGCCCGCCGTGGCGGTGAGCAAGCCGCCGTTCACGGTCAGAGCGCCGTTGACGGCATGGCTTGTTGCCTGCGAATAATTTGGCTCGCTGCTGTCCCCGGAGATTATGTTGACCGTGCCGCTCTGCATAATCACGCTCGCTGCCTCGACGCCGCGGTTTTCCATGCCGCTCAGGGCTTCGATGCGCAGGGAGCCGTCGCCGGTGACGGTCAGCTCGCGCCCAAGCATACAAATGCCCGCACTGAACCAGTAGGCGTTCATGTTCGACTTAATGGTATTCGTTCCGACCAGCTCCAGCGTCAGGTCGAGCTTGCCGTAAATTCCGGCGACCCAATATTCAGTTTCTTTACCTCCGCCGCCGCGGATATTCGCGTCCGTCAGTGTCAGCGTGTTCGGCTTGCCGTTCGCCGCGGGGGTGAACCTGACCTTGCCGCCGTTGTTCAAAACGTCATACATGTTTTCGCTCGTCACCCGCACGCCGCTGACCCAGAGGTCGTACCTGACGATATGCGGCAATATCTTGACGTAATTGAAGTTCGTCAGCGCGGTCGTGCCGTTCCACTCCTGCGCATTCGCGCCGTCCGCGCTCATGCTCACCTTTACATATGGCTCGCCATAGCCGTAGAAGTCGGGGATCGCCCAATGGAGATTCTGCTCGCCGGAAATGTCGGAGGCAAGCGCGCCGCTGTTGCCGCACGCCTCCAGCGTGCCGCCGGTTATGCTATGATGTGCTTTTGTAAAAGTGGTATAATTCTGGAGGCCGTAGCTGTTCTCGGCTTCCCCTCCGACGGCGGAGAAATAGCCGCCGTTTAAGGTAAGGTGTACATAGGCGCCCCTGCTATAGTCGTCGGCTTTTCCGCCATAGGCGCGCACCGTGCCGCTTTCCACAACCAGCCAGCGTGCATCGACGCCGCAGCTATATCTTATCGCCTCTCCTCCGGAGGCAGTCAGCGAGCCGACGCCCTTTTCCGCTATGGTGAGCTTTGAGTCGATCGCAAGCATAATTCCATAGCTGATTCGTGTGTCCGCGCCGGTGACGGTATTCTCGCCCACAAGCTCCAGCCTCAGGTCAGTTTGCTCGTTCGCGCTGTATATGCCGTAGCTGTAATCTGTAAACATGCCCGGAATCTGCGCGCCGGTGATGCTCGCGTTCGTCAGCGTCAGCTTGTTCGGCTCGCCGTTCGCCGCGGGGGTGAAGACGACGGTGGGCGTGCCGCCGTTTTCCGCCGCATCGCCAAAGACGTCGCGCCTGTTTTTGCTCGTCACCTGCACACCGCCGACCCAAACGTCGTATTCGACGAGAGGCGGCACGATACTGACGTATTTGAAGCGGCTGTCGTTAAAGGGCGGCATTCCCGCTTCCCATATCTGCGCATCCGAGCCGTCCGCGTTCGCGCTTACCGTCACGACGAAGTCGCCGCCGAAGTCATAGTCAAAGGAGTATCCCAATTCCTGCGAAGGAAGGGCTGCGGTCTGTCCGCTCGCCACCACCGTGCAGCCGGCGGTCATACCAATGTAATATGCCATGACGCCGATGCTCTCTGCGGCGCTGCCGCCCTCGGCAATGACCGTGCCATTGCTGACTACGCCAAGCTCTTCTGCATATACGCCGACGCTCTTTTCTGCGGCGCTGCCGCCCCTGGCAATGACCGCGCCTTTTTTTACATACAGGGCTCTGCCGAGAAAACCGGCGCTTACCCTTGCGGCGCTGCCGCCGGTGACGGTAAGCGTGCCATCGCCGACGACGGTGATAGACTCTTCACTGGCAAACAATCCGGCGCTGACAGGCGCCTGCGCATTCCCGGCGGTGACGGTGCTGCTGCCCTTCAGCTCCAGCGTCAGGTGCATGCCGTTGGCAATACCGACATTCCATATTTCATCATCAACGGCGTGGTCCGCGCCGGTGATGCTCGCGTCCGTCAGCGTCAGCGTGTGCGGATTGTCACCCGCCGCGGGGGTAAAGACGACGCTGCCGTCGTCGCCCAGCACGTCGTGCATGTTTTTGCTCGTCACCTGCACGCCGCCGACCCAAACGCCGTATTCGACGAGAGGCGGAGCGATACTGACGTATTTGAAGCCCGTCAGCGCGGCAGTGCCGTCCCACGCTGCCGCATTCGCGCCGTCCGCGCTCGCGCTCACGGTTACATCGGGCTCGACCTGACCCTCGGCATAGCCGGAGAGATCGGGAGCGTTTTTATACGCGCCGGTCTGTCCGCTTGCAACGACCGTGCCGTCGTTTATAATAATCAGGCTGCCGATAATGCCGTAGCTGCCGTCCTGCGCCTCGCCTGCCGTGGCGGTGAGCGTGCCGCCGTTTACGGTCAGGGCAGCGTTGACGGCATGGCTTGTTGCCTGCTCATTAGTTGGCGAGAGGCTGTCCGCGGAGGTCACGTTGAGCGTGCCGCTCTGCATGATCACGCTCGCTGCCTCGATACCGCGGTTTTCGACGCCGCTCAGGACAGACATGCTCAGAGAGCCGTCGCCGGTGACGGTCAGCTCGCGCCCAAGCATACGAATGCCCGCATTGAACCATGCATCGTAGTCGTCCGCAGTAATGGAGTTCGTTCCGACCAGCTCCAGCGTCAGGTCGATATCGCCGTAAATGCCGGCGCACCAGTAAATATCGACGTATATCGCGCCGGTGATGCTCGCGTCCGTCAGGGTCAGCTTGTTCGGCTCGCCGTTCGCCGCGGGGGTGAAGACGACGCTGCCGCCGTCGCCCAGAACGTCGTGCATGTTAAGCTCCGTCACCCGCACGCTGCCGATCCAGAGGTCATATTTGACGAGAGCCGGAGCGATACTGACGTATTTAAAGCCCGTCAGCGCGTCCGTTTCATTCCACGCTGCCGCGTCCGCGCCGTCCGCGCTCGCGCTCACCTTTACAGCAGGCTCGTCATAGCCGGAGAGATCGGGCGCGTTTTTATACGCGCCGGACTGTCCGCTTGCGATCACCGTGCCGCCGTTTATCGTGATAGGGCTGCCGATGACGCCGTAGCTGCCGTTTGCCCCCGCGCCCGCCGTGGCGGTGAGCGAGCCGCCGTTCACGGTCAGAGCGCCGTTGACGGCATGGCTTGTTGAGGCATCACCATTTGGCTCGCGGCTGTCCCCGGAGATTATGTTGACCGTGCCGCTCTGCATGAGCATCTGCCCGACCTCGACGCCGCGGTTTTCGACGCCGCTCAGGGCTTCGATGCTCAGGGAGCCGTCGCCGGTGACGGTCAGCTTCCGACCAAGCATACAAATGCCCGCACTGAACCAGTAGGCGTTCATCTTCGAATAAATGGTATTCGTTCCGACAAGCTCCAGCGTCAGATCGATGTCGCCGTAAATTCCGGCGACCCAAGAAGTGGCGCTGATCCTCGTGCCGCGGATATTCGCGTCCGTCAGCGTCAGCGTGTTCGGCTTGTCACCCGCCGCGGGGGTGAAGACGACGCTGCCGCCGTTGTTCAAAACGTCGCGCATGTTTGCGCTCGTCACCTGCACGCCGCCGACCCAGAGGTCGTAGCTGACGGGAGGCGCGACTCTGACGTATTTAAATCCCGTCAGCGTGTCCGTGCCGTTCCACACTGCCGCGTCCGCGCCGTCCGCGTTCGCGCTCACCTTTACATAAGGATCGGCATAGCCGGAGAGATAGGGAGCGTTTCTATACGCTCCGGACTGTCCGCTTGCCTCCACCGTGCCGCCGTTTATTTTGATCGGGCTGCCGATAATGCCGTAGCTGCCGTTCTTTGCCGCGCCCGCCATGGCGTTGAGCGAGCCGCCGTTCACGGTCAGTGTGGCGTTGACGGCATGGCTTGTTGATTGATCCTCTGGAGTGCGGCTGTCCGCAGAGATCACGTTGAGCGTGCCGCTCTGCATGAGCACGCGCTCTGCCTCGATACCGCGGTTTTCCCTGCCGCGCAGGGCAGAGATGGTCAGAGAGCCGTCGCCGGTGACGGTCAGCTCGCGCCCACACATACGAATACCCGCATTGAACCAGGCGGCGTTGCTGGACACAGTAATGGAGTTCGTTCCGACCAGCTCCAGCGTCAGGTCGATATCGCCGTAAATGCCGGCGCACCATTGAAGATCGACGGGATGTATCTCGCCGGTGATGCTCGCGTTCGTCAGCGTCAGCGTGCTCGGCTTGTCACCCGCCGCGGGGGTGAAGACGACGCTGCCGCCGTTGTTCAAAACGTCGCGCATGTTAAGCTCCGTCACCCGCACGCTGCCGACCCAGAGGTCATATTTGACGGAAGGCGCGATCTTGACGTAGTAAAAGAGCGTCAGCGCGGTCGTGCCGTTCCACGGCACCGCATCCGAGCTGAGACTGCCAACGGTTATATAAGGTTCGACATAGCCGGAATAATCCGGAGCGTTTTTATACGCACCGTGCAGTCCGAACGCCTCCACCGTGCCGCCGTTGATTTTGATGGGGCTGCCGATAATGCCGTAGCTTCTGCCTCTTGCGGCGTTGCCTGCCGTGACGTTGAGCGAGCCGCCGTTCACGGTCAGGGCGGCGCTTATGCCATAGCATGAGGACTGCGGATCAGCGGCGTCGCGGCTTGCATGGACGATCACGTTGACCGTGCCGCTCTGCATGACCATCTTCGCTGCCTCGACGCCCCTGTTTTCCAAGCCGCTGATGACGGTAATGCTCAAGGAGCCGTCGCCGATGACGGTCAGCTCATTATCCTTCATGCAAATGCCCGCATCGAACGTTGTGGTGCGGTTGCTCGCGACAACGGAGCTTTCTCCGACCAGCTCCAGCGTCAGGTCGAGCTTGCCGTAAATTCCGGCGCACCATTCGGGATCGACAGTGTTGGAGTATGGGCCGGAGATGCTCGCGTTTGTCAGCTTCAGCGTGTGGGGCTTGCCGTTCGCCGCGGGGGTGAAGACGACCTTGCCGCCGTTGTTCAAAACGTCGTGCATGTTTTCGCTCGTCACCCGCACGCCGCCGACCCAGAGGTCGTAGTTGGCGAAAAGCGGCGCGATCTTGACGTATTTGAAGCCCGTCAGCGCGTCCGTGCCGTTCCAATTTGACGCACTCGCGCCGTTCGCATTCGCGCTCACCTTTACTTCACGACCGGTATAGCCGGAGAGATCGGGAGCGTTTCTATACGCGCCGACCTGTCCGCTTGCGATCACCCTGCCGCCGTTTATCGTGACGGAGTTGTCGCTAATACCGTAGCTGCCGTTCTTTGCCGCGCCCGCCGTGGCGGTGAGCGAGCCGCCGTTTACGGTCAGGGCGGCGGCTACGGCAAGGCTTGTTGCCTGCGCATGATTTGGAGTGCGGCTGTCTGCGGAGGTCACGTTGAGCGTGCCGCTCTGCATGATCACGCTCGCTGCCTCGATACCGCGGTTTTCCAAGCCGTACAGGGCTTCGATACTCAGGGAGCCGTCGCCGATGACGGTCAGCTCGCGCCCAAGCATACGAATACCCGCATTAAACCATGCATTGTCGCTGGACACAGTAATGGAGCTCTTTCCGACCAGCTCCAGCGTCAGGTCGACGTCGCCGTAAATGCCGGCGCACCAGTAAATATCGGCGGGGTCTATCGCGCCGGTGATGCTCGCGTTCGTCAGGGTCAGCTTGTTCGGCTCGCCGTCCGCCGCAGGGGTGAAGACGACGCTGCCGCCGTTGTTCAAAACGTCGTGCATGTTTTCGCTCGTCACCCGCACGCCGCTGACCCAGAGGTCGTAGCTGGTGACCTCGGCCAGCGGCGCGTCCGCCGCAGGGGCGGCCGCGTCGAGGTTTTCTTCCGCGTCGCCCGTGACGCCGTTTGTGTTTTCGTTTGCCTCCTGCTCGCCGCCGAGATAAATCTCCTTTTGCGGCGCGTCAGGGCTGCTTCCCGTCGCCAGAGCCGGCGCGGGAACGAGCGCCAGCAGCATCATCGCTGCCATCAGCGCACAGAGTATGCGTTTTCTCTTCTTCATAGTAAAAGCCCTCCGCTTTTTATTTTTGGGGACATAACCCCATTAAAAGCGTAGCATGCCATGTTATTTTTGTATAGTGACCCTATGGCTACCATCGCATATTTTTTTCGCGGTTTTGGGGTGTTTTTTTCACTTTTTGGGCGGTTTTTTGCGTTTTTGGCTGCGACCGCCCTCCAAAGGGAGGGTCAGGGCGGGCGGCTCGCCTCCGTCAGACGCTCCCTCCAAAGGGCGGGACCGAGCGGGCGGCTCGCCTCCGTCAGACGCTCCCTTCAAAGGGAGGGACAGAGTGGGCGGCATGCACCCGTCAGACGCTCCCCGACTTGCCCCCTTTGCGCCGATAGGCGTAAGGGCGCGGCGCGTAAAGCGCCTCCGTCAGCGCACGGTAGGGCGGGGGTTTATCTCCCGCCGTCTGACGGAAGCGATCTGCCTGATGCGGCGGGAGCAAGCCCCCGCCCTACGCCGTCTGAGGGAGGGGATCTGCACGCCTTCCCCTTGAGGGAAGGTGTCCCGCAGGGACGGATGAGGTGGCGCGGCGTTGCCGCGTATTAAATCGCTTGCCGCCGCTTGCGGGCCAAGCACGGCGCCGGACGGAGGGGATTCTTCGTCACTGCGTTCCTCAGAATGACAGAATAACATTTTTC
>JAFTDT010000041.1 GCA_017453985.1 Clostridia bacterium
ATTCAAATTATATATTTCTTTTTTCAAAAATTCCGGATATATGATTATATTTTGAAGTTGTTCAATCGGAATCCATCCGATAACTATATCACAATTATCTTTATGAGAAACAAATTCTCCATTATCAGGAATTTCTTTATCATTACATAATCCTACCAAATAGTAAAATACAATATGATGCGCTTGTTTTCCATTCCATTCCCAAAAACATTCTTCGCTCCACAAGAGACGGTTGCATTTAATAACAACACCCATTTCTTCCAATGTCTCACGGATCAAACCGTCTTCTAATGATTCGCCTATTTTTATATGACCGCCTGGCAATGCATATTCATTTCCATTTCTATCTCTTTGCACTAAAAGTTTATTATCTTTTACTAAAACTGCAACTGTTCTCACACCACATATATATTCATCTGTTGTAAATAAAAAATCTTTATCCATATATATTCACCTCCGCAAATCCCGATATATCAAGATTTTTTCACAATATATTATAGCATAAAACAATGAATCAATCAAGAAAGGGCGGTCATAATATAACAAAATGCTTTTCGCATAGCGAAAAGCTACCACTTCTCTTCACTTTTCTCTCTTCTCTTTTCACTGGAAAAAGCCGCGTGGGGAGCGGAGAGAAGAGTGAATAGAACAGAAAGCAAAAGCCGCTGACGCGGCTTTTGCTTTTTGGCGGAGAGGGCGGGATTCGAACCCGCGTGGGCTTGCGCCCAAACTGATTTCGAGTCAGCCCCGTTATGACCACTTCGATACCTCTCCGTATATGTGAAACTCCGCAAGGAGTTTAGCACCGATATTCATTTTTAGCACGGGGCACGCCCCGTTATGTCCTGTTGCGGTACCCGAAATTTTCTGCGCGCGTATCGCTCGCAAAATTTCGACCGCTGCCACTCCTTTTTGCTCGCTTCATCCGCCACAGGCGGCGCTCGCAAACGTCCCCACTTCGATACCTCTCCGTATATGTGAAACTCCGCAAGGAGCTTAGCACCGATATTCATTTTTAGCACGGGGCACGCCCCGTTATGTCCTGTTGCGGCAACGGAGGCGTTTTCAAATCCACCGCCGCTTATTAAAGATACAATAAGCGGATAGTTTTGTCAAGAGCTTTGCAAAAAATCGAGCCTTGCGTATGCAAAAATCGCGCGTCCGGCAAGGGAGCGGCGTCTGCAATATTGCCTCTTGCTTAATAAAAATTTGACATTTTGCCGCAGTATCTATATAATAAAGAAAACTATAGTATTTTGACGATATTCAGGCATATTTCCGGAGAAAAGAGGCTTCCCGTGAGAAAGAAGAAAAAAGTCGGTATAGCGACCAAGGTTTTCGTCGCAATATTTGCCGTATATGCCGCGTTTACGCTTGTTTCCCTGCAAATACAGATAAGCGAGAAGAAGCAGGAGCAGGCGGAGTTGCGGCAGCTTTTGGAGCGCCAGCAGATAAGAAACGACGAGCTTGAGGGCGTCATCAAGGACGGAGCGAACGAGGAATATATTGCCAAGGTCGCCCGCGAGAGTCTTGATTATATATATCCCGGAGAGAAGATCTTCGTTGACATTTCAAGTAAATAGGGAGGCATGAGCCGGTAAATGGATCTGGAAATCGGAAAGATATATGAGGGAAAGGTGACCGGAATAACCAAGTTCGGCGCATTTATACTTCTGCCCGGAGGTAAGAGCGGCATGGTGCATATCTCTGAGGTCGCCAATACATATGTTGACGATATCAGCAAGCATCTGAGCGAAGGGCAGACGGTAAACGTCAAGCTGATCGGCGTTGACCAGCAGGGCAGGATCAACCTGTCCATCAAAAAGGCGCTGCCGTCGGAGCAGAAAGAGCGGGCTTCATCCGCACCGTTGCAGACTGCGGAGCCGCAGAAGAGCGAGGACGACTCCTTTGAAAGCAAGTTGAAGGCGTTTATGCAGAGCAGCGAGAGCCGCATGTCTGATATAAAATCACACAATGACAAGCGTTCTGGATCGAGGAGAAGAAAATAAGGTTTAATAAAAATTCCGCCGTGGTTTTTTACTGCGGCGGAATTTTATACATATATCTTTCAATACGAATTTTATGCAAAAGTGAATAAAAAAATCTTGAAAAAAGCAAAAAAATGTGCTAATATGCACATATGCATTCGTACAGACTTGTATTTCAGGAGGCAATAATGAATACGGAAATTTTTGTAAAATACAATAAGAAGCTGCAGGAGAGCTGCGGCAAGGTTATCATAGGAAAAGAGGAGATCATACGTCAGCTCGGCGTGTGCCTCGTCGCGTCGGGACACGTGCTGCTGGAGGACCTGCCCGGCACCGGCAAAACCATGCTTCTGCGCGCTTTTTCCAAGAGCATCGGCGGCGATTTCAAGCGCATACAGTTTACGCCGGACATACTTCCGTCCGACCTCACGGGCATCCACTTTTTCAATCAGAAGAAGGGCGAGTTTGAGTTCCGTCAGGGACCGCTTTTTGCCAACGTGGTGCTTGCCGACGAGATAAACCGTGCCGTGCCGCGCAGCCAGTCGGCGCTGCTGGAGGTCATGGAGGAGCGGCAGATATCCGTGGACGGCACGACCTTCCGTCTTGACGAGCCGTACATAGTCATGGCTACGCAGAACCCGGTGGAGTCATACGGCACCTTCCCGCTGCCTGAGGCACAGCTTGACCGCTTTTTCATGAAGCTCTCGATGGGCTACATGACGGAGGAGCAGGAGAAGCAGGTGCTCAGGCGCGAGGACTCGAAGGAGATAGTCGAGCGGCTGGAGCAGGTAGTTTCGGCGGAGGAGCTGGCGGAGCTGCGGAGCGAATATCGCAAGGTGGAGGTCAGCGAGGACGTGATGAATTACATCATGTCGATAATCACCGCCACCCGCCGGAGCGACAAGCTTGCCTACGGCGTCTCGGCGCGCGGCTCGCTCGCGCTATGTCGCGCCAGCCAGATAACCGCCGCCATGGAGGGACGCGGCTATGTGGCGCCGGAGGACGTGAAAAAGGAGGCGGTGGCTGTGCTGGCGCACCGCATCGCCATGAGCAGCGGCAGCCATATGGATACGGCGATGTTTATCAGCGATTTGCTTGAGACGCTGTCTGTACCGCTGGAATAATCTATGTATATTACGATACTGCTCAGCGTCATCGTGACGGTGGTGGCGCTGGAGGCTTTTACGCTGCTGCGGGACCCGGAAAAAATAGTCTTTCGCTGTGAGCTGGATATGGAGCTGACAGAGCCGGACGAGGTGGCGACGCTCACCTACCGCATACGCAACACCGCGCCGTGGCCGATGATGTTCGTCAGTTATTCTTTTTTGTTTGGCGAGGCAGTGGAGGTGCGAGAAAACGAGGAATGGATACGCCGACATTTTGTAGGAGATTTTTTCAGCAAAATGTATGCGACAAATATTTTTCTCATGCCGCGGCGGACACATAGGGGCAGGATGCGTATCTCGCTCAAGGAGCGCGGGATACATACTCTCGGCATGGTGTATATCGAGACGGGGGATTTCCTCGGGCTGAAGAGCCGCGTGCGTTCGTTCGATCTGGACAGGAAAGTGGTATGCACCGCGAGGCTGGTCGATGATGAGCCGGACGTGCTTGCGCTGGGCGGTCTGTTGGGAGATATCTCCGTGCGCCGCTTTATCTGCGAGGACCCCAGTCTCATCCTCGGCTATGGGGAATATACCGGCAGCGAGCCGATGAAAAGCATCTCATGGTCGCAGACGGCAAAGACCGGCAGACTGATGGTAAAAAAGCATGATTTCACCACCGATGTCGACGTTTCGGTGGTGGTGAATATGGAGGAGACCGAGCGCAATACCAAGGAGCGATGTCTTTCGCTGGTGCGGACAGTCTGCGAAACGCTGGAAAAGCATAAAATCCCCTATGCCCTTCGCTCCAACGGAGATTTATTTGAGATGGAGAAGGGCATCGGCAGGATGCATTATATGGAGCTGCAGCGCCGCTTGGGCGTATCGCGCTTTGCGCAGTTCGCTCCCTTCGAGCGGCTGGCGGAGCGCTGTGCGCTGGCTGGCATGGGCAGCGGCGGCTGCATCGTGATAACGCCGGAGCTGAACGAGAGGGCGGAGGCGTGCGTGGCGCGGCTGAGAGGCGGCGCGGACGGGCGCGTCTGCGTGATAGAAGGGAGACAGGAGGAATGAAAAATTTTGCGGCATTCCGCCTGACGGCGTGGGTATGCTTTTATTTTGCGGTCATCAGCATGTTCCCGCCGTTTATAGACGCATATATCCCGTCGGCGGTGGTATGTCTGCTGACGTTGGCGGCAAGCCTTGCGGCGGTGAGGTTTAATTCCGCAGTACCGCGGCTGCTGCTGGCGCTGACGCCTGCATTGGGACTGCTGTGGGCGAGAGGAACGGTCTCGTTCGTCGGTACCGCTTTGCCGCTGATATACATAGTGATATTTTTGGCAAAGGGCGGCTACGATACGGAGCTGTGGAGATACCGGCGCGAGTTTCGGGTCATGGCGGTATTGGCGATAGTGATAGTGGGACTGTCGTTTGTGCATTTTCAGGTTAAGTTATTAGAATTAGACATAGAAAGTCTGACCGCGCGCATATTTGCGCCCATCAGCGTGCTTTTCGGCGCGCTGGCGCTGCGTGCGCGCAGAACGGGAAATATCCTCAGCAGCAAGTGGCAGGCGGGAAATATCGGCTTTTTCGTGCTGCCGCTGGGCGGCGTTGCCGCACTCGCGCTGGGCATAAGGGCGCTGCTGCCGCATCTCGGCTTTTTGAAAAATATACTGATGGTGCCGATAGCGCTGCTCGCGTATATATGGACATTGCTGTTTGGCATGGGGCCGCAAGAGATACAGGAGGAGGAAATAGAATACATCCTGCCGGAAAGTCAGTTGTGGCCGAAGCTGGAGGATATGCAGGGCGGCTATGTCGATATGCTGACAGAAGACACTATCGACAAAAGGCTGTTTGAAAAGCCGGAGTTTTTGGAAAAGATCACATGGAGCAATACGCTTATAGCCGTGCTGGTGATAGTCGTGATAGTGACGGTCGTTCTGTTGCTGCTCAAGGCGGGCGCCGCGCGGCGCAAGGACAGCGGCGAAAAGCTGGAGCTGGAGCTGGAGAAGGAGCCGCCGAGGCAGAGGCGGCGCAGTCTGCGCTTTTGGCAGAGGAAGGAGCGCGGCAACGCCGCGAAGGTGCGCGAGGTGTACCGGGAATATCTGGAGCTGCTGCGTACCAGGGGCGTGACGCGGTACAGCAGCGAGACTTCGCTGGAGATATCCGCGTCCGCGCAGCGGGTGCTTGAAGGCAAGACGGACGCGCCTTTGCGCGCGGTATACCTCAAGGCGCGCTACGGCAGTCCGGCGGCGGTAACGGCGGGTGACGTGAAGCTGGCGGAGGACAGTCTGCGGCTGCTCACGGCGCAGGAATACGGCGGATAAAAAAAGTGCGCCCGCGTTTGCGGGCGCTGAGAATAGGGTTGTGGGGATAAAGATATGAACGGTGCCGGACATGCTCGCTTGGAGCGTCGGGCAGAAAGCAGTTTTTGCTTTCCGATATCATATTACCACGCCCGGAGCGAAAAAAGCGTCGAAATCTGCGGACGGGAAAAATATTTTTAAAATAATTATATGCAGAGATAAGATAAAAAATGTCTCGCTCAGCTGCGCCTTTTGAAAAGGCGCAGCATTTTATTTTTTATGCGCCGCTCCCGCCGCGCCCTTTCCTGAGGACAGGGAATAAAGCCGTCTTTGCCGAGGATAAAAACGTCGCCCTCGCGCGGTTCGCCGGGCAGCTCCGTCACGTTCAGCTCGCCGCCGCGTCCGACCAGCACGAATACTTCGCCCTCTCTGCGGTCGAGCACGTAGTATTCATCGGTCTGTGTACACATTCATTTTGCCCTCCGTCACATTGATGAGGATATTGGAGCTTACGTCCGTGCGGTATATTTCCGCGCCCGCCGCCGTCAGCCTGTCCAGCACCGCCTTGTGCGGGTGACCGTAGTCGTTGCCCGCGCCGCAGCAGATCACGGCGTATGAAACGGGGGATACCGCGTCCAAAAACTCCGGCGTGGTGGAGGTGCTGCTGCCGTGATGGGCGACCTTGAGCACGTCCACCGTGTCCGGCAGGGACGGCAGCAAAGCCAGCTCGGTCTGCGCCTCGGCGTCGCCGGTGAAAAGAAAGCTGAAGCCTTGATACTCCAGCAGTATTACCACGGAATAATCGTTCAGATTTTCGGAATACATGTCCTTCTGCGGCGAGAGCACGGTGGCAAAGGCATTGCCGATGGCATAGCGGTCGCCTGCCTGCGCATAGGAGGTCTCGCAGTGGTTGTCGGCTATCGCGTCGAGCATGTCCTCAAAATACACTGAGTTACCCGCGGCGTCCGGCATGATGAACAGCCCTACCTGAAAGCTTTTCAGCACGCTCGGCATGCCGCCTATGTGGTCGCCGTGCGGGTGCGTCGCCACCACGTAATCGATGGTCCTGAGGCGGAAATTATCGAGATAGGAAACCAGCTTTTCGGAAGACTCGGCAGGACCGGCGTCTATCAGCATGTGCTGGTTCTCGCAGGAAATCAGGATCGCCTCTCCCTGCCCCACGTCGATGTAGCGCACGGAAAGCCCCTTGCCGGTGGACGCGTCGCCGAGATTGGGGAAGAAGTAGGCGACTATCAGCACGAGTGCGATGAGCAGCCCGAGCTGCAGCCAGAAATTGTGACGCTTGAACATACGGCGCCTCCTTTACAGCTTTTTGATAAAAGCGGCGTACAGATCGACCGCCGCGCCGAGAGAAAGCTCGGATACGCTTTCATTGGCAGCGTGCGGGGGAGTGTCGTCATTATCCTCGAAAAACGGACGGAAACGGATCACGCAGTCGCTGAGATGCCGGTAATGGCGGCTGTCGGTGGATTCCGTCGTCAGAGTAGGCACACAGGTGAGGGAAGGATACTGCTCGGTCAGCGTCCGGCACAGGAGCTGGTACATGGGATGCGATGTCGGTGTGATGGGGACGTGCTTTTCGTCGCTGTGAGTCATGGCAACGTCCACCGGCAGGTCGCTCAGCAGCTCAGATATATGGCGCAGGACGCTCTGCGGAGTATCTCCCGGCAGCAGTCTTGCGTTGACGACCGCGCGGGCATGATACGGCAGCATGCTTTCGGCGTTGTCGGCAGAGAGAGAGGTGGTTATCATGGTCGTCCGCAGCAGCGCGAGTATCCGGCGGTTGTTTTTGAAGGCGGCGGGAAAGAACTTGTTGAAGATCGGCATGTTGGCGGCGATCAAACGCTTGCCGAAGGACATCGCCGGCGCGGACTGCCGCAGATATTCATGCGTTATCGGCAGTATGCGGCAGCGCATATGCGCGGCTTCGAGGCGGCACACCGCCTCAGCGAGCACGCCGAAGGCACTCCTTGCCGGCGGTGCGCTGGCGCTGCCGCCCTTGGCGGAGGAGGTCAGGGTAAAGCTGCATGACAGCTTTTCTCCGAGAGCGATCAGCGCCGCGGGGAAGCCCTTATCACCGAGATGCTCCTTGACTATGCAGCCGCCCTCGTCCAGTATCATGTCAAAGCTAAGCCCGCGCTTGGTGAGCAGATCGCTTATCGCGGCGGCGCCCTCAAAGCCGCCGGTCTCCTCGTCGTGACCAAAGGAAAAGTATATGTCGCGGCGCGGGACAAAGCCCTCCTGCAAAAGCATGTCCACCGCCTCAAGCAGCGCGATCACCGTGCCCTTGCAGTCTACCGCGCCGCGTCCGTATATCCTTCCGTCCCGACGCATGCCGCCGAAAGGATCTTCGTTCCAGCCGTCTCCGGCAGGAGCCACGTCAAGATGCGCGCAGAACATGACCGGAAGCTGCTCTGTGCGCTCCGACGCTTTCCAGCGCATGAGTATGCTGCCGCTTGGCAGATGCAGCACGCCGAGCGTGGAAAACACCCGCGGATAGCTGCGCTTCAGCAGCTCGTACAGCCGCTCCAGCTCTGCCGCGCTGCCGGTCACGGTGGGGATACGTATCGCCTGAGAAAGACTCTCGCAGGCGTGCTCGCAGGTGCTGTCGTCGGGGCGGCGCACCTTGACCGGCGTCTTTTTGCGGCGGGCATATCCGGCGGCTATGGCGCGGATAAAGACCGAAAGCACAAGAGCCAGCACCGCCAGCCAAAGGATGATGTTGACCAGCGTGCCGAAGCGCGCGTTGAAGTTGCTGAAAAATATTTTGAACTCGGCAAGGATATCAGACATAGTGTGCCTCCTCAAATTCCATAGCCTCTTTCACGTCGAGGGCGATCCTGCGGCGCAGCGCCTCCGCGTCGCCAAAGGTTTGCTCGCTGCGCAGATATTTCATAAACTCCACAGAGCATTTTTTTCCGTACAGATCTCCGGAAAAATCGAGGATATAGCTTTCGATGCTGACGATGTCCGCCGTGGAGAAGGTGGGGCGGGTGCCCACGTTGGTCACGGCGCGAAAGCGCGCGCCGTCAAGCACGACGTTGGAAACATACACGCCGCGGCGGGGGATCAGAAGATCCGGGTCGCAGCGCAGGTTGATGGTGGGAAAGCCGATGGTGTGCCCGATGCGAAAGCCGCTGCCCACGCAGCCGTCCAGCGTGAAGGGGCGTCCCAAAAACGCGGCGGCGCGCTCCATCTCGCCCTCGTCGGCAAAGCGGCGTATCGCGGTGGAGGACACGGTATCGCCGTCCGCGCTTTTCACTGCGGGGCAGACGAACGCCTCCATCCCGCAGACGGCAAAGTCGGCGGCGCTGCCGGAGGCGTTTCTGCCAAAGCGGAAGCTCTCTCCGCATACGACATAGCTGCAGCCGCGTCCGCGCAGCATTTCGATGAACTCCTGCGGACCCATGGCGGCGGTTTCGGCGTCAAAGTCCAGCGCCTCGACCTCCGCGACGCCCGTCTGCCGTATCAGCTCCGTCCGCCTTTCAAGGGTCGTCAGCATACGCGGCGATATGCCCAGCACAAAGGAGCGGGGATGCGTGCGGAAGGTGAGCGCCGCACTCGTCAGTCCGCGCTCCGCCGCGACAGCGACGGTCTTGCGGAGTATCGCCGCGTGTCCGATGTGCACTCCGTCAAAAAAGCCCAATGCAAATACCTTTTTATTCATCATTCGACGCTCCAGAAATTTTTATATCCGAATACCGCCTCGCCGCCGCGCTCAAGCTCGCCGCTGCGCCCGAGCATCAGAAAATCGCCGTCGGGAGCGTATACGCGGCAAAGACCGCCTATGGCGGGAATGCTGCCGGAGGAGATCTGTCCGGCGGCGACAAAGGCGCCGTTTTTCACTCTGGCGGCGCCGTCGGGCGTGACGCTGATCGCGGGATACTCGCTGAAAAGCTCGTCCGTGGGGATTATCAGCTCGGCAAGCTCGCCGCGGCGGCTGGCCTCCGCAAGCGTGTCAAAGGTCACGGCGCGCTCCAGCCCAAAGCTGCCGCTGCGCGTGCGGCGCAGCGAGGCGAGACAGCCGCCGCAGCCCAGCGCCGCGCCGATATCGTGGCAGAGGGTGCGCACGTAAGTGCCCTTGGAGCACAGCACGCGCAGGAAAAAATCGCCCTCGGGGCTGCGTCCCTCCAGCAGCTCCAGCTCGTGTATCGTTATGCTTCTTGCGGCGCGCTCCACGTTCTTGCCGGCGCGGGCGAGCTGATAGAGGCGCTTTCCCTCCACCTGCACGGCGGAGTACATCGGCGGAACCTGCGATATCTTGCCGCAAAAGCGCGGCAGCACGGCGCGAAGCTCGTCCGCGGATACTTCCCGCGCTTCGCGGCTGATCTCCCGTCCGCTGATGTCTTGCGTGTCCGTCGCCAGACCGGGGCGCAGCGCGGCGATATATTCCTTGTCGTGTCCGCTGGCAAGCTCGCTGGCACGGGTCGCGGAGCCAAGCAGCAATATCAGCACGCCGGTGGCAAGAGGGTCGAGCGTGCCGGCGTGACCGATGCGCCGCTGGCGCAGAATGCCGCGCGTCTTTGCCACCGCGTCGTGCGAGGTGAAGTCCGCGGGCTTGTCCAATATTATAAGTCCGTTATACATTCGCAAGCGCCCTTTCAAAGGCGTTTCCGAGCTGTGCGGTACAGCCCTCCGCGTCGCCGTGCATGGTGCAGCCCGCAGCGCGGGGATGACCGCCGCCGCCAAAGCTCAGGCAGATATCGGAGGCGCTGACCGGCGCGCGCGAGCGCACGGAGACCTTCCAGCTTCCGTCCGCGTTTTCCTGCAGCAGCGAAGCGATATGTATGGTGGATATCTGCATCAGCAGAGAGGCAAGGTTATCAAGGTCGTCGACGCCCGCGCCTGCGGCGGCGATATCCTTCTGCGTGAGGCGGGCGACCGCCGCCCTGCCGCCGCAGAAAAAGCGCAGACTGTCAAAGACGGCGCGTTCTATTTTGAAGCGTGCAGGGGACTTGCTATCGAAAAACTCCACGTTCAGCCGGTGAAAGTCCACGCCTGCGGAGATGCACTCCGCCGCGATGCTGTGCGCGAGCGCGGTGGTGTTGGAAAAGCGGAAGCAGCCGGTATCGGTGGCGACGGAAACGTATATCGCCTCCAAAATTTTCACGTCAGGCGCGATGCCGAAGGTCTTGTACAGCTTGAATATCACCTCGCCGACCGCAGCGGCTTCGCCTTCCAGATACAGCGCCGCGGCGTAGCGCGTGTTGGAGGGGTGGTGGTCGATGCATATGTCCGTCCTTCCGCGAAAAGCCTCAGCCTCCGGCGGCAGCAGCGCCTCGTCCGCGATATCCACGGCGACGATGCAGGCGGGCGCGAAGTCCTCCGGCGCAAGCAGTCCGCCCAGCAGAAAATCATATCTGGCGGTGGCGCCGGAGTTCGGCAGCACGCAGGCGCGCTTGCCCAGCGTTCGCAGAATACGGCAAAGCGCCGCCGCCGAGCCCAAAGTGTCTCCGTCGGGGCGCTTATGTGTGAGTATGAGAAAATCGTTCCGTTCCTTCAGCAGCTTGCAAAGCAGGTCAAATGTCATCTTCGTCCTCCGTGTCGTGAGGTATGTCAAGCTCGCGCAGCACCTGAGAAATGTGCGCGCCATGCGCTATCGAGTTGTCGAGGCTGAACACCAGCTCCGGCGTATAGCGCAGTCCGAGCGAGCGGGCAAGCTCCTGCCGCAGATAGCCCGAGCAGGAGGCAAGACCCTTCTTCACTTCCTTTTCATCGTAGTCGCCGAGTATGCTGAGCGATACCTTGCACCAGCGCAGATCGTTTGTGACCTCGCAGCGGACTACGCTTATCATCAGCGAGGAGAGGCGGGGATCCTTGACGGTGCGCAGCGCCGTCGAAAGCTCGCGCAGCACCTCCTCGTTTATCCGTCCCATACGTTTTTTGTTTGAGGGCATGCTTTTACCTCCTCGGATTTACGGGCGCACTTCTTCCATGATAAAGGCTTCCACTATGTCGCCTTCCTTGATGTCGTTGTATTTTTCAAAGCTCATGCCGCACTCAAAGCCCTGTGCGACCTCCTTCACGTCGTCCTTAAAGCGGCGCAGGGTGGAGAGCGCGCCCTCGTGGATAACGATATTGTCGCGCACTATGCGCACGCTTTCGTTGCGCTGCATCTTGCCGTCGGTGACATAGCAGCCAGCGATGGACACGCCGGACGCCTTGAATATCTGGCGTATCTCCGCGTGACCGAGCACGACCTCGCGGAACTTGGGCGCGAGCATGCCGCGCATCGCCTGCTCGACCTCCTCGATGCAGTCGTATATGATGCGGTAGAGGCGTATCTCCACGCCCTGCTGCTGCGCCGCCTCCGCCACGCCCGCCATCGGACGGACGTTAAAGCCGACTATCAGCGCGCCGCTGGCGCTGGCGAGCATGATGTCGCTGTTGTTGACGCCGCCGACGCCGGAATGTATGACCCTGACGCGCACTTCCTCGTTGCTGAGCTTCTCCAGCGAAGCCTTGACAGCCTCGGCGCTGCCCTGCACGTCCGCCTTGACAATGATATTGAGGTCCTTTATGCTGCCCTCCTCGATATGGCTGAAGAGGTTTTCCAGCGTGACCTTCTGCGTGACCTGAGTGCGCTGAGCGGTTTCTTCAAAGCGGCGGCGCTCGGCAAGCGTGCGCGCCATGCGCTCGTCCTCAACGGCGTAGAAAATATCGCCCGCGCCCGGCACGTCGGAAAGACCGACGATCTCCACCGGCACGGAGGGACCGGCGGACTCTATCTTGCGTCCGCGGTCGTTGGTCATCGCCCTGACGCGCCCGACGGCGGTGCCGGCAATGACGATGTCGCCGTGCTTCAGCGTGCCGTTCTGTATCAGCACCGTGGCGACGGGGCCGCGCCCCTTATCCAGCTTTGCCTCGATGACCGTACCCTTGGCAAGACGGTTCGGGTTCGCCTTCAGCTCGGAGACCTCTGCGGTCAGCAGCACCATCTCCAGCAGATTGTCGATGCCCTCCTTCTTCACGGCGGAAACGGGGCAGATGATGGTCGTGCCGCCCCATTCCTCCGGAACGAGGTCATATTCGGTAAGCTGCTGCTTTATTCTGTCGGGATTTGCACCCTCCTTATCCATCTTGTTCACCGCCACGATGATGGGTACGTCCGCCGCCTTGGCGTGGTTTATCGCCTCGATCGTCTGCGGCATGATGCCGTCGTCCGCGGCGACCACCAGTATGGCGATGTCCGTCACCTGCGCGCCGCGTGCGCGCATGGAGGTGAAGGCGGCGTGTCCCGGCGTGTCGAGGAAGGTGATGTCCTTGCCGTCTATCTGTACGCGGTAAGCGCCGATATGCTGGGTGATGCCGCCCGCCTCGCCGGAGACCACGTTGGTCTGGCGAATGGCGTCGAGCAGGCTCGTCTTGCCGTGATCGACGTGACCCATCACGACCACGACCGGCGCGCGCGGCACCAGCTCGTCTTCCTTGTCCTCGCGCTCGTCAAAGAGGCGTTCCTCGATGGTGACGACGACCTCCTTTTCCGGCACGGCGCCCAGCTCCATTGCCACGAGAGAGGCGGTGTCAAAGTCCACGGTTTGCGAGACCGACGCCATCACGCCCAGCTTCATAAGCTGCTTGATGACCTCGGCGGCGGTCTTTTTCAGCCTGGAGGCAAGCTCTCCGACGGAAATTTCGTCGGGGATCAGCACCTTGAGCGGCGCCTTTTTGGCAAGCGCCTGCTGCTCGAGGCGGCGCAGCTTTTCCTGCTCCTCCTGGCGGCGCTTGTTGCCGACGAACTGCTGCCGCTTCTGGCTCTGACGCACCAGCTTCTGCTTGCTTTGCTGCTGGCTGTATTTACCCGCCTGCTGCGGCACGAGCGTTTCCATGCGCTCGTCATAACGCTCCAGGTTGACGCTGGAGCCGCGTGTGTCTACATAATGCACCTTGGGCTGCTTCTTGCGCTCCTCCTCAATGAGCGGAGCCTGCGGCGCCGAGCTTTCAGCCTGCGGTGCGGGCGTGACCGTCTGAGTCTGCGGGCGCGCCTTGGCGGGAGCCTTGGCCGCCTGCTTCTTGGCGGCGCTGCGCTTTGCCTCGGCGGCATCCTTCGCCTTCTGCTCGGCGATGACGCGCTCCTCCGCCTCCTTCTGCTGGCGGATCAGCCGCTCCTCGGCGTCCTTCTTGCGCTTTTCGGCAGCCTCGGCAGCGGGAGCGAACACCATCTCCAGACTTTCGATCTGGTTCTTCTGGCTCAGCGCGTCAAAGATGATGTTGAGGTCATCCTCGCTCAGCGCCTGCGAATTGCTCTTTGGAGCCTTGGAGTATTTGGCGAGTATATCGGAGATATCCTTGCTCTTCAGCCCGAAATCACCGGCGACCTCGGAAAGCTTATATTTTATTATCATTCATTATTCCCCCTGTCTGCTTTGCTTTTTGCGGAAATGCCGCTTTTTCTGCGGAGCGTCTCGCTTTCGGGCGCAAAGCCCATCCGTTCGCAAAACGAGATCGCAAAGCCGAAATCCAATATGGCAAGCGCAGAGCATTCGCCCTTGCCCAGCGCGTCTCCCAGCTCAGCCTTTGTATAAGGAAGAGTGACCAGAGGCACGTCCTTCTCGCGCAGCGCGTTTTTTGCGCCGGATACCGTGTTTTTCGCCGCATCGGAGGCGAGCATCAGCAGCTTGATCTTGCCGCGCCTTGCCGCGTCATAAGACTTGTCGGCGCCGATAGCGAGACTTCCCGCACGGTACATCAGTCCTAAAAAAGAGAGTCTGTTATCCATCGGCGTCATCGTCCTCCTCCATCATGGATCTGAGCTGGGTGTAGACCTCATCGCTTATCGCGCATTCCAGCGCGCGGCTCAGAGCCTTGGTCTTAATGGCCTTTTCCAGACAGGAAAGGCGCTTGCAGATATACGCACCGCGGCCGGAAACCTTGCCGCGAGGGTCATAGGTTATCTGACCGTCGGGTGTGCGGACTATGCGGGCGAGGGAAGGCTTTTCCCTGTGCTCACGGCATGCCGCGCACTGGCGTATGGGTATCTTTTTTGCCATGCGTATATCCCTCCGTCCGTTTTTATTGACGCGCAGCCTCGTCTGCCTGGCTCTCAGGCTGTATGTCTATCTTCAGTCCGGTGAGCTTGGCGGCAAGACGCACGTTCTGACCCTCCTTGCCGATGGCGAGGGAGAGCTGGTCGTCGGGCACGACGACAGAGCAGCCGCTTCCGTCCTCCTTCATCTGCACCGAGATGACGTCGGAGGGAGAAAGCGCCTCGGCAACGAACTGCACCGGATCGTCGCTGTACTTTATTATATCGATCTTCTCGCCCTTGAGTTCCGCGACGATGCTGTTGACGCGGGCGCCCTTGGGACCGACGCAGGCGCCGATGGGATCGACGTTCTCATCTATGGAATACACCGCCATCTTGGTGCGGCTGCCCGCTTCGCGCGCGATGCTGGATATCACGACGGTGCCGTTTGCGATCTCCGGAACCTCAAGCTCGAAGAGGCGCTTGACCAGCCCGGGATGCGTGCGCGAAAGGATTATCTGCGGACCGCGGCTCGCATTGCGCACCTCGACGACATATACCTTTATGCGGTCGCCCTCGCGGATATTCTCGCCCGCGATGAGCTCCTGAGAGGAAAGCATCGCCTCAGTATGGTCGCGGCGGCCGCCGAGCTCGACGATGATATTGCCATAGCGCGGCTCTATGCGGGATACCACTGCGGTGAGGATCTCCTGCTCCTTGCCGGAGAACTCCTCAGCGATTATGTTGCGCTCCGCCTCTCTGATCCCCTGGATTATGACCTGCTTGGCGGTCTGGGTGGCGATGCGCCCGAAGGAATGCATGTCGATGTCGATGCGCACCTTGTCTCCGACGACGGGCGTCGCGGAATACTGCGCCGCCTCCTCAAGCGATATTTCCGTGACCGGATTGGCGACCTCCTCGACAACGCTTTTGACGGAATGCATGGCTATCTCGCCGCTCTCCTCGTCGATCTCCACAAATACGTTGTCCATCGCCGCGCCCTGCGAATCGCGCTTGTAAAGAGCGCGGTAGGCGGCGACGAGCGCCTGGGATATGCGCTCGAGCATGTAAGCTTTCTTGATGCCTTTTTCCTTTTCAAGGTCGTCCAGAGCCTTGATTATCTCGTTTGCCATTTTGCAAACCTCCTACTAAAAATCGAAATGAAGCCGCACGTCCGCAATCTCGGCTGCGGGTATTTTTATGTCTTCGTTCTCCGCCGTGGAGAATAAATATGCGTCGTCCTGTCTGCCGCGGAAAACGGCGGTCATGCCGTTTTGCCCGCCTCTTGCCTTGTAAAAGGCGATATCCACGCTCTTGCCGACCGCCCACTCAAAATGCTCGGGACGGGTGAGCCTGCGCTGCAGCCCCGCCGAGGAAACGGAAAAGGTATACGGCGGCAGAGAGGCAAACTCATCGCCGTCCAAAAGCGGATCGACAGCACGGGAGACATGCTCGCAGTCGTCGATGTTCACGCCGCTCTCGCGGTCGACGAACACGGTGAGCATATAGCTGCGCCCGGTCTTCTCAAAGGTCACGTCCCACAGAGAAAGACCGTTTGCGGCGCATATAGGTTCCGCCAGAGCGGATACTCTTTTTATGATCTCTTTTCCGGTCATATCTTCACTCCAAATCATTAAAGAAGAGTGGACGTCAAGTCCACTCTCCATGCTTACACCTTAATTACATGCCGATTATACCACCTGATTGCGGAAAAATCAAGTGTTTTAGCACATTTAATGGTAAAAAGATCAAAAATTATGCTTCCATCTGCTTTGAAAAGAACAGCGCCGACGCCTGAGCAAGCTTTACATCGGTATCGGTGATGGGGTTTTCGCTGTGCAGAAAGGCAACGCAGCCACACAGATCGCCGCTGGTTATCACGGGGACGACAAGGCTGGCCTCCACGCCGGGCACGGCATGAGTCACGGTAACGGCGTCGTCGCATATTTTTGTCTGGCGGCTGCCCATCACGGCGTCCAGCTCGGAGGTGATGGGCTTGGAATCAAGCTCGCGCCTCATCGGTCCGGAGGCGGCTATGACGCTGTCGCGGTCGCATATGACAAAGGGGCGCGCCGCCGTGCGGTATATGGAATCGCACAGATTGACGGCGATCGCGCTCTGCTCTCCCGCGGGCGAGTATTTTCTGAATATAACGCTCCCGTTTGCTTCCGTGTATATCTCAAGAGGCTCGCCGTTGCTGATAACATTGACATCATAGACCTTGTCCTTTCGCTTCTCCGAGTGTTGGACTATCTGAATCTGTAAGCTATCCATGATGCCTTGGTTAAAATTTGCGGCGTCCTCCGAATCATTTGGGAGTGTACCACACCGCAAGAGGCAGTCAATGTCTGCTTTTAATTTGATTTCCACATGCTCCTCAAAAACTTTGATTCGGTCGATGATGAGATGCAAGTCGTTGCGGTCCAGCTTGTTCTTATGCAGCACATCGTCGAAGACCTCCAGCGCCGTTTTGGCTGCCCGGTTGACTCGGATGATGGCGTTGCGCTTGTCCACGGTCATGTCGATCTGCTTTTGGATGCCCGCAATCCGCTGGGCCAAGTCGTCCTCCAGCTTGTCGTAGGTTTCCTCCAGCATGGCCTCCTGCTCCGGGTGCTTCATGATATCCCGGATCCGCTGACGCTTGGTGGCCTTCAGCTCCTCCTGAAGCTCCAGCAGCACCTCCTCCAGATTCTCCTCGCTGCGGTCGGCCTCCCTTATGTCCTCGTCCTCCCTGGCAAGTTCGGTGTTGAGCCGCTCAATCATAGCGGCGGAGTAGTCTTTGACTTTCCGGAGATAGAGCTTCAGCATCTCGTCCAGCTTGTCCACCCGGATGTGGTGGCTGGTGCAGGCTTTGAGCCCCCGCCGGTGATAGGTGCCGCAGCGGTAGGCGTCCTTGAGATCGGCGCGGCTCATGGCAAACATGGGGCTGCCGCAGTCGCCACACTCTAAGAAACCGGAGTAGACGTTGTCATACTTCTTCTGTCCCCGGTAGTGGGAGGCGGAGCGGCGCTCCAGCAGAGCCTTCACCGTAGCGAACTCCCGATAGCCGATGATGGGCTGATGATGGTTTTCGATGACGATGTGTTCGCTCTCGTCCTTTTTTACATCCTTGCCGTTAATCTTTTTGCGGGTGTATTTGCTTTGGCGCAGGGTACCGATGTAGAAGTCGTTTTCCAGAATGCCCTGCACCGTGGCAATCGCCCAGGCGGACTTGACCTCCCGCCTGTACTCCTTGCCCTCCGCCTCTTTGCGCTGCCGCTCGGACATGCGTGGCGTGGGGATGCCCTCGTCGGTCAGGTAGTTGGCGATCTTCTTGTAGCCACAGCCCTCCTGATAGAGTCGGAAGATGGTGCGGACGATCTCCGCTTCGGTGGGGACGAGCTCAAACTCCTGCCGGTGGTTGATGATGTACCCGTATGGAGCGGCGCAAAGCCATTTGCCGTCTTGCTGCCGCCGATTGACTACCGCCCTGACTTTTTTGGAGGTGTCGGTGACAGGCATCTCGTTGATAAGAAATTGGAACTGGATCTTCAGCCAGTCATCGTCATTGGGGAAGTCGATGCCATCTCCGATAGAAATGATGCGGACGCCGTAATCCCGTAAATCCTCCAATTCTACCAGCCCTCGGCTGTTGCGGCGGGAGAAGCGTGAGAAGTCCTTGATGATGAGGATGTCGATTTTGTGGTCCAGCAACTGTCGGCGCATGCGCTGGTAGCCTTCCCGCTGCTCGAAAGTATAGCCGGAGCGGTCACGATCCTCATAGAAAGTGAGGC
>JAFTDT010000042.1 GCA_017453985.1 Clostridia bacterium
CGCGCTCAGCGTGCCCTGATCGGCGTACGCCATGCCGCTCTCCGCCGGATACAGCGTCAGCACCTGCGCTCCGCTGTACACGCGGCGTTCCTCGTTCACCGAGTCGAAATACAGCCGATACGTCACCTCGGCGTCATAATACTTCTTTCCCTCCGCGCGCATCTCCGCGCTCGGCGCGACGGACGACTCCACCGCCTCGGCGTCGAATACCTCAAAATATCCCTCGTATTCGCCCAAGGCGTTTGCCGCGACCGCGCTGGGCACGGCGGCTGCCATCAAGTTGAACAGCAGCATCAGCGCCAGCAAGAGGCTGCCGGCTTTTTTGTGCTGTCCGGGCGCGGGACTCCGGTGACAGTTCTTCTTTGCGGTAATTCGTTTTTTCATCTCGGTCCACCCCTTTAAAAATATCCTGAAACGGATTAGTTTCATTTTAACATACTTTTCTTGGACATACAATACAATAATAAGCTTTCATAGTTAAATTTTTTTAAAGGAAATAGACAAAAAAATCAATTCTTCGTGCCGATTGGCAACCTTTCGTCAGATTTGCGAGATCAAACCGCCTGCGGCGCAGCCGCCGTCACCTTCCACGAAGGGGAAGGCTTGTGCGTTGACGTAAACGATGCGCTGACGGAAGCGGTGAGGCAGTAAAGTTCCTGCACCTTCGCATATATTTTCTCCGCTTTATTGCAATGCCGTCCAAAACATGCTACAATTACAGCAATAATAATATCTTTCGGGAGAGGGTGCTTATGTCCAAGCGCCTCGGCGCACCGCTGCGGCTGGTGCTGGCGACCCTGCCGCTCTATCTTTCCTCCGGCGTCGGCGCGCCCGCCACGCCGGCTTTCCTCATGTCCATCGGCGCCGGTACCGACGTGCAGGGACTTTCCTCCTCCATCGGGCTGATGCTGGTCATTCTTTTCGCGCCGTTTTTCGGCAGACTGGGCAAGGCATATTCCAACCGCCGTGTCATCGTGCTGAGCTTTATCCTCAGCGGCTCGGCGTCCCTGCTGCCGGCGGCGGCGCCCGCCGTCTGGAGCTTTATCCTCGCCCGCAGCGTCGCCAACATGCTCGGCAACTGCTCCATGGTCTGCGTGATGGCGTATCTGCTGGGCTGCACCGGCGACGGCGAGCGGGCGCGCTATATGGTGGCGACCTCGGTCGTTTCCTCCGCGCTGCCCGCGCTGGGCTATCTGCTGGGCGGCTTTCTGGCGGATATCTCGCCGCGGCTGGCATATGCCGCGCAGGGACTGCTGCATCTGCTGGCGGCGGCGCTGATGCTGCTCGCCGTGCGGCAGGACCAGCCGCAGAGCGACTCCATCGGCAGTGTGCGCCGCATACTGCGGGAGGAGAACCCCATTTCGGCGTTTCTGCGCTGCCGCGCCGCAGCGCCCGTCGGTCTGATGCTGCTCTTTGCCGTCACCGTCAGCTCGCTGATGGGGCAGAGCGCCTTTGACCAGAGCTTCAATTTCTATCTTCAGGATCAGCTTGGGCTGACGCCCGGCATGGGCGGGGTCGTCCGCTGCCTGACCGGCGCACTGGCGATGCTGGTCAACTTCACGCTGGGCATGCGTCTCGCGGGAGGCAAGCGGCGCATGGCGGCGATAATCACCGCCGCACTGCTCTGCGCCGTGTCCTGTGCAGGCGCCGTGCTGAGCGGGAGGGTGGGCTTCATCATCTCCGGCGGTCTGTTTTACGCCGCAATAGCGGTCTTTACGGCGCTGACCAGCTCCGTCTTCGGAGACATGGCGGCGCGGGGCGACCACGGGCTGATGAACGCCGTCAATTCCTCCGTCGGCTGCCTCGGCGGCGCGCTGAGCGGACTGGTCTCCGGCTATATCTACCGCGCTGACCCCGCCTATCCCTTCGCGCTGGGCGCGGCGGTCTGCCTCGTTTCCGCGGCGCTTGCCGCCCGGCTGAAGCGCAGGACGAACAATTACCAAGGAGGTTCAGAAATATGATTTTACTGAAAAACTGCCGGCTGGTGCCGGAGCTGACCGAGGGCTGGGATGGCGAGCGCGCCGACGTGCTGCTGCGCGGGGAGCTGATCGAGGGCATTTTCGCGCCCGGCACGGCGCCGCAGGCGGAGGAGACGCTCGACCTCGCGGGGGCGACGCTGCTGCCGGGGCTGATCGACCTGCACGCGCACCTGTATTTTACCGACAGCGACTTTGCCGCGCTGGCGGCGCGCAGTCCGCTGGAGAGCATGACGCGCGGGCTTCTGTACGCGCAGACCTTCCTGCGCTGGGGCTACACCACCGTGCGCGACTGCGGCGGGGCGGACTATGTCAACATCGCCATCCGCGACGCCATCCGCCGCGGGGCGGCGCCTGGTCCGGACATCATCTCCTGCGGTCTGATACTCACGCCGACCGCCAAGGGCAACTCCACCTTCGGCAGCCTGTACTGCGAGCTTGACGACCCTGCGCAAATGATGCGCGCCGTGCGGCAGGACGTGGTGCACGGCGCGGAATTCATCAAATACATGGCGACCGGCTCGGTGGCAAATCTGGGCGGCGAGCCGGGCGAGCTGGTCACCACCCGTGAGGAGCTGGCGGCGCTGGTGCGCGCGGCGCGGAGCTGCGGCACTTACGTGGCGGCGCACTGCCACGGGCGCGACGGGATCCTGCTCTGCGCCGAGACGGGCGTCTACACCATCGAGCACGCCTCTTACATGGACGAGGCGTGCGTGGAGGCTGTCCTGCGCTCCGGCTCAGCGACCGTGCCGACGCTTGCCGCCGCCTATCCGTTCTGGCGCGATTTTGACGAGGCGCGGGACGGCGGCTCCGAGCTTGCCGTGCAGTGCCGCGACGCCTTTGAGGCGATGGTGCGCAGCCTGCGTATGGCGTATGACGCCGGCATTCCCGTCGGCTGGGGGCAGGATTGCAGCATGAGCTCCTTCCTCGCCACGCCGGGCATGGAGTTCCTCGCCCGCCGCGAGAGCGGGCTGAGCTGCGTGCAGCTTTTGCGGCAGGCTACCGTTGACAGTGCGCGCATCGCGCATCTGGAGGACAGCATCGGCACCGTTCGGGCAGGCAAGCGCGCCAATGTTTTCGCCGTGCGCGGCCGCCCGGACGAGGATATTGCGGCAATGCGCGAGCCGCCGCTGGCGGTGTTCTGCGGCGGACGGCGGTTCGTATAAGGCGGCGAGCCTGCTTGCGGGGCGCCGACGCTTTATCCGCCGATCTTCTCAAACTCCACCGCGCCGTGCTTGCACAGCGGGCAGACGATGTCCTCCGGCAGCTCGTCTCCCTCATATACATATCCGCAGACCTTGCAGACGTAGCCGCTCCTGCCCTCAAGGTCGGGACGCGGCTTGACGTACTCCTGATAATAATTATAGGTCATGGTCGGGCGGTCGCTCATCACGCGCGCCTCGGTGACGGAGCAGATGAACATGCCGTGCGTGCCGATATCCACATAATTTTCCACCTTGAGCGAAAAGGCGGCGTTGATATACTTGGGCAGTATCACCAGCCCGTTGTCGGCGCGCACCGGCTCGCAGCCCGCGAACTTGTCCACGCTGCGCCCGCTTTGGAAGCCGAACGCCTCAAACACCTTGAAGGGCGCGTCCACCGACAGGCAGTTGACGTTCATGATGCCGGTCTGCTTGATGACGTGATGGGAATAATTCGCCTTGTTGATGGTGACGGCGACGGTGTTGGGCGAGTCGGAGAGCTGGGTGACGGTGTTGACGATCAGCCCGTTGTCCTTTTTGCCGTCGTTGGAGGTGACGACATACAGCCCGTAGCCGATGCGGAACAGGGCGCTGAAATCGCTCTTGTCCGCCTTTTCGCTGCTCTGCGCCACATATTCGCGGCACAGCTCGTCCGCCATCGCCTCGATCTCGGCGCGGTTCTGCGCCGTCATCGCGGAGCGCAGCGTCACCGGAGAGGCAAGGTAATTGATATTCTTGCTCTTTTCCAGCATGCCGCGCATGATCTTAGCCGCCAGCGGCGCCCACGAGCCGTTTTCGATGAAGCCGACGGTGCGGCTCTGGAAATTGCGCTCCGTCAGATGGTCGATGAAATGCTTCATAAAGGGGAAAATCTCCGCGTTGTAGGTGGTGGTAGCTAAAATCAGCTTGTTGTAGCGGAAGGCGTCCGCCACCGCCTCCGCCATGTCGCAGCGGGCGAGATCGTGCACCTCCACCGCCGGACATCCGCGGGCGCGCAGCCGCTCTGCCAGCAGCTCCACCGCGCGCTTTGTATTGCCGTAAACGGAGGTGTAGGCGATGCAGACGCCCTCGCTCTCCGCCGTATAGGACGACCATGTATTGTACAGTCCGAGATAATAGCCGAGGTTCTCCGTCAGCACGGGACCGTGCAGCGGGCAGATGATCTGAATGTCCAGCCCCGCCGCCTTTTTCAGCAGGCTCTGCACCTGCATGCCGTATTTGCCGACGATGCCGATGTAGTAGCGGCGCGCCTCACACGCCCAGTCCTCCTCAACGTCCAGCGCGCCGAACTTGCCGAAGCCGTCGGCGGAAAACAGCACCCTGTCGGCGGAGTCGTAGGTGACCATGACCTCCGGCCAATGCACCATCGGCGCGAAAACGAAGGTCAGCTCGTGTCTGCCGAGCCTCAGCGTGTCGCCCTCCTTGACCTCCAGCTTGTTCTTGCAGACGCCCTCGCCGAAAAACTGCTCCATCATGACAAAGGTCTTTTGGTTCGCCACCACCGTGGCTTCGGGGTATACCTTGAGGAAATTGGCGATGTTTGCCGAATGATCCGGCTCCATATGCTGCACTATGAGGTAATCCGGTCTTTTGCCGTCCAGCGCGGCGGAGAGGTTGTCCAGCCATTCGTGGGTGAAGCTGCGGTCTACGGTGTCCATGACGGCGATCTTTTCGTCACGGATCAGATAGGAATTGTACGCCATGCCGTTCGGCACGCGGTACTGACCCTCGAACAGGTCTACGGCGTGGTCGTTGACGCCGATGTAAATGATATCCTTGCTTATCGTCATAAAGCTCTCCCTTTCCACAGAAAATCTACCTTAATACTCTATATTCTATAATAACCCCCGCGCGCCGATATTGCAATAGAAAAAATATTCTGTTATTATTATTTGCAGAATAGCTGAGGCAAAAAAGGAAATACTGAGGAAATGAAAAGCTTGAAAAAAATTGCGGCGGCGCTTTTGCTGCTGATGCTGGTGCCGCTCGGCGGAGCCGCGCCGGCGCAGGCGGCAAGCGTAAGCTGCCTGCCGATACTGATGTACCACGACGTGACGCGCAGCGGCGAATATGACAATCTGGCGATCAGCCCGCGCAGCTTTGAGGAGCATATGAAGTGGCTGGCGGAAAACGGCTTTACCCCGCTGCTGCCCTCGGAGCTGGTGCTGATCGCGGAGGGCGAGCTGCCGATGCCCGTCCGTCCCGTGATGATCACGCTCGACGACGGTTATGCGGCAAACTATACCGAGGCATATCCGATACTGCGCCGCAACGGCATGCGCGCCGTCATCTCCGTGGTGTCCGGCATGGTGGTGAACTCGCATTATGACCCGAGCTGGGCGATGACGTGGAACGAGCTGCGCGAGATGAGCGAAAGCGGTCTGGTGGAGATCGGCTCGCACACCTTTTACCTGCACGGAGACAAGCCCGGGTCGCACGGGGCAGAGCGCCTGCCGGACGAAAGCGAGGCGGAATATCTGGAGCGCGTGGGCGGGGATATCTCCCGCTCGTGCGAGCTGATAGAGCGCGAGCTGGGGCGGCCGTGCCTGTTTTTCGCCTACCCCTTCGGGATATCTACGGACGAGGCGGAGAATTATATCCGCGAGCAGGGGCTGCACCGCATCACCGTCACCACACAGACGCGGCTGGCAGATATAGCCGACGGGCTGTACCGCCTTCCGCGCATCCGCGTCGGGGAGCGCGAGCACGTCCGCACCCGCCCCGGCATACGGGAGATCGCCGCGCGCGCCGTCACCGCCGAGACTTCGGTCATCACCGTTTCCGCCGGCGGGCGCGTGCGGGAGGCTCCGGCATATGAGATAAACGGCGTCAATTACGTGCGGCTGCGCGACGCGGCATATCTGCTGATGGGCAGCGGCAGGTCATTTTCCGTAGGTTGGGACGGGGATACGCGCCGCCTCCGGCTGAATACGGACAAGCCTTACGCTCCCAACGGAAAGGAGCTGCGCCGCTCGGACCGCAGCGGCAGCTTTGAGGTGGAGCCGCGAAGCGTGTGGACGGATATCGACGGCGAGGCGCGGCTGCTGACCGCCTTCAACATCGGCGGCGAGAATTATTTCAGCCTGCGCTGGCTGGGGCATTATCTGGGCTTTTCCGTCCGCTGGGACGATGTGGCAAGGACGATGTACGTGGAGTAAGCGAGAGAAGCAAAACGGTTCCCGCCGCGGCGGGAACCGTTTTTCAGACCGCAAACAAACATATAATCGGCATGTAAATCAGGGCACACAAAAGCTTGACCAATCGTTTTCCCGGGGGCATGTATCGCGGAAGCGCACCTTGACGCGCAGCAATTGCACGACCACGACCGCAAGGAGAGTGCAGGAAGCGCAGCGCAAAAGCTCAAATCGAAGCCCTGCGGGCTGCGGCGGGAGATAAACCCCCGCCCTACGGAGCGCTGACCTCAGCGCGGCGGAAACCGTTTTTCAGATTATTGAAACCGCTTCCGCAGCTCCCGGACAAGCAGCTCTGCCGCCGGCGTGAACGCCTGCTGCTTTCGCCAGATCACGTACAGATCCGTCTGCCCGACTCCCTCCAGCGGGCGGAATGCCAAGTCGCTGTCCAGACCGGTGCTGACAAGCTTATCCAAAACAACGGCATAGCCCATTCCCGCCTTTACCATGACCGCCCCGTTAAACACCAGAGTATAAGTCGCCGCTACCTTCAGCTCTCCGGCTGAAATAGGGAACCACTGCGGCGCCTCCTGCTCCAGCCACTGTCTGGAGCAGATGAGCGGCAGAGCCGCCAGCTCGGATATGGCAAAGCTCTCTTTCTCCGCAAGCGGATCGTCCTTCCGCATGAGGACGCCCCATGTATCCTTCATTGGCAGCCCCAGATAATTATATTTTGAAAGGTCAACGTAGCCCATGACGATGGCGAGATCCAGCAGTCCCTTGTCAAGGCGTTCGCAGACGTCCGTCCGGTTGCCGCTGTAAATATTGCATCGGATCTTCGGGTAAGCTCTCTGCAAATCCCTTGCCGCCTCCGCAAAGGCGCTCATGCCCTCGGACTCCGGCGCGCCGACGTAAATATCCCCGACGGTCACATCCTCCAGCGACTTGAACTCCGCTTCTGTCTTGTCAACAAGCGAGATTATGTCCTCCGCCCGTTCCCGCAGCAGCGCCCCCGCCTCCGTGAGCTTTATGCTGTAATTGGAGCGGACGAACAGCTTTGCGCCCAGCTCCCGCTCCAGCTCCTTGAGCTGCTTTGACATCGTCGGCTGAGAAACAAAAAGCCGCGCCGCCGCCCGCGTCATATTGCCCTCCCGCGCCGTTTCCAGAAAATATCTGAGAACTCTGATCTCCATAGCCATTCCTCCCGTACAGATATTCTATTATAGAATATCTAAAAATGCAATATGAATATTAGACATTTCTTGCCTTTTGCGATATATTGTATTCAGAATAAAGCAAAAAAGGGAGCGATTTAACAATGCGGGAAAAGATGCTGGATGGCAAGGTTGCGATCATTTCCGGAGCAAGCTATGGGATGGGCTTTTCCATGGCGGAGCTGTTCGCAAAAGAGGGCGCGAAGGTCGTTATGACCGCCAGAGGGCAGGAGAAGCTGGAGGCGGCAGTGGGCGCGATACGCGCTCAGGGCGGCGACGTTACGGGCGTCGCGGCGGACAACAAGAGCCTCGACGACGTGAAAAGGGTCATTCGGACGGCGCTGGACGTATACGGCGATCTGGATATCGTCATCAACAACGCCGCCATCGGCGAGCAGAAGATGATCGACGAAACCGATGACGAGTGGCTGGAGCACGTCTATCAGACGAATGTTTTCGGACCCTTCCGCTTCATCAGAGAGGCGCTGAAGATTTTCCTTCCCAAGAACGACGGCTGCATCATCAATATTTCCTCGGTGAACGGCGACCGTCCCTTCTGCGGCGCATCCTACACCTCCTCCAAGGGCGCGATCAATACGCTGACAAAGAACGTCGCCATGCGGCTGATCGACACAAACATCCGCATCAACGCGGTGGCTCCCGGCGCGACGGTGACTCCCGCGCATCTGGCGAACAAGGCGGGCGAGCAGCCCGGCGGCGCAAAAATGCTGGAGTACAGCAAGCATTTTGTCTATTTTCCGGGTCCGGAATGCGATCCCGCAGATCAGGCAAACGCCTGCCTGTTCCTCGCCTCGGACATGGGCAGGCACGTAAAAGGGCAGGTCATCCAGGTGTGCAACGGCGCATTTCTGTAATTTAAGGAGGTCATTATGAAAAGGAAATTGATTGGATTAACGCTTGTCATCATGCTGGCTTGTCTGCTCTGTCCGCTTTCCTTGGAGGTCTCTGCGGCGGACGCGGCGGAGGACGTATTTTATATCAGCGCCGGAGGCAGGCAGCTTACCGTGAAAATGGACGACAGCGAGGCGGCGAGGGAGCTGAAGGCGATGCTTGCGACGGCAGACCTGACCGTAAGCATGACGCGAAACAGCTTTGAGCAATACGGAAGCCTCGGAAGAAATCTGACCGCAAGCGATACGTATATAACGGCGCAGGCAGGCGATGTGCTGCTGTATAACTCCAACACGATATGCATTTTTTACGGCTCCAACAGCTATCAATACACCCGCCTCGGAAGAATACAGAATATGAACGGCGAGGAGCTGCGGGAGCTTCTTTCCGGCGGCAAGCTTACGATAACCCTGACGGACAACGCCTTTGGCGAGGTGCCGAATACCGGAACGGCGGACATGCTTGCCCGCTGCGGGCTTGTTCTTGCGCTTTTGGGCGCGGCGGGAGCCCTGTGGCTTGCGTCGGCAATCAAATAGAGGCTTTGCGGGGAGGCAGAGGGCATTGAAGAAGCAGAGAGGCAGCAAAAGGAGCAAAAGCGCCGTTTTTCTGCAAGCCGGCGCAGTCGCTTTTACGCTGGCGGCGCTGCTGCTGATCCCCGGACTGGCGAGGCACGGCGCAGACGCAAGCCGGCAGCAGAGCTTGCAGCAAACCGAAATAGCCGACCCGCTTGAGCTCAACGGGGACTATTTCTGCGATCTGGTCATACCCGGCTCCGATATTCGCTTTCCGGTCGTAAGAGGCAGCGACAATCAAAAATATCTGCACACCTCATTCATCGGAGAGGAAAACATTCTTGGGGCGATATTCATGGATTATCGCTGCGGAGAGGCGTCGGCGCCTCATACGATAATATACGGGCACGACGCACGGGCTTACGACGGCAGCAGGCTCATGTTCGGCGTTCTGCGAAACTATTTGGAGGAGGATTTTATCGCGGCGCATCCCGAAATCGAGCTGGTGCGAAATGATACGGCAAAGCGCTTTCGCTTGTTTGCCGTAAAGGTAACGGATACGGGCGACGACGCCTATTGTCTGGATTTCGGCGCGGGCAGTCGCAGCTTTGAGAAATTCGCAGAGCTGATGGGCGCACCGGCAAATACGAAAGAGATATTGACGCTGTCCACCTGCTTGGGCGGCGATGGAAACCTGCGTCTGCTGGTCCAAGGCGCGTTAACGGAAGAATGATCCGCCTCATCGCGCCGCGCAGGCATAGCTGCAAAAAGGGCGCCGCCCGGAAAATAGTTCCGGGCGGCGCCCTTTTTATGGAGAAAAAATTATGAAAAAGCGAAGGGCTTTTTCGTCTGCCGTCAGGCGGCAGGCGGGGGAATAGGCCCCTGCCCCAGCTTGCCCTCTCAGGCGCTGCGCGCCAGCTCTCCCAGAGGGCGAGCCAAGGGGTACGGTGCGCTGACAAAAGCTGTCAGCGCGTTATCCGAACGCCTGCCTGTACGGTGCGTTTTCGCCGCAGTCCTTTTTAAACATGCCGGCAGGCGACGAAGTGCCCGGGCGCTGCCTCGCGCAGCTCGGGGTCCTCGTGCCGGCACTCGTCCGTCGCCAGCGGGCAGCGCGCACAGAAGCGGCAGCCCGGCTGGGGATTGATCGGGCTGGGCACCTCGCCGGTCATCAGCCGGCGCTCACGCGAGCGTTCCCAGCGCGGGTCGGCGCGCGGCACCGCCGCCAGCAGCCCCTTGGTATACGGGTGCAGCGGGTTGGTAAACAGCTCGTCCGTCTCCGCGTGCTCCACCACCTGTCCGAGATACATGACCGCCGTGCGGTCGGAGATATGGCGCACCATGGACAGGTCATGGGCGATGAAAAGATAGGTCAGCCCCAGCTCTCCCTGCAGCTCCATCAGCAGGTTTATCACCTGTGCCTGAATGGACACGTCGAGGGCGCTGATCGCCTCATCGCAGACGATGAACTCCGGATCCACGGCAAGGGCGCGGGCGATGCCGACGCGCTGACGCTGACCGCCGGAAAACTCGTGCGGGAAGCGGCTGGCGTGCTCGCGGTTCAGCCCCACCATCTCCAGCAGCCTGTAAATCTTCTCCGTGCGCTCGGCGCGGGTGGCGCAAAGCCCATGGTTGTCTATGCCCTCCGCCACGATATCACCGACGGTAAAGCGCGGGTCAAGCGAGGCGTAGGGGTCCTGAAAGATCATCTGCATGCGGCGGGTGAGCGCCTTATATTCGCGGCGCGAAACGCCGTGCACGTCGATGCCGTCGAACAGCACGCTGCCGCTGTCGCGCTCGTAAAGGCGCAGTATGGTGCGCCCGACGGTGGTCTTGCCGCAGCCGGACTCGCCCACCAGCCCCAGCGTGGTGCCGCGGGGGATATCGAAGGAGACGTTGTCCACCGCCTTCAGCACCTGTCCCTTTTTGGGATAGAAATACTTCTTCAGCTCCCGCACCTGAATGAGAGGGAGATCACTCATCGCGTCCGCCCTCCTTTCTGATATCGAACTCCGGCGGCTCCACCTGCGGCGCGCGCTTGTCCAGCAGCCAGCAGGAGGCGTAATGCCCGCTCTCGGTGACGCTCTGCTCCGGCGGCGTCTGTGTGCAGATCTTCATGCAGTGCGGACACCTCGCCGCAAAGGCGCAGCCGGGCGGAGGCGCGAACAGATCGGGCGGCGTGCCGGGAATGGCGATGAGCTTTTTGCCCTCGCGCCGCACGCCGGTGGAGGGCATGCTGCCCAGAAGCCCCCACGTATAGGGGTGCAGGGGGTCGTAGAATATCTCGTCGGCGGAGCCGCACTCCACGATCTGCCCGCCGTACATGACGGCGATGCGGTCTGCCATGCGCGCCACGACGCCGAGGTCATGCGTTATCAGTATGATGCCGGTGCCCAGCTCCGCCTTCAGCCCGTTCATCAGCTCCAGTATCTGCGCCTGAATGGTGACGTCGAGCGCGGTGGTCGGCTCGTCAGCGATGAGTATGCTCGGATTGCACGCCAGCGCGATGGCGATCATGATGCGCTGGCGCATGCCGCCGGAATAGGTGTGCGGAAAGCGCACCATGTTCAGCTCCGGATTGGGCAGCCCGACCATGCGCAGCATGTTCAGCGCGCGCTCCTGCGCCTCCTGCCGGGAAATATCCTCGTGCATGAGTATGCCCTCGGCGATCTGCCTGCCCACCTTCATCGTCGGGTTGAGGCTGGTCATGGGATCCTGAAATATCATGGCGAATTCCTTGCCGCGGTAGGCGTCCATCTCCCGGTCGCTCAGCCCGACCAGCTCGCGCCCCTTGTAGACGATGCTGCCGCTCTTGATGCGCGCCGGCGGCATGGGATTGAGCGCCATGACGGTCTGCACCGTCACGCTCTTGCCGCTGCCGCTTTCGCCCACGATGGCAAGCGTCTCGCCGCGGTCGAGGTGGAAGCTGACGCCGCGCACCGCCTGCACCTCGCCGGCGTAGGTGTCGAAGGACACGCGCAGGTCCTCGACGGTAAGAAGTCTTTCATTCATTTGCGCTCCTCCTTTCCGGCTCAGTCTCTCAGCCGCGGATCAAGCGAGTCGCGCAGCCCGTCTCCGAAGAGGTTGAAGGCAAGCATGACCAGACAGATCACCGCGGAGGGAATGAGGAGCTGATACGGATAATTGCGGTATACCTCGCCGCCGATCTGCGCGAGCTGCCCCCACGAGGTCATGGGCGACTGAATGCCCAGCCCGATAAAGCTGAGGTACGCCTCCTGAAAGATGACGGAGGGGATATGCAGCGACAGGCTGACCACGATGATGCCGGAGCAGTTGGGAATGAGGTGGCGCAGGATTATCTTCATCGGCGAGGAGCCGAGCGCCCGCGCCGCCAGCACGAACTCGCGCACCTTGAGCTGCATGACCAGCGCGCGGATCGAGCGCGCCGTGCCCATCCAGCCCGTCATGGATATCGCCAGCACTATCGGCAGTATGCCGGTGCCGAGATAGAGCATGATGAGTATGATGTATATCAGCGAGGGTATGCACATGATGATGTCGATGACGCGCATGATGATCATGTCCAGCTTGCCGCCGAAATAGCCGGAGACGCCGCCGACGATGACGCCGAAGATCGTCGGCAGCACCGCGCCGATGACTCCGACGACCAGCGAGATGCGTCCGCCGACCCACACGCGCGCCCAAAGGTCGCGCCCCAGCTTGTCGGTGCCGAACCAGTTGGCGCCGCTCGGCGCGAGGTTCGCCGCCTTCATGTTGGTGAACTCATAGCTCGTCGGCGCAAGCAGCGGTCCGAAGACGCACAGCAGCACCAGCAGGGCGATGATGACCAGCCCCGTCATGGCGACACGGTTTTTGCGGAAGCGGCGCCACACGTCGCTCCAGAAATTGATGTTGGGTCGGGAGATGACCTCCGCCCGGCGGTGCGCCTCCGGATCGGGCATGAACGCCTCCGGCGGCAGGTCCTCGATTATTTGCCGCTGATAAAAAATATGCTTCATGCCGCCCCTCCTATTCTATGCGCACGCGCGGATCGACCAGCCCGTAGGCAAGATCGACCATGAAATTGGCAAAAATGAGGAAGGCGGCGAAAAACGTCGTCAGCCCCATCGCCAGCGTATAGTCCAGCCCCTTGACGGCGTCCACATACTGCTTGCCGAGTCCGGGTATGGAGAAGATGGTCTCGATGACGAAGGTTCCGGTCAGCGCGCCCGCGACGAGCGGTCCCAGCCCCGTGACCATCGGCAGCATGGCGTTGCGGAACATATGCCTCCACACCCTGCGGCGCTCCGGCACGCCCTTTGCCTTGGCGGTCTTGATGTAGTCCTGACTGACGACCTCCAGCATATAGGCGCGCATGCTGCGCCCGTTCATCATGCCGAACGCCATGCAGAACACCGGCAGAATGGTGTATTTAAAGCCCTTCCACTGCGCCACCGGCAGCCAGCCGAGCTTCACGGAGAATATCCACTGGAGGATACGCGCCAGAATGAACGACGGCACAGAGATGGCGAGTATGCCGATGATGATGCAGATGTAGTCCGCCGGCTTGCCGCGGCGGCGGGCGGCGATGACGCCAAGCAGCACGCCGATCGGATAGCCCAGCGCCAGTCCCCGCAGCCCCAGCGAGGCGGAGACGGGAAAGCTCTCGCGGATAACGCTTGCCACCGTGCGGTTGGCGTGCTTGAGCGAATAGCCCAGCTCGCCGCGGAACATGTTGGCGAAGTATTGGATATACTGCTTCCACACGGGCTGGTCAAGCCCATAGTGCGCGCGCAGCTTGTTCATCAGCTCCTTGGGCAGAATGCCGTTGTTGGAGCTGATGGGGTCGCCGGGCAGCGAATGGAGCAGAAAAAAGACCACCGTTGCCAGTATGAACAGGGTCAGCAGCGATATGAAAAATCGCTTGACAACGTATTTTAACAAAGGGATACCTCCTTTTTGCGGGAAGTTTTCGTGCGGGGACTGCGAAGCGCGTGCGCTGGCGGAAATGCGCCGCCCCCCTTTGGCTCTCTCTCGGCGGCGTTGCCGCCGCGCCGCTCAGCAGCGGCGTTCGATTTGCGGGAATTCACTTCCCGCAGATATACGAGATGCTTCGGGAGCCGTCCCGTGGGTGCGAGAGCCGGCGCGCAGCGCCTGAGAGGGCGAATAGCGTCACGTTTTCCGAGATCCTTCGACTGCGCGACGTGACCGCCGCTCCGCTCAGGATGACAGTTTAAAGGAAGCCTCGGGTCTCCCGCGGGAGCCGTCCCGCGGGGCGAGAGCCGGCGCGCAGCGCCTGAGAGGGCGAAGAGCGGCAAGCTTCCCGCCGCAATGGGGCGCGCCGCCAGCCCGCGCCGGCGCTGTTGCCATGCACCTGAGCGGCGTCTGCCGCTCAGGTGACAGAAATGCCGCTTTATCCGGCTTATTTATTTATCGTCAGATGCTCCAGATTGAACACCGTTGACGTGTAATCCGCGCCGGAAACGTAATCCTGCGTCAGAATATTCAGTCCCTCGATCCACAGCATGATGTGCGGACCCTCGTCGATGACGCTCTGCTCGATGGACGCCAGCTCCGCATAGCGCGCGGCATTGTCAAGTATGCCGTTGGAATCCTGCAGACGGGTGTTCAGCTCGCCGGAAACCCAGCCGGTATATTCCGGATAGCCCTCCGTGTAGGTGTTGAGGTCGATATACGGATCGTCGCCGCCGGTGGGGAACCAGTACATCATGTCAAAGCCCTTTTCCATCAGCAGACCGATGAGGGTATTGAACGGGTACTGAGCCACGCTGATGCAGTTGATTCCCAGCACCTGACTCCAGGTGTCAACCAGCGCCTCGCCGTAGGACTTGTAGGCGCTGCCCTCCAGCAGAGCGAACTCGATCTGCGGCAGGGCGCTGACGTCGCTCAGTCCCAGCTCCTGCAGCGCGGCGTCGAGATACGCCTTCGCCTGCGCCGGGTCGCCGCCCAGCGGCGCGCTCTCTACCGGATAGCTGCTCACATAATCATCCAGCGTCGGGTTGACGATGCGGCTCCACGGCGCGGTGCCGTTGTTTCCCGCCACCGCGCTGACGATCGCCTCGCGGTCCAGCGCGTAGGACAGCGCCTTGCGGAAGTTGGCGTTTTTCAGCACCTCCGGCACGCGCGGCGAATCGAAGTTCATGATGATCTGGCGCGTCGCGGTGGAGGCGATGAAGGTGATGCTGTCGTAATACTGGTCGATGTAGTCCGCGCCGACGCTCACGATGGCGTCGATCTCGCCCGCCTCGTACATATTGACGGCGGTGCCCTGGTCGGAGACCATCACGCGGGTTATCTTGTCCACGTCGTAGTTGTCGGCATAGGCAAAGTCCTCGCGCTTTTCGATCACCAGCTCAGAGTCGTGCGTCCACTCCGTCAGCTTATACGGTCCGCACGCCATGAACTTGTCGGGAGCGGAGGCGTAGTCGTTGCCGCAGCTCTCCACAAAAGCCTGATTGAGCGGGAATATCCAGTGCGTGTGCGCCAGCATGTCGATAAAATACGGACAGACCTTGTTCAGCCGTATCTCCAGCGTGCTGTCGTCCAGCGCGTTTATGCCCAGCAGGGTAACGTCGCTGATGCTCTGCTCCTGATATATCTCATAGCAGTTTTCGATAAAGTACATCAGATTGTCGCCGTTGGTAGAGCCGGTCGCCGGATCCGCCCAGCGGCGGGCGGCGTACTGGAAGTCATAGGCGGTGAGCGGGTCGCCGTTCTCCCACTTATAGCCGTCCTTGAGACGGAAGGTGTAGGTGAGTCCGTCGGCGGACACGTCCCAGCTCTCCGCCGCCAGCCCGGTTATCTCGCCCTCGACGCGCCAGATCAGCGGCGGGGTGAGCAGCGCAAGGATTCCGCCGGCGGCGTTGCCCTCGGTATTGCTGGCGCAGTCGAGGGTGAACGCCTCGATGCCGGAGACATAGGAGAAGGTCTCATAGCCGTCGTCCGGGTCGTTCTGCGCGGGGGTGTTGCTGCCTTGATTGCTGTTTTGGTTGCTTCCCTGATTGCTGTTCTGGTTGTTCTGGTTGTTCTGATTGCTCGGGGTGTCGTTATTGCAGCCCGCCGCAAGCGCAAAGAGCATCATCGCGGCAAGGAGCAGCGCCATCAGCTTTTTCATGGTGTTTTCCTCCTTATTTAATAAGCTTATCTTAACGCCGGAGCGTCAAAATCATTTATTGCGATATTTATTGAGTCATTCAGCGAATTGCCGTGACATTATATTAAAATTCAGGGCATCTTTTGTCAATGTTTAAGCTTGCAAACCGTCAACTTGCACAAGTTTTTTCAGCAATTTTCACAAAATCATTTTTTCCACGGTCAGCTTGCGGTCGAGGTCCTTGCCCAGCGCCGTCAGCGCCCGCGGCGTGTCCCGCGCCAGCATCGCCTCGATTATCTCCTCGTGCGCCCCTATCACACTGCCGAGATCCTCGTTTTCCAGCGCAAAGAAGATGGTCACGCGGGCGACGGTCTGCAGCAGGCTGTCCACGATGCTCTCAATGAATTTGTTGCCGGAGAGCGCCGCCAGCCCGCGGTGAAAGGCGCCGTTGCCGTACATTCTGCCCTGCATGCTGAGGTCGCCCGGCTCGATCTCCTCGCTGTAATCTATGTCGTAAAGCGCGCGGATCGCCTCGTCCGAGGCGTTCTCGATGGCGAGCTTCACCGCCAGCGCCTCCACGCTGGCGCGCACGTCCATCGCCTGCCGCACCTCCTCCTGCGTGATGAACGCCACCTGATAGCCCTTGCGCGGGTAGCTGACGATATGCCCCTCGATGCACAGGCGGTGCAGCGCCTCGCTGGCGGTGCCCTTGCTCACTCCGCAGGCGTCAGCGATCTCCTGTTCGATCAGGAAGTCGTTGAGTGAATACTTTTTGTTATAATATATGTCGTTATATACTGTCTGATATACTTTTTCCGCCAAAAGCTGCTTCATAATCATCACCGTTTGTTACAATTTGTTGATGGATTTGCGGGATCGGGAGGTGCTGCCGCGCGGAGGGCGTTCCGCCGCGTTGGGAAATCTGCCCTCCGCACCGGATATTCGCGTCCCCGCGGAGGACGCTCCGCCGTGTTGGGGAAGCTGACTGCCGCACCGGACTTTGGTTTCCTCGCGGGGACGCTCTGCCGCGTTGGGGAAGCTGACTGCCGCACCGGACTTTGGTTTCCTCGCGGGGACGCTCCGCCGCGTTGGGGGAGCTGACTGCCACGCCGGACTTTGGTTTCCTCGCGGAGGACGCTCCGCCGCGTTGAGGAAGCTGACTGCCTCGCCGGACTTTGGTTTCCTCGCGGAGGACGCTCCGCCGCATTGGGGAAGCTGACTGCCTCGCCGGACATCGACTGCCCCGCAGAACTTGTTGGCTATATGATAGCGCATTTGGCTGGGTTTGTCAACTGAAACATTCAGAAAATCATTTATTAAGTCACCCCAGCGGAACTCCCTCTCAACAGGGACAAGCGCGGAAGCCCCCGCGGCTCCCTTTAAGCTGCCTCCTTGCATGTCTCATGGGATATGTCCCGCGGAAATCCCCCGCAAAGCCTGCTTTGCGGGGAAGGAAGGTGGCAGCGGCAAAGCCGCGCCGCTGACGGATGAGGAAGCTCCGCGCCATGGACGCGTAAACAGTCGCAGGGCGAGGTTCATCTCCCGCCGTGTCATTTTGCAGCGGAAAGGTACATCCCTTTCAAGCCTCCGACAGAGAGCCGTATACGGGCACAGACGAAACCAGACCGCCTCACGGCGGTCTGGTTTCGCAGCTCTGTTTTTTACAGCAGGTCTTCCCTGCGGTCGAGGAGCGCTCCGCCGGCGGTGCATGCGGGGCAGGGGCAGTATTTGCCGCCCTCCGCCTTGACCTTGCGCGCCGCCGCGGCAAGTGCGCCTGCGCGCTCCGCGCCGAAGAACTTTACTCCGGTTTCGGACTCGAAAAACGCCAGCGCGTCGTCCACGGAGCAGACGTCCTCCTCCAGCTCGGCGATCAGCGCACGGACGGCGTCCGCCTCCTTATCCGTCCCGGCGGCGTCCAGCAGCGCCTGTCCGGCAGCCTTTGCCTCCGGACAGCAGCTCGGCGCCGCCACCAGCTCGCGCACCTTTTCCAGCAGCCTTTGATCCTTCATGCAGATCTCTCCTTTATTTATAGTGTATAGGAAAATTATACCTCGTCGCGGAGAATTTGGCAAGCGGCACGGACGGCGGGATTGACTGCGCGGCGATGAGCGCAGGCGAGCAACGGTGCGCCTGCGCCGCGCCGGGAGTCCGGCGTGCAGGGTTCGACGGGTTTATTTCCGAGATCCTTCGACTGTGCGGCGTGACCGCCGCTCCGCTCGGGATGACAGTTTAGCGGAGCTTGCCGCGCCCCCGGAAGGGGAGTCAAGAGGCTGGGCGCGCTATCGAAAACGGTATGCCCATCTGCGGCGGGACGGGCGGCGGCAGGGGAATTTCCGACAGAAATGCGCCGAGCCGCCCTCCGCCTCCGATTTTTAACGCGCTTTGCGGCGGTCTTTTCGCCGTGATTTCGGTTTTTCGCCGCCTGCCGCGGCGTTTTTCATTCCCGTGCCTTTTTTCTTCCCGTTCAGCGGAAAATTTCTGCATTTCCGCTTGTGGAAAACGGCAAGCTGTGCTATAATTATATCGCGTATGTTTCTCCGTCCGCACGGGCGGGAAAACGTGTTTTTTTACGGCGCTTGCCGAACCTGTCAGAGAAAAAGGGGATCCCGATATGTACACTCCGGCTTACTCTCCCACGGCGCTTTTGGACGCGGTCGTGAAGATACTGACCGCCGACAAGGGCGAGGTGCTTGTCTCCGCATGGTTTTCCAACGCGGAGGCGGTCTCGCTGAAAAACAATATACTGACGGTCTCGGTGCCGAGCGAGCTTATCCGCGACACGCTGAACAAGCGCTTCATCGAAAACGTCTCCGAAATCCTCGAGGACCTGACCGGTGAGCCGGTGCGGCCGGAATATATCTGCCGCGAGGAGCTTGACCTCTGGCGGCTGGAGAATGACGAGAGCGTTTATTCCGCCTACACCTTCGAGCGGTTTATCGTCGGTCCGAACAACAAGTTTGCGCAGGCGGCGGCGCTGGCGGTTGCGAGCAACCCCGCGGCGACCTACAACCCGCTCTTTATCTACGGCGCGTCCGGGCTGGGCAAGACGCATCTGCTCTACGCCATCGCGGGCGAGATGCAGAAGCGGCGCGGCGGCGCGGTGCGCGTGGTTTATCGCAAGGCGGAGGACTTTACCAACGAGCTGGTGGAGAGCATCCGCCGGCAGGCGATGATGGATTTCCGCGAGAAATACCGCAAGGCAGATCTGCTGCTGATCGACGATGTGCAGTTCATCGCCGGCAGGCAGCAGACGGAGGAGGAGTTTTTCCACACCTTCAACGCGCTGTTCGAGGCGGGCAAGCAGGTCGTGCTGACCAGCGACCGTCCGCCCAAGGAGATAAAATCGCTTGCCGAGAGGCTGGTGACGCGCTTTGAAGCGGGGCTGCTGGCGGATATCCAGTCGCCCGATCTGGAAACGAGGATCGCGCTGGTGATGGAAAAGAGCGAGCTTTTCGGACTCAAGATGCCCAAGGGCGTGGCAGAGTTCGTGGCGTCGAGCATCACTGGCAATGTGCGCGAGCTGGAGGGCGCGGTGCGCAAGATCGCCGCCATGCATTCCATGCTCGGCATGGAGGTCAATGTCACCATGGCGCAGGAGGCGATCCGCGATATTTTCAAGGACCGTCCGGGGCTGAACCCGACGCCGCAGCTTATTTTGGACGAGGTCTGCGCCTTTTTCAGCATCACGCCGGAGAAGCTGCGCAGCAATTCCCACGCCCGTGACGTAGTGCTGCCGAGGCAGGTGGCGGCGTACCTGATCCGTGAGATGACCAATCCGCAGCTTTCGCTGCCGGACACGGGCAAGTTTTTGGATCAGCACCACACCACCGTGCTTTACGCGATAAACAAGCTGGAAAAGCAGATGGAGGAAAACGAGAGTCTGCGCAATACGATAGACGATCTGCGGTCGAATATCCGCAGCAGGTAAGACGCGGCAGGGGAGAGGCGGCGATCTTTCATTCTGCTTTGTACATTATATATAATGTGTTCGGTGCTATGGCAGGTAATGTAAAGCATTTCCGTCAGCCGGCATAGGGCGGGGCTTGCGCAAGAGGGAATGATCGAACAAGAGTTTAGAGGAACGAATTTTTTAATCAAATAAGAGCTTATAAGTAAGGGCTTAGAGAAATGTCAGGCAGCGTAGGGCGGGGGCTTGCTCCCGCCGCAGATCGGCAGACTGCTTCCGTCAGACGGCGGGAGGATAAATTCCCGCCCTACTGGGGGAGGCAAGGGAGGGAGTCGCTGACAGCGGCAGATGCCGCACAAAGGAGCGGCAAGAGAGTAGACCTCAAACGCACGGGATCCTTCGCATTCGCTCAGGATGACAGTGCGACACGGTCTTTCTGAAAAATGTTATTCTGTCATTCTGAGGAAC
>JAFTDT010000043.1 GCA_017453985.1 Clostridia bacterium
ATCTTGAACTTCTCTACGCTCCGCTCCAGCACATCACCGCTCAGGGCGTCGATCTCATAATCATATTCCCCGTCGCCCGCGACGTAGAACTCGATATCATATATCTGCCTGCCGTCGTCTCGCTCAAGCTTCGCCGTGGTAAACACCGCCTTGTCTGCCGACACACCCGCATGTCCCAGTGCGGCGTTTTTCGCCGTATCCACGCCGATCACGCTCGGAGTGGTGGGGGTGGTCGAGGTGCTCGGAGTGCTGGGAGTCGTGGGCGTGGTTGGAGTAGTGGGAGTGGTCGGGGCGACCGTCCTAAACTTCTCCACGCTGCTCTCCAACACATTGCCCGTCAGGGCGTCGATCTCATAATCATATTCCCCGTTGCCCGCGACGTAGAACTCGATATCATAGATTTGTCTGCCGTCGTCGCGCTCAAGCTTCGCCTTGGTGAACACCGCCTTGTCCGCCGACACACCCGCATGTCCCAGTGCGGCATTCTTCGCCGCATCCACGCCGATCACGCTCGGAGTGGTGGGGGTGGTCGGGGTGGTCGGAGTGGTCGGAGTAGTGGGAGTGGTCGGGGCGACCGTCCTAAACTTCTCCACGCTGCTCTCCAGCACATTGCCCGTCAGGGCGTCGATCTCATAATCATATTCCCCGTAGCCCGCGACGTAGAACTCGATATCATATATCTGCCTGCCGTCGTCACGTTCAAGCTTCGCCTTGGTAAACATCGCCTTGTCCGCCGACACACCCGCATGTCCCAGTGCGGCGTTCTTCGCCGTATCCACGCCGATCACGCTCGAAGTGGTGGGGGTGCCCGGGGTAGTCGGAGTGCTGGGCGTTGTGGGCGTGGTCGGAGTGGTGGAATTATCCATACTGCCGGGCATGATCGGCTCGGAGGTCTTCATGCTCTGCTCCACTACCGCGCCGGTCTGCGCGTCTATCTCATAGCCGTACTTAACCTTGCTGCCGACGCTGAACTCAATGTCATATACCTCTCTGCCGTCCTCGTACTCTGACTTTGCCTTGGTAAATCTCGCCTCTGTCTCGGAAACGCCCGCGAGCTTCAGCGCCGCCGCCTTAGCTTCTTCCAGACTGACAGGCTGGGCATTCCCCGCCGCAGACTGATCCAGCTTCAGCACGCGGCTCTCGCGGCTGACGATGCCGCCGGTGGCGGAATCCACCGCGTATTTATACTGCGTGCCGCCGGCGATGAAGCTCAGCTCATACACAAATCTGCCGCTTTCAAATTCGAACTCCGTGTACAGCACCTCCGCCTCCTCCGGCAATATGCCGGCGTCAACGTAGGCAAAGTTCCTTGCAATTTCCTCTCCTATGGCGTTTGCACGCGCGAGCTGCCCCGCCGCGTAAGCTCCGCCGCCGCCGATGACCAGCATGGCTGCCAGTATCACCATTGCTATCAATGCTGTCTTTTTCATACCATAACCTCCTTTTGTGATACCAGCATAACCTGCCGTCATTAAAGGAACATTAAAGAAATCAAAAAAATGGAATTTTTTTTTGCAATGCGCGTCGACCGATGAACGGACGGTATTCTTCGGCTCGCTGCGCTCGCTCAGAATGACAATGCTGCTCTGTCATTCTGAGGAGCGAAGCTCGGCGCCAACGGCGCCGACAGCACGCTCTTGCTGCCTTCTATTATTATTGCTCTTATTGCTGCGGAAAATCAATATGAAACGCGCTGCCCTCTCCCAGCGTGCTGTCGAGGCTGACGGAGGCTCCGTGCAGCTCGGCTATCTTCTTTACCATCGAAAGCCCCAGCCCCGTGCCCTGCTCCGAGCGCGCGCTGTCGCTGCGGTAAAAACGGTCGAAGATCTTCTCCTGCTCCTCCGGCGCTATCCCCGGTCCGTCGTCCGCCACCGTGAGTCGGACGCCGCCCTCCTCGCGCTGCTCAAGCACTACCTCTATATGCCCGTTTTCCCTGCCGTAGCGGTAGGCGTTGCCGATGAGGTTCTGCGTCAGGCGAGTGAGCAGGGCTCGATTGCCCTGCAGTGTCAACCCCGACTGTACGCGGGTGGAAAGGCTGATGTCCCGCTCGCCTATCAGCTCCATTGCCTCCGCCGTTTCCTGCACGAGCTGCGAGATATCCGTCGGCTCCAGCTTATACCGCTCGGCATTCTGGTCCATGCGGGTATACTCCAGCATGTCTCCGATAAGCACGCTCATGCGCCTGCCCTGCCGCTGCACCACACGCAGGGCGTTTTCATACTCCTGCGGCGTGCGCTCGCGCTCCAGCGTGTAATCGCACTGCGCGAGTATCACCGCCGTAGGCGTCCGCAGCTCGTGCGAGGCGTCGGATGTAAACTGCCGCTCTGTGTCAAAGGCGCGCTCCAGCCGCGCCAGCATTCCGTTGAACACGCGCGCGAGCCGCCCTATCTCGTCGTTGTTTTTTTCCTCCTCGATGCGCTCGGCAAGGTCGTCCCCGCCGGAGATGCGCACTGCCGCGCTCTCTATCTTGCGTATCGGCGAAAGCATGCGGTCTGCCAGCAGATAGCCGAGCGCCGCCGCCAGCAATATCAGTGCCGGCAGCAGAATGAGCGAAAGGCGCGTTATCTCCGCGATCTGCGCCGCGCTCCGCGTTTCCGGCACGACGCCGCGTATCCAGAGAACGTCGCCGTCCGGCAGCTCGATGTTCAGCCGCCGGTCGTAGATGTCATAGCGAATGCCGCCCAGCTCCATATGCCATGTGTGCGTCTGGGAAAAGCCCGGCACCTCCGCCCGCATGCGGGCGAGCGGATCCTCGCCGTATATCATCTCGCCATCCGCGGAATACAGCGCGGCATGCACGTCGTTGACTATCTGCATGAAGTCCTCGTCTATCTCCAGATAGCCGCCGGCATAGGGCATATATATCGAGCCGCCGTCACGCTGCTCGGAGGTGAATTGTATCATGCCCGCGTTTTCCTCCACGGTGCCTATCAGATAATTGCGTATCGTGCCGCGCAGCACCGTCTGCCCGGCAAAGCGCACGGCGAAAAACGTCAGCCCCACGATAACTATCAGCACTGCCGCAAACAATATCGTAATTTTAAAGCGTATGCTCCGATTTTTCAGCATTTGCCCCCGTCCCCGTCTTTAAGCATATATCCGCTGCCGCGCAGCGTATGTATCAGCTTGCGCTCGCCCGCGCCGTCTATCTTTTTGCGCAGATAGCTGATGTACACGTCCACGATATTTGTTCCGCCCTCGTGGTCAAAGTTCCAGATGTGATCCTCTATCTTCTCCCGCGAAAGAACGATGTTTTTATTGTGCATGAGGTAGGACAGCAGCGCAAACTCACGCGAGGAAAGCTCTATCTCCCGCCCGCCGCGCCGCACGGTATGGGCGGCGGTGTCCAGCGTCAGGTCGTCCGCCGTCAGCACGCCGGAGCGCGCTCCGGAGGCGCGGCGCACCAGCGCGCGCACGCGGGCAAGCAGCTCGTCCATGGCAAAGGGCTTGACCAGATAATCGCTGGCGCCGAGATCCAGCCCGCGCACACGGTCCTCTATGCCGTCCCGCGCCGTGAGGAACAGCACCGGCGTGGCTATCCCCCGCCCGCGCATGCGCTCCAGCACGGCAAAGCCGTCGAGCCGCGGCATCATCACGTCCAGCACGGCTCCGTCATACTCGGCAGCCTCCAGAAAATCCAGCGCCTCCTCGCCGTCATAGCAGCTATCCACGCCGTAGCCCTCCTCGCTGAGCTTCTTCGTCAGTATGTCGTTGAGGTCGCGCTCGTCCTCGGCAAGCAATATCCTCATATCCGTTCCCTCCGTAACTCAAATTTATGCAAGCATAGCACGGGAAGATTAAGCCAGAATTAAGATAAAGAGGCTGCGCACAGCCTCTTTGAGTGAGTCACTTTCTTCCGCCGCCGGAAAAGCCTCCTTTTCCTCCGCGTCCTCCGCCGGAAAAGCCTCCCTTGCCGCTGCGCCCGCCGCCGGAAAATCCCCCGCGGGAGCTGCTGCGCGAGCCGCCGGAGAAACCCCCTCCGCCGCTTCTGCGCGAGCTGCCGGAGCCGAACGAGCCGGTATATCTGCGCCCACGCGGCGACGGCGGCACGACGGGACCGTGCGTCCATCCCGCGCCGCTGCTGCGCGAGCAAATAAGCAGCCAAAGCACCAGCAGCACTACAATTATTATAATGACAGTGTGCAGCGGCATACCGTCATCATCCGTATTCTCCGCGCCCTGCTGAGGCTGGATATAATGGGAGGAATATCCCCCCGCGCGCGCCATGACCGCCTGAGCAAAGCTCCGCGTCGCGGCGTCGTAATTGCCGAGGGCAAACTGCGGCTCCAAAAACTCGTTGAACAGCGTTTCCAGCGCACCGCCGCCCAGCGTGCGGTCCCATGAGCTGCCGTATTCCACCCGGTAGTCGCCGTCGCCGCCCGTCACGAGCAGCAGCAGCGCGTCGCCCTGCCGCAAATTCCACGAATCGACTATGCGGCTCGCGTACCTGCCGGCGGATACCGCGCCGGTATTCCGCACCGTCGCCACCAGCAGACGCATGCCCGCCGCCTTTCCGATAAGCTCGTTGCCGCTCTGCAGCGCCGCCAGCGTCTCCGCCGAGAGCACGCCCGCCTTATCCGCGGCGTAACCGTCACGCGGCACGGCAGGCGGCGCGCCGGCGCGCCCGAAGGCGACGGCGCCGCAGATCAGCAGCACGCAGACCGCCGCCGCCAGTATTTTTTTCAGCCTGTAATTCATTATTATTGCTTGATTTCAAGCAGCTTCTGCTTCAGCTCGCCCTCGATCCTGCCGAGCTCCTCCTCGGCGGCACGGCGGCGCGCCCTGCCCTCGTCCTGAATCTTCACGACCTCGTCCAGCGTCTCTATCAGCATACGGTTGGTATGCTGAAGCGTCTCTATCTCCACTATGCCGCGCTCGCTCTCGCGCGCGGTCTCCACCGTTGCCATCTTGAGCTTTTCCGCATTCTTCTTCAGCAGCTCGTTGGTCATGTTGGTGACCTCTTTCTGCGCCTCCATCGCCTGCGCGGAATGATGGATGCCCAGCGCCAGCACCATCTGGCTCTTCCAGAGCGGGATGGTGTTGTTGATGGTGGACTGTATCTTCTCCGCCATCAGCGTGTCGTTGTTCTGCACAAGACGTATCTGCGGCGCCATTTGCAGCGAGATCATGCGCGTCAGCTCGAGGTCGTGCAGCTTTTTCTCAAAGCGGTCGCAGAAAGCCGCCATGTCGTTTGCCGCCTGCGAATCCTCCGGCTTGCCGGTCGCCTTTGCCTTTTCCACCATCTCCGGCAGCGTCGTGGCACGTATCTGCGCCAGCTTTTTCTTGCCGGCGAGGATATACATGCCGATCTCCTTGAAGTTGACGAGATTGCGCTCGTACATCTGGTCCAGCATGGCGATATCCTTGAGAAGCTGCACCTGATGGCTCTCCAGCGCGGCGGCTATCTTGCCCACGTTGACCTCCGCCTTGTCATACTTCGCCTTGAGCGCGGTTATCTTGTTGCCGGTCTTTTTGAACAGACCCAAAAAGCCCTTTTCCTCCTCGTCGGTGTCAAAGCCCTTCAGCTCCGTGACGAGCGAGGTGACCATCTCGCCCACCTCACCGAGATCCTTTGTGCGCACGTTGCTGAGCGCGGACTCGGAAAAGTCGGAGAGCTTCTTCTGCGCGCTGGCGCCGTATTGCAGTATCATGGTGCTGTTGGTGACGTCTATCTTTTCCGCAAAGTCGTCCACCAGCTTGCGCTCCTCATCCGTCAGGCTGCTCTCATCCAGCTTGACGGGGGTGATGGTTTCCGTCTTGGTCTCGCTCTGCGCTTCCTCCCCAAAGGGATCGAGCGTGAGGGTGGGGAGCTGCTGTTCCATCTGCTCCAGTACGTTTTTTTCTTCGGACATCTTTTATTCCTCCTGCCGTTTAAATTCATTGCCGCCGCTCAGCCCGTGCTGAGCGAGCATGCCTTCCATGACCGTGATATCTGTCGATATATCCAGCGCCTGATCGGCAAAAAGCGCATCAAGCTGCCTGTCAAACGCGCCGTTCATCGTGTCGAGTATGCCCTCGATACGGCGCATGGAATCCGAAAGGTTTTCCCCGTCCACGCCCTGCTCCTCCATATTTTCATACGCTGCGACCAGCTTTTTCAGCGTGGGCAGATAATAGTCCGCAAAGCGGCGCAGCGACGGGGCGCAGCCGGGATTTTTCTCCAGATGCTCCATTATCCTGCCGCCCGTCTGCTGCAGGCGTGTGACCTTTTCCCGCACGGCAGCGGACTCTATCTCCGCCTTTGCCGTGCCGATGGCGATAAGCTCCGCCCTGCCGGCGCGGAGTATCTCGTTTGCCGCGCTGCTGCCCGTATCCGTCTCCGGCACAGGCTCCAGCACGGTGCGCTCGCCGGCTGCGGCGCGGGCGATGAAATATGCCGCGCAGCCCACGCCCGCCGCCAGCAGATAGTCCCACACGCGGTACAGCGGGAAAACAAGCGCATACAGCAGCCACGCCGCGCCCATCAGATATATCGGCAGGGTGCTGCGAACCTTGACCTCACGCATGCCCGCCGGTATCTCATTTTTATTCATAGCTCCGCCTGCCTTTTCCATGGCTTATTCTCCGAAAAGCGGCGTGGAGAGATAGCGGTCCCCCGTGTCGGGGAGCAGCGCCACCGCCGTTTTGCCCGCGTTCTCCGCCCGCTTCAGCAGCTCGCCCGCCGCCCACAGCGCCGCGCCGGAAGTAATGCCGACCAGCAGCCCCTCCGTCCGCGCCAGCAGCCGCGCCGCCGCATAGCTCTCCTCCGTGCCGGCGCACAGCACCTCGTCATAGGCGCCCCTGTCCAGCACCGCAGGTACGAAATTCGCGCCGATGCCCTGCAACCCGTGCGCGCCCGCTCTGCCGCCGGAGAGCAGCGGCGAGTCCGCCGGCTCCACCGCTGCTACGTATACCGCGGGGTCGTGCCCCTTGAGGCAGCGGCTCACCCCCGTGAGCGTGCCGCCCGTGCCGACGCCGGCGACGAATATATCCACCTCGCCGTCCGTGTCGCGCCAGATCTCCTCGCCGGTGGTGCGCATATGCGTTTCCGGTCCCACGGGATTTTCAAACTGCCCGGGGATAAAGCTGTCCGGCGTGCGCGCCGCCAGCTCCTCCGCCCGCGCCACCGCGCCGCTCATGCCCTGCGAAGCGGGCGTCAGCACTATCTCCGCGCCGTATGCCGCCAGCAGCCTGCGGCGCTCTATGCTCATGGACTCCGGCATGGTGAGTATCACGCGGTAGCCGCGCACCGCCGCCACGGCAGCCAGCCCGATGCCGGTATTGCCGCTGGTCGGCTCGATTATCACGCCGCCGGGGCGCAGCTCGCCGCGCGCCTCCGCGTCCTCTATCATCGCCAGCGCGAGGCGGTCCTTGACGCTGCCGGCGGGGTTGAGATATTCCGCCTTGACCAGCAGCCTGCCGCCCAGTCTCGCCGCGGCGGAGTAGCGGCTGACCTCGACAAGAGGCGTCCCGCCTATCAGTCCGGTGATATCCTTATATATTTTCATGCCGCTTCCTCCCTCCGCATGCGATGCATATGCTTTTATTACGCCTTTCTGCGATGCTTTTTGCCGAGGTCTATTATCCTCACTATCACGGGGCTGAGAATCACGTTCACCAGCAGTTCAAAGACGAAGTTGAGCCCGATGAGTCCGACGATGATGTAGAGCGCGGCATTCTCCGAGCCTGCCGCCGCAGCCCATTCCTTGATGGTGTCCATGAAGAACAGGCGGCAGCCGATGTAGAATATGCCGCTGTTTACCACCGGACAGACCACCGCCGCGACTATCACGGCGAGGTAACGGTTCACCTTCTCCAGACTTTCATAGACGAGACCCGCCAGCAGACCCGCCAGCGTGCCCTTGAGCAGCACGGTGAGGATCGTTCCCGCGGCGTTGACCGTCAGGAAGGGAGCCGCGTCGCCGGAGAGCAGCACCACCGCGCCGAACACAAAGCCCAGCCATGCGCCGCCCGTGCTGCCGAAGATCGCCGCGCCCACGACGATGGGCACCAGCACGAGCGACACCGAGAATGTGCCGAAGCGGATCGTCGCGCCCACGAGCTGAAGCACCACGACGATAGCCGTCATCAGCGCCAAGCCCACCATGTTCCATGTTTTTGTCCCTGCTTTTTGCATTTTGTTTGCCTCCTTGCTGCCGTTCGCCCCTTGCGTGCGATACAGCGCGTTTAAAAAATATTTATTACAACGCCTGCGGCGTTATAACCGCTTGTCCTTTTTCTGCCGCTGCCAGATGCCGTACATGCCGTCGGTGAGAAGATGGCGGTCATATCGGTATTCAAAGCCGCAGTGCGGCAGTATATCCTCGCAGTATGCGCCCGTCGCCGCGACGCAGGCTACCTCGCGCTCCGCCCGGATGCGCGCCGCCAGTCCGTCCAGCGTGCCGGCAAGCCCGTATATTATCCCGGCGCGGATGCTCTCGTCCGTGTCCGTCCCCAGTGTGCGCGCCGGCGGCGCGAGCCGCACGGGGCTGAGCAGATCGGCGTGCGCCGCCAGCGAGCGCATGAGCAGCTGCGGTCCCGCGCATATCACCGTGCCGAGATAGCGGCGCTGCCCGTCGATATAGCCGAGCGTAATGCAGTCGTCCACGCTTATCAGCAGCGCGGGCAGCGGATATTTGTCCGCCGCGCCGCACGCCATGCAGACGAGGTCTGCGCCGAGCTGCGACGGGTCGTTTATCTTGATATCCAGTCCGGTGCGCAGGCCGGGTCCCACAAGCAGCGGCGCGACGCCCGTCACCGTCTCCACCGCCCGCGCGGCGGCGCCGGTCAGCGTGGGCGCCACGGAAGCCATGATCGCCCCCTGCGGGCGCTCCTCCACTCCGTACAGCCCCATCGCCTCGCGCAGACGGATGGCGATGTCGTCCTCCGTCATGCCCTTGTGCAGCGTGAGCCGCGCCACCTGCTTATCCTCCGCCGAGCGGTAAAACCCGACGGTCATATCCATATTGCCTATGTTCAGCGTCAGTATCATATCCGCGCCTCCTCCGGCATAAGTAAACACTGACATGCGTTTACTCATGTATTATACATCGTATCCGATATAAATTCAAGAACGGAGAGGTAATAATACCATGCAAAACCGCGTAAAAAGATATATTTTGCCCGGACTTATCTTCCAGTCGGTGATAATCTCCGGCGGCTACGGCACCGGCGCGGAGCTGAAAAGCTATTTTCTCACCCGCGGACCGCGCGGCGCGCTGCTGGGACTGCTGGTGACGGCGCTCATCTGGGCGGCGGTGTGCGCCGCCACCTTCGAGCTGGCGCGCAGGTGGCGCGCTTACGACTACCGCAGCTTTTTCACGCGGCTTTTGGGACGCGGCTGGCGGCTTTACGAGCTGGCGTACCTCGCACTGCTGCTGATCTCGCTGGCGGTGATATATTCCGCCGCCGGCATCTGCGCCCTCGGCGCGGGGCTGCCCGCCGCCCTCGGCAGCACGGCGGCAGCGGTCTGCATCGTGCTGCTGGTGCTGCGCGGCACGGCGGCGGTGGAGGGCTTTCTCTCCCTGTGGTCATACCTGCTCTACGCTGTTTACCTCTGCTTTTTCATTGCCTGCCTGACGCGCTTCGGCGGCGGTATCCGCGCCGCGCTGGGCAGCGGACAGACGCTGTCCGGCTGGGCGGGCGGCGGGGCGCGCTATGCCTTCTACAACCTCGGCATGATACCGGCGGCGCTGCACTCGGCGCGCTTTGCCCGCACGCGGCGCGAGGCGCTGCTCTCCGGCGTATTTGCCGCCCTTATCGCCGCCGCGCCCGCGCTGCTGCTTTTGCTCGCCATGTGCGGCACGTACCCCGCCGTGCTGACCTGCGAAGCGCCGGTCCGCGCGCTGCTGGCGGCGCTGGATATGCCGCTGCTGAGCGCCGCCTTTCAGCTCGTGCTGTTCGGCACGCTGATAGAGACCGGCGCCGGACTGATAAAGGCGGTGACGCAGCGGTTTGACAGCGCCTCCGCGCCCTCTCCCGCCCGTCGGGCAGCCATCACCGCCGCGCTCGCCGCCGCGGGCGGCGCAGTCTCCATGCTGGGGCTGGAGCCGCTGGTCGTGCGCGGATACGGCGGCGTGTCGTGGGTATTTTTGGCGGTATACGTCGCGCCCGTACTGTACGCCGGAGCGAGGGAGATATTTAAAAAAATCTAAGCATACAAAAAACGAGTCCCCCCGCAGGGACCCGTTTTTTGCGCCGGCGCCCGTTTGCCCTCGGGCGCGGCGGCTTGTTTAAGGAGCGATCAATAATGATCAAAAGAAAAGAGGCACAAATACGAGGGAGGTAATGCTCATCAGCTTGATGAGTATGTTTATCGCCGGTCCCGAGGTGTCCTTGAAGGGGTCGCCTACGGTGTCTCCGATGACTGCCGCCTTATGGGCGACGGAACCCTTACCTCCGTGAGTTCCGCTCTCGATATATTTCTTGGCGTTGTCCCACGCGCCGCCGGCGTTGCTCATCATTATCGCCATCGGCACGCCGACCACGGTGCTGCCCACCAGCAGTCCTGCCAGGACCTCTGCCCCCAGCAGTATGCCGACCAGCAGCGGCGCCGCTATCGCAATGACGCCGGGGAGTATCATCTCATGCAGGGCGGCACGGGTGGAGATATCCACGCACGCCGCGTAATCCGGCTTGGAGGTGCCCGCCATGATGCCCTTGTCGCGCGCAAACTGCCCGCGAACCTCGTCTATCATCTTCTGCGCCGCCCTGGACACCGACTCGGTGGTGAGGGCGCAGAACAGAAACACCAGCATGCCGCCGATGAGTATGCCGGCAATAACTCCGGCGTCGATGACGTTGACCGCGCTGAGCTTCGCCTTGTCGGCATAGCTGCTGAACAGCGCCAGCGCCGTCAGCGCCGCCGAGCCGATGGAAAAGCCCTTGCCTATCGCGGCAGTGGTGTTGCCCACGCTGTCGAGGCTGTCCGTTATCTCACGCACGCTCTCCGGCATGCCGGACATCTCCACGATGCCG
>JAFTDT010000044.1 GCA_017453985.1 Clostridia bacterium
AGGGGGAGCCACGCTCCGCCAATAGGCGGCGCAAAAAGCCTTGGATATGCCAAGGCTTTTTGCGTTATCCAAATGGCGTCTGCCGGTAAAAAATATGGCTTTATCTTAAAGAAACGGAGAAATTTCAGTGCGAGGCATGTTCATTTTTGCGGTTGGTGTTCTCTTGCTATTTGCCGCGTATGTCTATTATTTCATATTAAGAAGCGCGCGGTTTTGGCTGCCGAAAGTGCGAAAAGGGGCTGCGGCGCTCCTCGCTGCGCTGGTATTGGCGTGTCTTATCGCCATTACGGTGCTTGCAGTGCAGTGGCTGTTGATTGTATTGTTTTACGTTATGCTGGCGTCTATCGTCATAGACGCTGTCGGACTGCCGCTGAAACGGATCCTGCCGGAAAAGCCGACAGGAAAATGGGAATGCATAAGAAAAAGCGGGCTGCTGCCCGTGACCGCCGCAGTTCTGTTCATGGTGTTCGGATATTTCAACATATACAATGTTCATGTTACGGAATACCGGTTGGAAACAGCAAAGCATATCAGACCGCAGGGCTATCGAGTGGCACTGATATCCGATCTGCACTTCGGACTGACGTTTGACGACGCCAAGCTGCGTGAATACTGCGCCGATATCTCGGCAAGAGAGCCGGATGTCGTTATCCTGTGCGGCGATATCGTCGATGAGAGGACTACAGCGGAGGAAATGCGGGCGGCGTTTGAGGCGCTGGGTGAGATTAAATCTGCTTGCGGGATATTCTACGTGATAGGCAATCATGATGTACTGAATTACGCGAGAGCGCCCGCATTTACGGAAATGGAGCTGATGCGGACAATCGAGGAGAACGGCATAGTTGTTCTGCGTGACAGTCTTTACGCCGTAAATGACGAGTTGACCCTGATAGGACGCGACGATATAAGTGAAAACCGCAGCAGAAAAGCAACGGCGGAGATACTTGGCGGCGAGGAGCGTGCAAAGTATTTGCTTCTGCTTGACCATCAGCCGCTTGGCTTTGCTGAAAATGCGGCGGCAGGTGCAGATTTGCAGCTCTCAGGTCATACGCACAACGGACAGATATGGCCGCTTGCCCATTTTTATGAGCCGCTCGGAACTGCGGACCTCGCCTACGGGCATGTAAAGCTAAATGACTTTCAAGCGATTGTGTCATCGGGAATTGCTGGCTGGGGATATCCGTTCAGAACGCAGGGGATATCCGAATATGTGATAATAGATATTCATAAAGCGGAATGATGAAATGGGAGGCATGTTATGATAGTTTTGGTATGCGGCAAAAATATAGAGGATGCGGCGCGGGTGCATTCGATTTCATGGCAGGAATCGCATCGCTCATTCAGTGAACCTGAATTTGTTGCAAAGCATACGACTGAGCGGCAAAGGCGATATTTTGAAGAGAAAATATCTGCCGGAAGTGTGATTTATATGCTGCTTGATAAGGGCGTTCCGGTAGGCGTCGCAGCGGTGACGGGCGCGCTTATCGAAGATCTGTATATATTGCCGGAGCATAGGAACAGAGGACTCGGAGAACGCTTGCTCAGGGTCGCCATGAGCCGCTGCACGGGCAGACCGACGCTGTGGGCGCTTGAAAACAATGCAGACGCGGCACGACTGTACAAAAAGGTAGGATTTGTGAGGACAGGAAAAAGGAATTCGATAAATGAAAAGCTGGTGGAAGAGGAGTATGTTCTGGGTTAAAGCGCCGATACAGAAGAAAAACTTAAAAAATATTGAAAAAACATCTTGTTTTTCGCAATGGTTTATAGTATAATAACATTCGCCGTTTAAAATCAGAAGTGCGGGCCCTTAGCTCAGTTGGTTAGAGCATCCGGCTCATAACCGGACGGTCCCGGGTTCGAGTCCCTGAGGGCCCACCATTAAGACGGCTTCTCGGTACGGAGAGCGCTTTGCGCTCTCCGTCCGGAATGTTATTGATATCGAACAGCAGATATTTGGAGATGTCGCGTAGCTGGTCGAGCGCGCACGATTGGAAATCGTGTAGGCCTCAAAAGGGTCTCGAGAGTTCGAATCTCTCCATCTCCGCCATCAAAGAAACCTCTCTCGGCTATCAAGGCGAGAGAGGTTTTGCTTTATTTGACGCTAAATGGTATAATGAGAAAAACAAGTCCGGCTTTGCGAAAAGAGGATTGCGCCATATGTTATCAATTCGGCATTTCATGCAAGACGATGCAGAAGTTCTGAAAAAACATTTTTATCCGGATATGACGGCTGCCGATATCCGCAAGCTGATCAGCGAGTGGGAAGCCTGCACACATCAGGGAAAATATTTTGAAATGTTCGCGGTCGTGTCTGGCGGCAGAGTCGTTGGCTGTGCTTCTGTTATGGAGCGCAGCAAAAGCGTTGTTTCCCTTGGCGCGGAGATAATCAATAGCGAAAGGCAAAAAGGCTTTGCGTGCGGGGCGATCGAGATGCTAATGGAACAAGTTTCAAATAAAGGGTATAGAGTTATTTTGGATCAGGTCAGAACGGATAATATCGCAAGCATAAGACTGCATGAGAAATTGGGCTTTGAAACAGATGATTATGTATATTCGAACCGCAGGGAACGAGAGGTCATGCTGTTTTTGAAGCTGTTGTGATTTGGAAAACAAACAGCCGGCGGACGCGATAAATCAGATGGAGAGGTGTGTCATATGAAATTTTTAAGACAAGCGTATATTTATGCTGAATGGATGCAATGCTTCATCGCAAAATGATTAGGATACAGATGTGTTTTTCCATGAAAGCCTGCGGTTTTATACAAAGGAAGAACAACAGGAGATGATAAGAATTGGTATTTTGTCATCTGTATGCCTATGCCTGATTAAAACGGCAGCGTTGAAGAATTGCCTGCCGTATGCCATATTTCAATAATAAACCAAAATGTGGAGGAGAAAATGAAAACGAACGACTTTTCGATCAATGAAATGCAGGATATGCAAAGAGCCTTGCAGGAAAAATATAAGGATAAATGGGGAGGCTTGTCGCCTGAGATCGGAAAATATCAATTGTTGTGGATGATCGGTGAGATCGGTGAGGTGATCGATATCATAAAAAAGAACGGCGGACAAAAGGCATGTGAGGATGAGAAGCTGAGAGCCTGTCTGGTGGAGGAGATGGCGGATGTTCTCATGTATTACAACGATATTTTGCTCTGTTACGGAATAACCGCAGATGAGCTGAAGAGCGTATACACGGAGAAGTTTAATAAAAATATGACGCGTTGGTAAGTCTGAAGCGTTCTTGAAATCCATCCTTGCGGCTCTGTTCATCGCTTGCTTAATGGGAGGCAAATATATGAAACACGAAAAATCATGCGGTGCGGTGGTGTATAAAATCGAAAACGGAGAATATCTGTTCCTTGTTGAGCGCATGACCTTGGGACATTGGTCGCTGCCAAAGGGGCATGTGGAAAGCGGGGAGAGCGAGGCTGAAACCGCGCGGCGGGAAATCAAGGAGGAAACAAATCTGGACGTGGAGCTGGATACGGAGTTCAGGAGCGTGATCTCCTATTCGCCATTTAGGGGCTGCGTCAAGGAAGTCGTGTATTTTGCCGCAAAGGCGGTTGCGGGGCGATTGATAAATCAGGAGTGTGAAGTTGCGGAGCTTGCATGGCTGAAGTATGAGCAGGCGCGCCAAAGACTGACATATGCCTCCGACCGCGAGGTGCTGGAGCAAGCGAGGAACTACCTGACGGGAACCGCGCAAGAAATATAAAAGCACAGCTCCTGCGCACAAGGCGGCAGGAGCTGCTGTATAATATGATAAACAAGCGATGCATTATGCCTTCTTTTTCAGCAGAGGCACGACTTTATGAGCGATAAGCATCACCACAACAATCTGAATGGGGATCATCAGCAGGTTTTTGGCAAGTCTTGTCGGCAGCATCGCCAAAAACGCCTTGCCCATGGTCATGTGAAGCCACAGCGTCCCCAGGCCGACGTTTACGCCGAGAGTCACAAGCAGCACCGGCGCGATAAGCGTCCGCCAGGACACCTTGCGCTTATAGAGAAATATCCCGTATATCAGCCCTGTGAGCGCAGCGGATACGGTAAATCCATAGAAATACGGACCGACGGGGAAGAGCGTCGCGCCGATGATATCGGCGGCGGCGGCGCCGGCAGCAGCCCATACGGGACCGAACAGTATCGCGGCGACGGCGATGGGGATAAAGTTAAAGCTGGCGCGCAGTATGGGAGTATTTACTGCCAAAAAGCGGGACAGCACCACATCGATGGCGACCAGCATCGCCATGTATAAGACCTTCTGCGTGTTGGACATGAGGGATCATTCTCCTTCTTTATTATAGCTCACAGACGACTGAATAAGAGGATTATAATACACCTTTCCATAAAAAACAAGTTTTTTTACAAAAAAGAGTGACGAAAGGGCATTGATTTGTTATAATGGATAAAATGAGAACAAAACTGTGTATGAGAGGGCGGTAAAGTGGATAAGCGATTGGCAAAGATTATGGAATCCGGAGCGCGCGTTTCCTTTGTGATGCTGCTGATCTTTACGATCATAACCGCATTTTTCAAGCCGTATATCGCCGCTGCGGAGCTGGTGCTCGTAATACTTACCTATATTTACTACCGACAGCGCATGAAGCGGCGCAGCGCGGACATAAGAAAGTATGTGGAGACACTGGCGTTTCAGGTGGACGACGCCTCGAAGCATTCGCTCGTGAACTTCCCCCTGCCGATGACCATAATGCGGCTGGACAGCGGAGAGATAGTGTGGACGAACGAGCTTTTCGACAGCATGACCAAGACTCGCGGCAGTGCCTTTGAGCAGCACATCACCGATGTGGTGCCCGGCTTTGACACGCGCTGGGTGATGGAGGGCAAGCCCCTTTGTCCCTACGATGTGGAGATGAACGAGCGTAAGTATAATATCTACGGCAACATCGTCCGCAGCGGGCCGAGCTATGGCGAGGGGCTGCTGGCGACGCTGTTCTGGGTGGACGTGACGGAATATTCGGCGCTCCGCGTCCGGTACGAGCGTTCGCGTCCCGTGGTCGCCATCGTCGTCATAGACAGCTATGAGGAGCTGTTCAAGGGCATGAGCGAAACGGAGAAATCCTCGCTCACGGCGGAGATAGACATGCGGATAAACGAGTGGTGCAAGCCTGCGGGCGGCATAGTCAGGAGACTTGACAGAGACCGTTATCTGTTCATTTTCGAGAACCATGCGCTGCTCGATTTCAGCTCGGAGAAGTTTTCCATACTGGACAGCATGCGCGAGCTGCAAAGCAGCGACGGCATCTCCGCCACGCTGTCTCTTGGCATCGGCAAGGGTGACTGCGACCTGCACGAGCTGTACCAGTACGCGGCGCTGGCGATCGATATGGCGCTGTCACGCGGCGGCGACCAGGTGGTGATAAAATCCAAGAACGCCTTTGAGTTTTTCGGAGGCAAGAGCAAGGAGATTGAGAAGCGCACCAAGGTGAAGTCCCGCGTGATGGCGAACGCGCTGGCACAGCTCATAAAGGACTCCTCGCAGATATTCGTCATGGGACACAAGGTATCCGATCTGGACAGCGTTGGCGCGGCGGCAGGCGTCTGCGCGCTGGCGCGCAAATGCGGCAAAAAGCCGTATCTGCTGGTGGACGAGTCGTCAACCTCTGCGGGTGAGCTGGTGAGGAGGCTGAAGCAGGCGCAGCAGTACAGCGACGTTTTTATTACGGAGGAGGACGCGATACTGCTGGCTGACCCGTATTCGATGGTCATCGTGGTGGACACCAACCGTCCGGAGATCACCGAGGCGCCGCAGCTTTTGGAAACGGTGAAGCGCATCGTGGTGATCGACCACCACCGCCGCGCGGCAAGCTATATCGAAAACTGCGCCATCAGCATGCATGAAACATATGCTTCCAGCGCCTGCGAGCTGGTGGCGGAGCTGCTGCAATATATCATCACGCCGCAGGATATCCTCAAGATAGAGGCAGAGGGTCTGCTGGCGGGAATTGTGCTGGATACCAAGAGCTTCACGGTCAAGACCGGCGTGCGCACCTTTGAGGCCTCGGCATATCTCAAGCAGCTCGGCGCAGACACGGTGGAGGTGCGGAAGATGTTCAGCGGCGGGCTGGAGACATATATCAAAAAATACCAGCTTATCGCGACGGCGGAGGAGGCGTTCCCCGGCATATCCATGGTGGTGTATGATGAAGACACCGACCGAGTGGTCGCGGCGCAGGCGGCGGACGAGCTGATAAACATCACCAATGTGCAGGCGTCGTTCGTGATATACGGAGAAAACGGCGGTGCGGCGGTTTCGGCGCGGTCATACGGCGACGTGAACGTGCAGTATGTGATGGAAAAGGTCGGCGGAGGCGGCAGCCTGACGATGGCAGGCGCGCAGTTCCGGGACAAGCGCCCGGCGGAGGTAAAGCCGCTGCTGTGCGAGGCAATAAGGGAATATCTTGATGAAAACTCGAAGGAAAAGTGAGAAATAAGGAGGAGAGCCATGAAGGTCATACTTTTGCAGGATGTAAAGGCACAGGGAAAAAAGGGAGAGATGATAACGGTGTCCGACGGCTACGCGCGTAATTTTCTCATTCCGCGCAAGCTGGCGATCGAGGCGACGACAGACGCGCTCAACGCGAAGAAAAATGCGGATGCGGCGCAGGCTCGGCGCATCGCGGAGGAAAAGAAGCAGGCGGAGGAGCTGAAGGAGCGGCTTGCCGGCATGCCGGTGAAAATAAAGGCAAAGGCTGGCAGCGGCGGCAGACTTTTCGGCTCCGTCACCACCAAGGAAATATCTGAGGCGCTGCTGGAGCAGTACGAGATCGACATCCCCAAGACCAAGCTTATTTTGGACGAGCCGATCAAGGGCTTCGGCAGCTTTGAGGTCAAGGCAAAGCTGTATACGGAAGTGACGGGCACGGTATACGTGCAGGTGTTTGAGGATAAATAAACGGCGGACGCCGGGAAAGCGGCTGAAAAGCTTATGGACGAACTTTTTACAAGGCAGACGCCTCACAGCGTAGAGGCGGAGCAGGCGGTGCTCGGCTCGATACTCATAGATCCGGCGTGCGCGGCGGACGCGCTGGAGCTGCTGACGGCGGAGGATTTTTACATCGAGACGAACCGTGTGATCTTCGAAACGGTGAGCGCCATGTTCACCGGCGGCAAAAAGATAGACGCCGTCACGGTGCTTGACGAAATGAAGCTGAGCGGCTACAAGGACAGGGCGAACCGCGACTATTTTCTGCAGCTCATAGAGACTACGCCGACAGCCGCGAACATAAAGGAATATGCCGCCATCGTGCGCGGCAAGAGCATGCTGCGCGAGCTGCAGGGAGTTTCCTCCGATATCATGGAGCTGACGCGCAGCGAACAGGAGGATCCGCAGACGATAGCGGATCTGGCAGAGCAGAAGATATATGACGTGCGTCAGGGACGCGAGATAAAGGGCTTTGCCACGATGAACACCGCGATCCGCGAGGTGTACGACCAGCTTGACGAGCTGGCGGCAAACCCCGGCAAGCTGCCCGGCGTACCGACGGGCTTCGGCGCGCTGGACGATTATATCGGCGGTCTGAACAAAAGTGATCTTATTCTGATGGCGGCGCGTCCCGGCATGGGAAAGACGGCGATGGCGCTGAATATCGCTATGAACGCGGTGAAAAAGACCGGCAAGACTGCGGCGGTGTTCCAGCTTGAGATGAGCCGGAGGCAGATCGCCACGCGCCTTTTGTCCAGCGAGGCGCTGATAGACAGCAAAAAGCTGCGCATGGGCACGCTCAATGACGACGATTGGAGCAAGATGGCGCAGGCGACGGCGATGCTGAAGGAGCTGTCGATACTGATCGATGACAATCCGGGCTTGACCGTGGCGGAGATGAAGGCGAAATGCCGCCGGATCGGCAGCAAGCTGGGACTGATCGTGATAGATTATCTCCAGCTCATGCACGCGCCGGGACGCACGGAAAACCGTGTGCAGGAGGTCGCGGAGATATCCCGCTCGCTGAAGATAATGGCAAAGGATCTCAATGTGCCGGTGCTGTGCTGTTCGCAGCTTTCGCGCGGGCCGGAGAGCCGACAGAACAAGCGTCCGATGCTGTCCGACCTGCGTGAATCCGGTTCGATCGAGCAGGACGCGGATATAGTCCTGTTCCTTTACAGGGACGATTATTACAACGATCAGGCGGACAAAAACACCGCAGAGCTGATCGTGGCGAAAAACAGGCACGGAGAAACGGGCAGCATACCGCTGCAGTGGATGGGACAGTTCACTTCCTTTGCGGTGCAGGATAACGTACATGAGGATAACTGAAACGCTGAAAAGCTTTGATATGCTCCCTGCGGGGAGCAGGGTGCTCTGTGCGCTTTCAGGCGGGGCGGACTCGGTCTGCATGACGCACTGGCTGGCGGGAAATGCGCAGCGGCTGGGGATAGCGGTCGCCGCCGCGCATTTTTCGCACGGGATAAGACCGGAGGCGGCGGAGCCGGAGCTGGCGCTCGTGCGGGAGCTTTGCGCCGCGCTCGGCATAGAGCTGTTTGCCGGCAGCGGAGACGTGCCGGAGCTGGCGCGGCGGGAAAGGATCGGCGTCGAGGAGGCGGCACGCAGGCTCCGCTATGATTTTCTTTATGAGACGGCGGATAAATGGGGCGCCGACCGGATCGCCACGGCGCATAATCTGGAGGACAATGCCGAGACGGTGCTGCTAAGCCTCATTCGCGGCACGGGAACGCTTGGACTTGGCGGCATACCGCCGGTGCGCGGGCAGCTTGTCCGTCCGCTGATTGAAACGCCGCGGGCGGAGATAGAGGAATATATCCGGCTGCACGGGCTGAAATACGCAACGGACAGGACGAACCTTGACGACAGCTATGCCCGCAACAATATCCGCCTCAACGTGCTGCCGCGCCTGCGGGAGATAAATCCCGCGGCGGCGGAGAATATCGCGGCGTCGGCGCGGCTCGCGCGTTCGGACAGCGGGCTTGTGCGCCTCTGCGCGGAGGAACTGGCGGCGGGCTTTCGCTTTGAGGAAGGCAGAGCCGTTGCCGATGTGCAGGCGCTGCGCGCAGCGCATCCCGCGGCGTCGGGCAGGGCGGTGATGCTCCTGTGCGCCGGGGCGGGATGCGGAGTGCAGCTCGGCCGCAGGCATGTAGAGGCGGTGCTGGGCATATGCGCCTCGGACTCGCCCTCGGCAGAGACTGCTCTGCCAGACGGCTTTTGTGCGCGGAGGATATACGGAGAGCTGACGGTCGAACGCGCCGCCGCCGCGCCGCAGACGCCGCCGGAGGCGCGCATCGAGGGCTTCGGCAGCGTGCGCTGGGGAGACTGGGAGCTGAGCGTATCGCGCGGCCGCGGCGAGGGCTGGGTATTCGATGCGGACATGCTCAGCTTTCCGCTGACGGTGCGTTCGCGCCGCGAGGGAGACAAAATATGGCTGAAGGGCACGCATAAAAGCTTGAAAAAAGTAATGATAGAAGAAAAAATACCTAAAAAAATCCGTGACATTATACCGGTTTTGTGGGATAATAATGGAGTGGCTGCCGCGGCGCTGATAGGGCAGGACAGACGGCGGCTGTCAGAGAGAGATACGGAAAAAATAACAGTGGATTGCCGGAGGATAAAGAGATGAGCATGAACGACGATATTCGCAGCGTACTTATTTCCCGCGAGGAGATAGAAAAAACGGTTGCACGGATAGGCGCCGAAATATCCCGCGACTATGCCGGCAAAGAGCCGATGATGATCAGCGTATTAAAGGGCGCGTTTATTTTCATGGCGGATCTTGTGCGCCATGTCACGGTGCCGTGCTCGGTAGACTTCATGTCAGTCTCCAGCTACGGAAAGGGGACGCGGACATCCGGCGAGGTGCAAATAATTAAAGATTTAGACACAAATATAGAGGGCAAACATGTTATAGTGGTTGAGGATATTTTGGACAGCGGAGTGACGCTTTCGTATCTGCTGGAGCTGCTGCACGCGCGGCGTCCGGCTTCGATCGCGCTGTGTGCGCTCTTCGACAAGCCAAAGCGCCATAAGGTGGAGCTGGAGCTGGCATACAAGGGCATCGAGGTGCCGGACGAGTTCATCGTCGGCTACGGGCTTGATTATGCCGAAAAATACCGCAATCTTCCGGACGTATGCGTGCTGAAGCCGGAAGTGTACGGCAAGTGAAAACAACTTCCGCAAAGGAGTGAGAGGACAGCTTGAATAATAAGAACAGAGGACGCAGCATAGGGATTTATATACTGATAATGCTGGTGCTTATGGGAACCATTGCGATTTTGTGGGATTTTCCCAAGCAGAATCAGCCGATATATACCGATATCCTTCGCATGTTCGAGGAGGAAAAGGTAAAGGCGTTTGTCATCAACGGAGCGGAGCTGACTATGGAGCTGCAGGATGAGACCGTGATCAGCTATCAGCTTGCGAGCATCGACAGATTTTACGACGATTTGGGCGAGTTGATAAAGGAGCAGCGCGCGGCGGGGATACTCAGGGAATACGAGCTCAAGGCTCAGACCACGTCGTGGCTGGCGGCATTCCTGCCTTATATAATCATCATGGTAGCGTTCGGAGCCTTCTGGTTTTATATGATAAACCGGCAGGACGGCGGAGTGAAGGCGACGATGAACTTCGGAAAGTCGCGTGCAAAGCTGGCGACGGACGAAAACCGCAAAGTAACCTTTGACGACGTTGCGGGAGTCGACGAGGAAAAGAAGGATCTGCAGGAGATCGTGGAGTTTTTGAAAGCGCCGCAGAAATTCGTGGCGCTGGGCGCGCGCATACCCAAGGGAGTCCTGCTCGTCGGCCCTCCGGGCACCGGCAAAACGCTGATCGCCAAGGCGGTCGCCGGGGAGTCGGGAGTGCCGTTTTTCTCCATCTCCGGCTCTGATTTTCTGGAGATGTACGTCGGCGTCGGCGCG
>JAFTDT010000045.1 GCA_017453985.1 Clostridia bacterium
CCAGCAGGAGGCGAACCGCCGTCTGAACTTCCAGTCGGAAAAGACCATGCGCACCGCGCAGGAGCTGTACGAAGGTATCAACCTCGGCAAGCTCGGCGTCCACGGTCTCATCACCTACATGCGTACCGACTCGCTGCGCATCTCCGCGGAGGCGCTGGAGGCGGCGCGCAGCTTTATAGATTCGCGCTTCGGCGAGGCGTATAAGCCCGCCAAGGCGCGCGTGTTCAAGACAAAGAAGTCGGCGCAGGACGCGCACGAGGCGATCCGCCCCTCCAACCCCGGCTTGGAGCCGGACGCCGTCAGACACAGCCTCACGCCGGACCAGTACAAGCTGTATAAGCTCATCTGGTCGCGCTTTATAGCCAGTCAGATGAGCGAGGCGATCCTCGACACCATGTCGGCGGATATGGAAAACAACGGCTATATCTTCCGCGCCACGGGGCAGAATATCGCTTTTCCGGGCTTTCTGGCGCTGTATGAGGAGAGTCTGGACGACGGCGGCGACGACGAGGGCGGCATGCTGCCGGAGCTGAAAGAGGGCGACGAGCCGAAATATATAGACCGCGAGGCAAAGCAGCACTTTACCCAGCCGCCCCCGCGCTATACCGAGGCTTCGCTGATAAAGAGCATGGAGGAGCGCGGCATCGGGCGCCCCAGCACCTATGCGCCGACGATATCGGTCATACTTGACCGCGAATACGTGGTCAAGGAGGGCAAGGCGCTGCGCCCCACCACGCTGGGAGAGGCAGTCACGGACTATATGATAGACAAGTTCAGCGATATCGTGGACGTGGGCTTTACCGCGTCGATGGAGGATAAGCTGGACGAGGTGGAGAGCGGCAGGGTCGGATATCAAAAGCTGCTGGGCGACTTTTACAGCAGCTTTTCCGAGGAGCTGGGCACCGCCGAGGCGGATAAGCAGCGCGTGAAGGTGCGCGCCGAGGAGACCGACGTGGTGTGCGAGCTGTGCGGACGCAAGATGGTCATCAAGACCGGCAGGTTCGGCAAGTTTCTCGCCTGTCCCGGCTATCCGGAGTGCAAGAATACCAAGCCGATAACCGAGGAGGTCGGCGCGCCATGTCCGGTCTGCGGAGCAAAGCTGCTGAAGAAAAAGTCGCGCAGCGGATATTTCTATTACGGCTGCGAGAAAAATCCCGAGTGCGGATTTATGACGTGGGACAGCCCGACCAATAAAAAATGCCCCAAGTGCGGCGGAGTGGTATACCGTCACTACACCAAGGAGGATAAGCGGTATCTCTGCCATGTGCCGGGCTGCGGGTATGAGGAGCCGATAGCCACGCGCAGGAAGAAAGGCGCGGAGGCGGATGGCGAGGAGAAGCCCGCCGCCAAAAAGACCACGGCGAAGAAAGCGGCGGCAAAAAAGCCCGCCGCCAAGAAGACTGACGCCAAAAAGCCGGCGGCAAAGCGCACGAAAAAGAGCGCGGAAGCGGCGGAATGAGCGGCGGAGTAACGGTAGTCGGCGCAGGGCTGGCGGGCTGCGAGGCGGCGTGGCAGCTCGCCCGGCGCGGCGTGAAAAGCACGGTGCTGGAGATGAAGCCGGAGCATATGTCTCCCGCTCACGGCAGCACAGATCTGGCGGAGCTGGTCTGCTCCAACTCTCTGCGCGGCGCGGCGCTCTCTACGGCGCCGGGGCTGCTCAAGGAGGAGATGCGGCGGCTCGGCTCGCTTATCATCGCCTGCGCGGACGAGTGCGCGGTGCCTGCGGGCGGCGCGCTGGCGGTGGACAGGACGGCGTTTTCCGCCGCGGTGACGGAGCGCGTGCGCTCGCATCCGCTCATCGAGGTGCGCTGTCAGCGGGTGGAAAGCATACCGGAAGGCAGCGTGATAATCGCCACGGGACCGCTGACGGACGGCGCGCTGGCGCGGGAGATAGGGAAAATGCTTGGCGAGCCGATGCATTTTTTCGACGCGGCGGCGCCGATAGTGAGCTTTGACAGCATAAACATGGAGCGGGCGTATTTCGCCTCGCGGTACGACAAGGGCACGGCGGATTACATCAACTGCCCAATGGACAAGGAGGAATATCTCGCCTTCTGGCGCGAGCTGCGGGAGGCGGAGGAAGCGCCGGTGCACGGCTTTGAGGACTCGATGGTGTTCGAGGGCTGCATGCCCGTGGAGGTCATGGCGAGGCGCGGCGAGGATACGCTGCGTTACGGACCGATGAAGCCGGTGGGGCTGCGCGACCCGCGCACGGGCAAGCGGCCGTATGCGGTGGTGCAGCTCAGGGCGGACGACCGCAGCGGCAGCATGTTCAACATCGTCGGCTTTCAGACTCATCTGCGGCAGCCGGAGCAGCGGCGCGTGTTTCGCATGATACCGGGGCTGGAGCAGGCGGAGTTTTTGCGCTACGGCGTGATGCACCGCAGCAGCTTTGTAAACGCGCCGGGAAAGCTGGACGGAAGCTGGCGAATAATCGGACGCGAAAATATCATGCTGGCGGGTCAGCTCACCGGCGTGGAGGGATATATCGAGTCGGCGGCGTCCGGGCTGTGCGCGGGCATAGCCATGGCGGCGCAGGTGCAGGGCAGACCTCTGCCGCGCTTTCCGCGCACCACGGCGCTGGGCGCGCTGGCAGAGCACGTCAGCGTGCCGTGCGGAGAGTTCAAGCCGATGAATATCAACTTCGGCATCATCGAGCCGCTGGGTGAGCGCATAAGAGATAAGCGCGCACGCTACACCGCGATATCCGAGCGTGCGCTGGCGGTGATAGAGGAAATGAAAAGGAGCGGGTTATGAGGATAATCATTGACGCAATGGGCGGCGACAACGCGCCGGAGGCGGCGGTGGCGGGAGCCTGCCGCGCCGCGGCGGAGCTGGGCTGCGATATAACGCTGGTAGGCGACGAGGCGCGCGTGCGCGCGCTGCTGCCGGAGGGCGCGGCGGAGCGCGTGCGGATAGTCCACGCGGCGGAGACCGTGGAGATGGAGGACAAGGCGTTGTCCGCCGTGATGAAAAAGCGCGATTCCAGCATGTCGGTCGCGCTCAAGCTGCTGAGCGAGGGCGAGGGTGACGCGCTGGTGTCTGCCGGCAGCACGGGCGCGCTGCTCACGGCGGCGACTCTGACGGTAAAGCGTATTCGCGGCATACGCCGCGCCGCGCTGGGACCGCTCCTTCCTACAAAGAGGGGACAGGTGCTGCTGATAGACAGCGGCGCCAATATAAACTGTCCGGCGGAATACCTGCTGCAATTTGCCTACATGGGGCATTTTTACATGAAGGACGTGGCGGGCGTGCCCTCGCCGCGCATCGCCCTGCTGAACAACGGCACGGAGGAGACCAAGGGCACGGAGGCTCTGCAGGAGGCGCACGCGCTTCTGCGCGCGGCGAGGGATGCGGGCAGACTGAACTTTATCGGCAATATGGAGGGGCGCGACATCTTCTCCGGCGAGGCGGACGTGATAGTTTGCGACGGCTTTGCCGGCAATATCGCCCTCAAAACCGTCGAGGGCACGGCGAGCTTTCTCATGAGCCAGCTCAAGGGCGTGTTTTCGCGCAGTATTTTTTCCAAGCTGGCGTATCTGCTGGTGCGCGGCGGGCTGCGCGACATGCGGAAGATGATGGACTACAAGGAGGTCGGCGGCGCGCCCATGCTGGGGCTGACGCGGCCGGTGATAAAGGCGCACGGCTCCTCGGATGAGAAGGCCTTCGTCAGCGCCGTGGCGCAGGCAAAAAGCTTTGCCGAATCCGGATTTATCGCTCACATGAGCGAGAGCATCGACGAGATGACGCTGAAAAACGAAAAAAAAGATTAAATTAACAATAAATATCTTTACAAGAGGGCAAAGCTCTGCTATAATCCTCAAATGAAAAAGCCGATCATGACGGAGGTGAAAAGGATGATTTTTGATAAACTCAAAGAGCTCGTTGCCGACCAGTTCGGGATAGACGCCGATACGATAACGCCGGAGACCAGCTTTGTGGACGATCTGGAGGCGGACTCCATCGATATCGTGGAGCTGATGATGGCGGTAGAGGAGGCGTTCTCCATCGGCGAGATCGAGGAGACCGCGCTGGAGAATGTGAAAACTATCGGAGACGTCGCCGCTTATATTCAGGATAGAGTGTAAGCGAGACGCGCGAGTGATATATATCGGCGCCTCGCCGCCGGATAAGAGAAAGAGACAGCCTCCGCGAAACGCGGAGGCTGCAATTTTGCGGGATTCGCTTTTTGCTCTTTGCATTTCGGATAAAAAGCGTTATAATAATAGCGTTGCATCAATGCATGAAAAGAGGGATGGAAATGTCCGTGTTTCCCCATTTTGAATATACCTTCAAAAACGAGAACCTGCTCAGAAACGCGCTCACGCACAGCTCCTATGCGCATGAGAACCGAGCCTCCGGCTGCCGCAGCAATGAGAGGCTGGAGTTCCTCGGAGACAGCATACTGGGCTTTATCTGCGCGCAGTATATTTTTTCCGAGTACCGCGCTCTGCCGGAGGGCGAGCTGACCAAGCTGCGTGCGGCGATAGTGTGCGAAAGCTCGCTCTATGAGTTTGCGCAGAGCATAGACCTCGGCAGTATGCTGCTGCTGGGCAAGGGAGAGCGCGCCGGAGGCGGCGCGTCGCGCCCGTCCGTGCTGGCGGACGCCGTGGAGGCGGTGCTGGCGGCGCTGTATATAGACGGCGGCATGGAGGCGGCGAGCGGCTTTATCCTCGACTTTATCGAGCAGAAGGCAGAGAACGTCGTCCGCGGGCGCAAGGTGCTGGACAGCAAGACGGCGCTGCAGGAGATAGTGCAGAAAAACCATCAGGAGACGCTCACATACCGCCTCGCCGGGGAGAGCGGTCCCGACCACAACAAGAGCTTCACCGTAGAGGTGCTGATAAACAACAATGTGCTGGCGAGCGGCACCGGACGCAGTAAAAAGCTGGCGGAGCAGGCGGCGGCGCGGGCGGCGCTGGAGTTGATGGGCGAATGAAAAGCTCGCTCATACCCGTCTTTATCCCCCATCTCGGCTGTCCCAACGATTGCGTTTTCTGCAATCAGCGGCGCATCGCCGCGCCGCGTGCTCCCGCGGCGGACGAGGTGCGGGAGCTTGTCACGGCGGGGCTGAAATATGCGCGCATGCCGCAGATCGCCTTTTACGGCGGCAGCTTTACCGCCATACCGGCGGAGCTTCAGGAGGAATATCTTGCCTGTGCCTGTGAGTTCGTGCGGCGCGGAGAGGCGGACAGCGTGCGCGTGTCCACCCGTCCGGACTGCGTGGACGGAGAGACGCTGAGCAGGCTTGCGGCATACGGCGTGCGCACCGTGGAGCTGGGCGCGCAGAGCATGGACGAAGGCGTGCTGGCGGCGGCAAAGCGCGGGCACGGAGCGGAGGATACGCGCCGCGCTGCAAGGCTGGTGAAGGCGGCGGGAATGGAGCTTGTGCTGCAGATGATGGTCGGGCTGCCGCGCTCGGACAGGGAGGCGGAGCTGGCGACTGCGCGGGAGCTTGCCGCGTTGAAGCCGGCAGGCGTGCGGATATATCCGGTCTGCGTCATCGAGGACACAGAGCTGTGTGACATGTACCGCGGCGGCGAGTACGAGCCGCTGAGCGTGGAGCGCGCGGCGGATATATGCGCCGATGTGCTGGAGATATTCGAGGCGGAGGGGATACCCGTCATCCGCATCGGGCTGAACCCCACCGAGGAGCTGAGCGCGGGCGGAGCCGTGGCGGGAGCGTATCACCCCGCGATGGGCGAGCTGGTGCGCTCGCGGCTGTATCTCAAGCGGGCGCTGCGGCTCCTTGGCGAGACGGATGGCGCGGGAGAGGCGGTCATATCCGTGCAGCGGGGCAGAGCGCCGCTCATGCGCGGGCAGAAAAGCATGAATTTGCGGGCGCTGGCAGAGCGGTTTCCGCAGATGAAAATAAGCATAATCGAGGCGGCGGGGCAGAACGAGCCTGTGCGCGTGAGGAGGATTTATGAGAGCGGTAGTGATAAGAGTAAGCCGGGCGGAGCTGACCGTTGACGGAGCGCCGGCGGGCGGACTGGGGCGCGGGCTCGTGGTGCTGCTGGGTGTGAAAAACGGCGACACGGAGGACGACTGCGCTTATCTGGCGAAAAAATGTGCGGAAATGCGTATTTTCGAGGATGAGGGCGGCAAGATGAACCTTTCCGCGGCGGACGTGGGCGGCAGCGTGATGGCAGTGTCCAACTTCACTCTGTACGCGGACTGCTCGCACGGACGGCGTCCGGATCTTTTCCACGCGGCACGGCCGGAGGTCTCGCTCCCGCTGTACGAGTATTTTGTGGGCGAGCTGCGCCGCACGGGGCTGCCGGTGATAACGGGCGTGTTCGGCGCGGATATGCAGATAGACCACGTAAACGACGGTCCGGTGACGATAATCATGGACACCGAGCAGATGAGAACGAAGAAATAAGGAGACGGCGCTATGATATTCAGGGAGGTTACCGTCGGCATGCTGCGCACGCACTGCTACATCGTCGGCGACGAGGAAACGCGCGAATGCGCGGTTTTTGACCCCGGCGCGTCCGGCGAGAAGATAATGGAGACGGTGCGGGAACTGGGGCTGACCGTCAAATATATCGTGCTCACGCACGGGCATTTCGACCATGTGCTGGGCGTGCCGCATATTCAGGAGCAGACCGGCGCAGAGGTGCTGATACACCGTGCGGACGAGGCGATGCTGCATCCGGAGGTCGCGGGCAGACGCGCCTTTACTCAGGCGCCGTATAAGATGCCGCGCATAGGCGGCTATCTTGAGGACGGCGGCTCCTTCCGCGTGGGCGGGCTGGAGTTCTCCGTGCTGAACACGCCGGGGCATACGCCCGGCTCCTGCGTATTTCTCTGCGGGGACGTGATGCTCAGCGGCGACACGCTGTTCTGCGAGTCCTGCGGACGCTGCGATCTGGAGGGCGGCGACGAGGCGCAGATGATGCGCAGCCTCAGACGGCTGGCGGAGCTGCCGGGAAATTATCGGGTATATCCCGGACACGAGGATTTTACGACGCTGGACTACGAGCGTCGCTGCAACCCCTATATGCTGGAAGCCGTGCGGAGATGAGATATCTGCTGGAGGGACATGCGTTCAAAAACGCGGTGCAGGATCTGCTGATATGTCTGTTTCCGGACGAGCGGCACACAGCGGCGGAGGACGGCGCGGGCGACGATCTTTGCCGCGTGGCGATAGAGCCGGAGGACGGCGCGGAGTACGTGTGCGTCACGGTGCGCCGCGGCGGGAGACTCACGGAGGAGCGCAGCGGAGCCTTGCCGTCTGAGGACGGGGAGGAGGCTCATGCGGAGCGCGCCTCGCAGGTGCGGGAGACGCTCTATCTGGCGTTGCTGCCGCATCTTTCCGCGCCGCCGGTCTGGGGCAGCATGACGGGAGTGAAGCCCGCCAAGGCGGCGAGACTGTATATGGAGAGCGGACACAGTGAGGCGGAGGCGGAGTGCATGCTGGCGGAGAAATATTTCGTCACGCCGCGCCGCCGCAGGCTATGCGTCGCCGCCGCCAAGTGTGCCATGGAGGAGGCGGTCACGCTGGCTCCGCGCGAGGCGCAGCTTTATATAGGCATACCCTTCTGCCCGGCGAAGTGCAGCTATTGCTCCTTTGTCAGCAACAATATCCAGCGCAGCGGACATCTGGTGGAGCCGTATCTGGAGACGCTGCTGGCGGAGATAGCCGCCGCCGGCGAGATGACAGAGAAAAACGGTGTGATCATAGGCAGCATATATATCGGCGGCGGCACGCCGACGGTGCTGGACGAGGCTCAGCTCGGGCGGCTGCTGCGGGCGGCGGAGCGTGCCTTTGACCGCAGCGGCTGCCGTGAATATACCGTGGAGGCGGGCAGACCGGAAACGATAACCCGCGAGAAGCTCGCGCTCATGCGCGATTTCGGCGTAGACCGCATCAGCATAAATCCGCAGAGCATGGACGACGGCGTGCTGGCGGGCGTAGGGCGGCGGCACACGGCGGAGGATATAGAAAACGCCTACCGCATGGCGCGGGCGACGGGCGAATTTATAATCAACATGGATTTGATAGCAGGACTGCCCGGCGACGCGCCGGAGGGCTTTTTGCAGAGCGTGCGGCGGGTGGCGGCGCTCGAGCCGGAGAATATCACCGTCCATTCGCTCGCCCGCAAGCACGGCGCGGCTATGGCGGCATGCGCGCCGGACTGGCTGGACGCGGGAACGATGGACAGGGCTTACGAATATCTTGAGGAGAGGGGCTATGAGCCGTATTACATCTACCGGCAGAAGTATATCGCCGGCGGGCTGGAGAATACGGGCTTTTGCCGCAGAGGCGCACGCTCGCGCTATAACATCTGCATGATGGAGGAGCTGGGCGACGTTATCGCGCTGGGCGCAGGCGGCGTGAGCAAGCTCTGCTCCATGGGCGGCAGACGGGTGCGCCGCGTGGCAAATCCCAAGTATCCGCTGGAATACATACAGGGCGGCGAGGAGATATGCCGCCGCAAGAGGGAATTGACCTTGATATTTGAAGGATAAAGTGTTATAATATGCGCAGAAAACTTTGCGGAGCAAAGTTTTGACGGCTTCGCCGCCGCCCGCTGTGCGGGTCTGCGCGTCTTGACGGCTTCGCAAAAATGCCCTTGCGAGCAAGCATTTTTGCTCATGGTATAATATGCGCGGAAAACTTTGCGGAGCAAAGTTTTGACGGCTTCGCCGCCGCCCGCTGTGCGGGTCTGCGCGTCTTGACGGCTTCGCAAAAATGCCCTTGCAAGCAAGCATTTTTGCTCATGGTATAATATGCGCGGAAAACTTTGCGGAGCAAAGCTTTGACGGCTTCGCCGCCGCCCGCTGTGCGGGTCTGCGCGTCTTGACGGCTTCGCAAAAATGCCCTTGCAAGCAAGCATTTTTGCTCATGGTATAATATGCGCAGAAAACTTTGCGGGATATTTTTGTTTGTGTGACAAAGGTCCGAGTATGAGGCTCGAACATATTTATTTGCCGGAAAGGAGATAAAATATGGAACAGAAAGTAAAGGAGCTTATAGAGCGGGCGAAGGCGACGGCGGTTACTGCCGCGTCCGCAGCGGGAAAGGCGGCGGACAGCGCCTCGAAAAAGGCGGGAGGGCTGGTGGAGCTCACCAAGCAGAACTTCCGCATATTCGACCTGAATACGGACATAGAGCTGCTGCTGAAGGAGATAGGCAAGCTGGTATACGCGACCCATACGGGCGAGGAGATAGACGCGGACGAGATAACCGAGCGTCTTAATCAGATAGATGAAAAAAACGAGGAGATAGCCAGGCTCAAGGAACGCATCGCGGAGAGAAAGACCGCGGTGAGATGTCCCGAGTGCGGTGAGGTATGCGAAAAGGAAGACGCCTACTGCCGCAAGTGCGGCACGGCGCTGTAAGCTTGGTGATGCGGGCAGGGGGCTTTGCGTCCCCTGTCGTTTTAATTGGAGGCGCTTATGCAGTATAAATACGAGGATTATCTGCGCTCGGCGCAGTATATACGGGAGGCTTCCGGAGGCTTTGAGCCGGAGATATTGCTGATACTCGGCTCCGGGCTGGGCGCTCTGGCGGACTGCGTTGCGGACGCCGCAAGCGTGCCGTATGAGGATATTCCGGGCTTCTGCCCATCTACTGCGCCGGGGCACAGCAGCAGGCTGGTGCTGGGCGAGCTTGAGGGCAGGCGTGTCGCCGTCATGCAGGGACGCATGCACTGCTATGAGGGCTATACTGCGGAGCAGACGGCTTATCCCGTCCGCACGGCGCGGCTGCTCGGCGCGGGTGTCATGGTGGTCACCAATGCTGCCGGCGGGATAAATCTTGATTATCGGGTCGGGGATATCGTGCTGCTGAGCGACCATATCCGGCTGATGGGCGACAGCCCTTCCATCGGGACGAACATAAAGGAGTTCGGTCCGCGGTTTTACGATATGACCTATGCCTACAGCCCGCGTCTGCGGCAGCTTGCGCGGGAGCAGGCGGAGAAAACCGGCGTCGCCGTGCGCGAGGGCGTGTATTTTTACTTCCCCGGTCCGCAGTACGAGACGCCGGCGGAGATACGCGCGGCGCGCGTGCTGGGCGGCGACTTGGCGGGCATGTCCACCGTACCGGAGGTCACGGCGGCGAACCACTGCGGCATGGAGGTGCTGGGGCTGTCGCTGGTCACCAATATGGCGGCGGGAGTGATGGACAAGCGGATTGACGGCGCCGAGGTGGTGCAGGAGGGCAATCGCGCCGGCAGGCGGCTGGAGACGCTGCTGCGGGCGTGCCTGCCGCATATGTGAGACGGCGCGGGATTTAATACACATTACACGCCGGACAGGGGAATAAAAATAGGTATACGCCGGCGTACAGGCGCAGGCGGAAAATAATCCGGCTAAAGGCGGTATATTATTGATGAAAAAGGCAAAAAGCGGTAATTTTATACAAAGCACATTCATACTGATGGCGGCGAGCATTATCGTAAAGGTGATAGGCGCGCTGTTTTCGGTGCCTCTGACAAATCTTTACGGTGCGGACGGCACGGCGATATTCAACGTGGCGTATTACATCTACACCGCCATGTTCATCATCTCCACGGCGGGTCTGCCGGTGGCGGTGTCGAAGATGGTGGCAGAGGCAAAGGCGCTGGGCCGCAACCGCGAGGTAAAGCGCATCGCCTCAGTGGCGTTCAGGACATTTATCTGCGTGGGCGTGTTTTTCACGCTGGTGATGGTGCTGGGCGTGGATGCATTCACACACTTCGGCGGCGCCAACTGCCGTTACGCGGTGCTCGCCGTTGCGCCCACGATATTCTTCACCTGCATCATCTCGGCGATAAGGGGATATTATCAGGGGCTTTCCAACATGGTGCCGACGGCGATCTCGCAGGTGATAGAGGCGCTGGGCAAGCTCATCTTCGGGCTGGCGGCAGCATTTTACCTGATGAAAAAGGGCTATGTGCTGGATATCGTGGTGGCGGGCGCCATCGGCGGCGTGACGGTCGGTACGGTGCTCAGCGCGATATATATTGTGATCGTGCGCATCCGCGACAAGCGGCACGAGGCGCGCATCGTCGAGGACGACGGGCAGTGTCTCTCCGGCAGGGAGATACTGAAGAAGCTCATCAAGCTCACCATTCCGATAACGGTAGGCGCTTCCGTGCTCAGCCTGACCAATCTGATAGATACTTTTCTCGTTCTTCGCAGACTTCAGGACGGCTGCATGATGACCGAGCCGGCCGCGCAGTATCTGTACGGCGCTTACGGCATGGCGGTGAAGTTCTTCAACCTGCCGCAGACGATAATCGTCGGCATCGGCGTGAGCATAATCCCCGCCATCAGCCGTGCGCTGGCGCTCAGCAGCCATGACCGCGCAAAATCTCTGACGGAAAGCTCGCTCAGACTCACTGGCCTGCTGGCGTTCCCCTGCGCCGTAGGGCTGGGCGTGATGCCGCGGCAGGTAATGCTGCTGCTCTACCCCCGCGTGCCGGAGGACGTGGCGGTCGCCGCGCCGCTGCTGACGCTGCTGACGCCGGCGGTCATACTGGTGGCGATGGTCAGCGTTACCAACGCGCTGCTGCAGGCGATGGGCAAGATAAACAGCCCGGTCAGGAGCATGACGATAGGCGGCGTGGTAAAGCTCGTGACAAATTTCATTCTCGTCGGTACCGCGTCCATAAATATCAAAGGCGCGCCGATCGGCACCTGCCTCTGCTACGGCACGATAACCGTGCTCAACCTGATATCCATATGGCGTGCGGGCATGCGCTTTTCCTTCAGCCGCGTTTTTCTCAAGCCGCTGCTGTCCGCAGGGGTAATGGGTGTGTTCGCGTGGCTGCTCAGCTCGCCCTTCTGCAAGGTGCTGGGCAATACCGTCGGCACGTTGGCGACGGTCGCCGCTGCGGCTGTGATATACGTTTTGATGCTCATCGCAGTACGAGCTTTGCCTAAAGAGGATATACTTATGCTGCCAAAAGGTGAGAAAATTGCAAAAATATTGAGAATGAAGTGAGAAATATACTTGCAAAGAGGGTGTATTTGTGGTAAAGTTAGAAAAAGAAAAATACGATTTTGAAGATCTGCTGCATATCATGGATATTCTGCGCGCTCCGGACGGCTGCCCGTGGGATATCGAGCAGGATCACGCCAGCATCCGCCGCAACTTCATTGAGGAAGTGTACGAGGCGTGCGAGGCGATAGACGACGGGTACAGCGTCCATCTGTGCGAGGAGCTGGGGGACGTGCTGCTGCAGGTCGTTTTTCACGCCGATATAGCGGAGGACGAGGGCGCCTTTGATATAGGCGACGTCTGTACCGGCGTCTGCAAAAAGCTGATATTGCGTCACCCCCACATATTCGGCGACGTGAAGGCGGATACCGCAGAGCAGGTGCTGGAGAACTGGGATGAGATAAAAAAGAAGGAAAAAAAGCAGAAAACGTACGGACAAGCCATGGACGAGGTGGCAAAGTCGCTGCCGGCGCTGATTTATGCGGAGAAGGTGCAGGGCAGAGCTAAAAAGGCGGGCTTTGACTGGCAGGACGTCTCGGGCGCGCTGGATAAGGTGCGCGAGGAGACGGACGAGCTGGAGGAAGCGCTGCGTGACGGCAGCGGCGTGGAGGACGAGCTGGGCGACCTGCTCTTTGCCGCGGTGAATGCGGCGAGGCTTGCGGGCGTGGACCCGGAGCAGGCACTGGTCAAGGCAAGCCGCAAGTTCATCACGCGCTTCAAGCTGATGGAGGCGGAAGCAGGCGAGAGACTCGGGGATATGAGTCTTGAGCAGATGGACAAGCTGTGGGAAAAGGTAAAGATGCGTGAACCGGAGAAATCCGATTTATAAAAACAAAAAGAAAAAACAACAGGGAGGATTTGTCATGAACAAAACAGAACTCATTGCAGCCATCGCCGAGAAAGCAGAGCTTTCCAAGAAGGATTCCGAGAAGGCGCTCAACGCCGCTATCGAAGCCATCTCTCAGCAGCTCAAGAAGGGCGACAAGGTCCAGCTTATCGGCTTCGGCTCCTTTGAAGTGAGAAAGCGCCCGGCGCGCGTCGGCCGCAACCCCAGAACGAAGCAGGAGATCAAGATCCCCGCGAGCAAGGCTCCGGTCTTCAAGGCGGGCAAGGCTCTGAAGGATATCGTAGCGAAATAAGTAAGTGCTTTTACTTAAAGCCCTGATTGCATATCAGGGCTTTTCATATGGAAAGGAGCGCAGTATGCGTCTGGACAAATATCTCAAGGTGTCGCGGCTGATAAAGCGGCGCACCGTCGCCAACGAGGCGTGCTCCGGCGAGCGCGTGCGGGTGAACGGCCGCGAGGCAAAGCCGTCGTACAACGTGAAGATCGGCGACGTGATAGAGCTTGACCTCGGCAGCCGTCAGCTCAAGGTGCAGGTGCAGTCTGTGCCCGAGCACGCGGCAAAGGCGGACGCGGAGCTTATGTATAAGGAAATACGGGAATAACCCGGCGTGCCTCCTCATATATATCGGTATGCTGATATATATGAGGAGGTAGTTTTTATGAATAATGAGTACAGAATACCGGACAGCCCGCACAGTGTGATACTTGAGGGCAGGCAGAGGATCAGCATAGCCGGAGTGCGCGAGGTGATGAGCTTTGACGAGAATGAGATCGTCATGGATACCAACCGCGGCATGCTGACGATAGGCGGCGAGGAGCTGCATGTGGAAAAGCTCAGTCTCGATATCGGTGAGCTGATAGTGGAGGGGACGATAGACGCCATCGTGTATTCGGAGGAAAAGGGGCATAGGGGCGGCTTCTGGTCGCGCATCTTCTGAAAATGGAGATCAGGCTGGCGGCGCAGACGGAGGTGTTCCTCTGCGCCGCAATCTTCGGCGGGTGTGCGGGCGGACTGTTCGATTTTTTCAAGGCGCTGCGCCTGCGGGCGCGCCTCGGCAGATGGGGGACGGCAGTATGCGATATATGCTTCTGCCTGCTTACGTTCGTCGCCTTTCTGCTCTTTTTGCTGGCAAAGGGCGGCGGCGAAATAAGGGGATATATACTGCTCGGCGCGGCGTTGGGCGCCATGCTGTATTTTGCCGCGCTGTCGGAGCTGCTGCTGAGGCTTTTTGGGCTGCTGTTGGGCTTTTTGAGCGCGGCGGCTCGCACGGCGGAGCGCATCTTCGAGCCGCCGCGAGGAAATTGAAGGCATGCGAAAGCGGCGCGGGAATGCTCCCGCGCCGCCTGATTTTTGTTCTATTGCGGCAGCTTATCCAGATATTCCTCCAGACACAGTCCCCGCTCGTATATCTCCTTTGCGGCCTCCGCGCCGACATAGCGGTAATGCCACGGCTCGTATATAATGCCGGTGATCTCGCTCTTGCCCGCGGGATAACGCAGAATAAAGCCATATTTGTATGAGTTCGCCATCAGCCATTGCTGCTCGGCGGTGCGCTCCTGCCTTTCATTCAGCGTCTGATAGCTCGCGGCGACGATATCCACCGCCAGCCCAGCCTCATGCTCGCTGGTGCCGGGCAGAGCGACTATGCGTCCGGCGCGCGCCTCCGCCTCCTTGCGCGAATAGCCGCGCGAGGTATATTGGCTCACTTTATTTGCATACAGCGTCTTCTGGGTGCTGTGCGTGCGATATGACGAGCGGATAAGCGGGGACAGCCCCTCTGCCCTTGCGGCGGCAAGCATGGCGTTCAGCTCGCCTGCGGCGCGCTTGTCGATCGAATGCCCGCCGCCGAGGCTCTCCAGCTCGACCGAAAAGCCCGCCGGCAAAGCGTTCCACGGATTTACCAGCAGCAGGTTCCAGTCGCTGCGGCTTGCCCGGCTTTCCGCTTCGGGCGGCTGTTCCTCCAAAGCGGACTGTGTTTTTTCACAAAGCTCCTGTACATAAGCGGCTATTCCGGCGTCTTCCTCGCGGACTACGCTGCCATGTACCGCTTGGACGGTGATGACGGCGCTGAGAAGCACCGCGCCGCAGACAAGTATCGGATTCATCCTTCTGCCCCCTGCATTTATGCGTGTGATGCGTTATCGTATTTGGTTTAATTATAATCATTTTAGCACAAAAAGAAAAGATATATTGTCTAAAAATGCTAACG
>JAFTDT010000046.1 GCA_017453985.1 Clostridia bacterium
CTGAGCAAAATCGGAGATGCCGATGACGACGGTGTCGCCCTCAAACTTGACCCACTCGTGGGACTTGGAATACTTCAGATCAGCAGGATAATTCATAATGATAGCCTCCATTTTTAAAATTATTTTTTATATTATGGTTTTATTTTGGGGTGAAATCACATGCCCAGCTTTTCGGCAAAGCCGTCCAGCGCCGCCATCATCTGCTTGTCGTCAAAGCAGTAATGCATCTCGGTGTAGTCCGCGCGCAGCTTCTCCACGTCGTCGGTGATGTCTCTGCCGCGCAGTATGCAGTCCGCCATGAGCTTCGCCAGCTTGCCGAACTCAGCCTTGCCAAAGCCGAAGCGGGTCATTTCGTTGACGCCCATGCGCAGCGCGCCGGAGGCGGTGAAGCCCTCGTTGTCAGGCGTCGCCTGATAGTTGACGATGACGTTGCAGTTCTCCAGGCGCTCCGCGACCTCCGGACCATCGCCGTAGCCGACGGAAACGATGACCTGATGCGTCTCAGTGTAGTCGATGGCGGGGTCGCCGGCAACGTCGAGACCCTCTGCCTTCAGCGCCTTGGCAAATGCCTTGGCGTTCTCCACCACTGCCTTTTGATAATCATTCTTGAAATAATTCATCTCGTAAGCCGCCATGAGCAGACCGAGCTGTGTGCCGAGGTGATGGTTGGAAACGCTGCCGGGGAAGGCGCGCGTCTCGATGGTCTTCCACAGTCCGTACTTCAGCTCGTCCGGCTTGTAATTTACGCCGATAACGCCGCGCTGCGGACCGAAGAAGGTCTTGTGCGTGGAGCCGGTGACGATCTCCGCGCCCTCCTCAAAGGGCTTTTGGAAGTAGTCTCCGACCAGACCCATGACGTGCGCCATATCGTACATGATGGTGGTGGAGATGCCCTGCTCGTCCACAAACTTGCGGATAGCGGCGACAGGCTCCTTATGCAGCACCATGCTCTTGCCGAAGATGATGAACTCCGGACGATAGCGCTCGATGACCTTCTTGGTCGCCTCTACGTCTATCTTATAGATGTTGTCCTCGCAGACGGGGAAGTTGACCACGGCGGTGCGCTCGGTCACGGGATCGATGGCAACATAGTCGTGCAGCGCGCCCATCGGCTGCGCGGAGAGGTGACCGCCCTTGATGATGTGGTTGTTGAGTATATAGCCGAGGCGCTGCGGGTCGCGGCGGCGGTTGAGGCGGTTTTTCCAATCCATGAGGGAGGAGAACACCGCCGTGTTGGACATCTGACCGCTGATGACTCTCGTTTCGACCTCGCTGCAGCCGAGATAATCGCGCATCTGCTCCACCAGCATCTGCTCGACCTGGTCGATAAACTTGGTGCCCTGATAATAGAACACGTCATAGTCGTTGAAGGACTTTATCTTCTTATGCTCCGCATAGCGGCAGGAGGGATCGGAGGCGCACAGAAGCTGCACAGCGCGGCTGGTGGTGTTCTCAGAGGGGATGAGGTTGATGCAGCGGCGCTGCCTCCACTCGTGATTTTCCACCGCCATGCGTATCAGCTCGAGAGCCTTGGCGGGGCGGTCTACTGTCTTCACGCCCTCCGGCTCTGCCGGCAGCTCGTAGATGGCGGGACGCGCATAGGGGGGAGCGTCGGCGCGGAGATGCACCGGCGGGATAGCAGCTTTTACGCGCTTGCCGCGCACATCTATCTCCACTACGGTATCCTTGCGGATATCGCTGTTGATATAGCACAGACCGATGGAGCGCTTGGAGGACTCCTCCAGTATTTCGGTGAACAGTCCTTCGCCCTCGGTGAGGTAGTAGGGGACCATCGTGCCGCTGGTGACCCAGCCGACCTGCTCATCGCCGATATATATCGGCATGCCGGCGCGCATAACGCCGCGGTCGAGCAGGGTGATGGGACGGATGCGGCGGGGCAGATCCTTCATATCGCTGTAATCACGGCGCATGACGCGGTCTCTGGCGTCGGACTGGCGCTTTAAAGCCTCTCTGCCGATAAAGTCGCCCTTGCTTTCGGCAAAGCTCACGGCGAACTTGGCGAGAGAAACGGCGAAGATGGGTATCTCGCTGCCGTCGGGAGCAAGTCCCATCTCATGACCGTACAGCGGCAGACCCGCCTCCATGCGGAGCGTGTCGCGCGCGCCGAGACCTGCGGGCAGAGCGCCCAGCTCCAGCAGGCGGTCCCACAGCCAGCGCGCCTCGCCGCTGCGAATAAATACCTCATAGCCCAGAGGCTCGCCGGTGTAGCCGGTCATAGCCACACGCACCTCATGCCCCTCGAAGGAGAGGGTGTTCAGCGCGTTCTTCATCGGCTCGGTAACAGCCTTGCCTCCGGCAAGCTTCATCAGCATTTCCTTGCTCTTGGGTCCCTGCACCGCGATGGAAGACCACTCGGAGGTGATATCGGTGATGGTGCAGTTGAACTTCTTGGATATGGGCAGCAGATGCGCCAGATCCTTGTCGGGGTTTGCCGCGTTGACGACCAGCAGCAGACGCTCGTCCTCAAAGCGATAGAGGTAGGCGTCGTCCACGGCGCCGCCGTTTTCGTTGGGGATGATGCAGTACTGCGCCTGGTTGTGCTCCAGTGCCAGCACATTGGAGCTGAGCACATGCTGCAGAAAAGCGACGCGGTCGGGTCCGCTTATCAGCAGACGCCCCATATGCGACACGTCGAACAGACTGCAGGTGTGGCGGGTGTAAAGATGCTCGGCAACTATGCCGCTGGGGTACTGGACGGGCATTTCCCAGCCGCCGAAGTCCACCATGGTGGCTCCCGCCGCGATATGCGCGTCATAGAGAGGGGTGCGTTTGAGTTCGCTCATAAAACTGCCTCCTGACAATAAATTGTTGCTTTTCCAAAAAAATAAAAAGCACAGAAAATCCCTCCTAAGAGAGCTTATTCCGTGCCTCCGTTCAACACCTGAGAGATTCCCCGCGCGCGAAAACGCGGGTTGCACCTTCGGTGTGCGGCATGCAGCCGCACTTTTCGGAGTGTCGTCCCGACCCGATCTTTTTGCCTGAGAGTTTTTGCTTGCCCCTTCGGCGCCGCTCTGCGCGGTCTCTCCCGAGCCGTTCATCCGAACATAAATTGTAGGATTTCCGTGCATTTTTTATGATTATAGCATGGTAAAAACAGCAAAGTCAAGGCGTTTTGCGATATATGTAATGAAAAATATTTCGGCTGTTGCCGCGCGGCTTGACGGCGGTGGGAGAGTGTGATATGTTATTTTATGGAAATCTGCCTCAAAAAGGCGGCGGGGAGCGGGGGAAATGAGGAGGGAGATCATGCTTTATCACGGCTCCGTTACAGGCGGCTTGAAGTTCATAAAAGCTAATTCAAGGTCGCATACGTCGGGAAAGCAGGTTGCATATTTTACCGAGGACAGGAGCTATGCGCTCATTTGCTGCCGGAGTAGAAGCGAAAACTTTGTCACTATGGGTATTGGAAAGGACGGAAAACAGCATTATTATGAGCGGTTTCCTGACCAGTTGAAAACGCTTTATTCCGGAAAAAGGGGATATATCTATGCTCCGATATCAGATGATGGGATGGTAAAGACCAAGGGACGCACATGGGAGAGCGAAAAAGATGTGCCTGTTTATCAGCGTGAGCTTGTCCCCGACGTATATGCCGAGGTGTTGAAAGAGGAAAACGCGGGGAATGTAGTCATTCACAGATATGCGGAGATAGACGTCGCCGAGCAGAAAATGCATGCAGAGTATATAAAGGAGCATATTGAGGACGAAGGCGAGGAAATGAAGCAATTTTACCTGAAGCATTTTTCTCCGTTGTGGAGTCGAGATGCTTGACACGTGCAGAGGCACGGGAACGTCCGCGCCTCTGTTTTTTATTTTCTCAGCGTCTCTGTCCATTCAGCTTGGCGAAAGCCGACCAGCACGCGCGCCTCACCTATCAGCAGCGGACGCTTCACCAGCATGCCGTCGGAGGCAAGCAGAGCAAGCTGCTCATCCTCGCTCATGTCCGGCAGACGCTTCGCCAGCTCCAGCGCCCGGTACTGCATGCCGCTGGTATTGAAAAAACGGCGCAGCGGAAGCCCGCTAATGCGCTGCCACAGCCGCAGCTCCTCCGCGGACGGGTTTTCGCTCTTGATGTCGCGCAGCTCGTATTTGACGCCGGCAGAGTCCAAAAAGGCGCGCGCCTTTTGACAGGTGGAGCATTTGGGATAACAGACGAACAGCATGGTTCCAGCCTCCTCTGACGATATATCTGCTCCGAGTATATCATGCGCTTACGCGACTTAGCAAGAAATTTAAGAAATAAACTGCATGTCAAGGCTTTTCTTTTCCCTGCGATTATAGTATAATTATAAAATATTCGCAAAGAAACTGGCAGCGGAGGTATTTATGGCAATATATTTCGCCGTCGCAGCGGCAATCGTCATATTGGATCAGCTTGTGAAATACTGGGCGCGCGCGCATCTCATGCAGGGCAGCATGGAGGTGATAGAGGGCGTGTTCAGGCTGCGCTATACGGAGAATACCGGCGCGGCGTTCAGCATACTGCAGGGGCAGCGGACGCTGTTTCTGATAATCACCGCCGTCATGGTCGTCGGCATCGTGTGGCTGCTCTGCAGCGGCGCCTTTAAGGGCAAGATAGGCAATCTGGCTCTGGCGATGGTGCTGGGCGGCGCCGTCGGCAACTTTATCGACCGCCTGCTGAGAGGATATGTAGTGGATATGTTCGACTTCTGCCTTATCAATTTTCCCGTATTCAACGTGGCGGACGTGTTCATAAACGTCGGCGGCGCGCTGCTGATAATCTATCTTGTGTTCATAGATAAAGAGCTGCTTAGAGAGAAAAAATGATGAAGCATTATTCGCTGACGGTGGAGGAAAACGGCGCGGGAGAGCGCGCCGACTCGTATCTGGCGGGCAGACTGCCGGAGCTTTCGCGGAGCGCGGCGCAGCGTCTGCTGGACGAAGGACTGGTGACGCTGGGCGGCAAAGCGGTGAAAAAGAACGCTCGGCTGGAGCCGGGAGACGTGCTGGAGGTAGACGTGCCGGAGGCACGCCCCGCCGCGGCTGAGGCGGAGGATATCCCGATAGAGGTGATTTACGAGGACGCCTCGCTCATCGTGGTGAACAAGCCGCGCGGCATGGTCGTGCATCCAGCGGCAGGCAATCCGGACGGCACGCTGGTAAACGCGCTGCTGCACCATTGCGGAGACACGCTGTCCGGCGTTGGCGGCGAGCTGCGGCCGGGGATAGTCCACCGCATCGACAAGGACACGAGCGGGCTGCTCGTCGCTGCCAAGACCGACGAGGCGCACAGATGTCTTTCTGCGCAGCTCAAGGATCGCACGCTGTCCCGTACCTATGAGGCGGTGGTGCTGGGAAATATACGCGATGACTCCGGCACTGTGGACGCGCCGATAGGCAGAAATCCCAAGGATCGCAAGAAGATGGCGGTCACGGCGGGCGGCAGGGCGGCGCGGACACATTACCGCGTTATAAAACGCTTCGGCAAGTATACTTATATAGAGTGCCGCCTTGAGAGCGGCAGGACGCATCAGATACGGGTGCATATGGCGTACATCGGGCACAGCGTGGCGGGCGACCCGCTTTACGCGCCGAAAACCGACAAAAGCAGGCTGGAGGGACAGTGCCTGCACGCCAAAAGCATTAAATTCATACACCCGGATACCGGCAAGGAAATGAGCTTCACAGCGCCGCTGCCGGAATACTTTGAGGAGTTTTTGAATAGGATAGGCAGGGAAAATGGGGAAGTTTGACGGAGTGCTCATATTGAGCGACATGGATGGAACGCTGCTGAACAGCGCCGCGCAGGTTTCGGAGGAAAACCGACGGGCAATAGAATATTTTCAGGCAAACGGCGGATATTTTTCCGTGGCGACCGGGCGCAGCAAGGCGGGAATGGAGTATTTTGCCCGCGACGGGCTGCTGAATGCGCCGGCGGTGATATATAACGGCGCCGCCGTATACGATTTTGGAGATATGCGGGCGCTGTATTCGCTTTCCGTGGGAGAGCGGGGATATACCCTTGCGGAGCGGCTGATAGAGCTGTTTCCGGACGCCGGGGTGGAGGTATATCTGGAGGACGCCTCCATCATCGCTCACAGCAGCGAGATAACAGAGCGCCATTTCAGATATGTACACGCGGAGCCGAGATATATGGACATTGCAGAGATACCGCATCCGTGGCTGACCATGGTGCTGACGCGGGAGCCGGACAGCATTGGCGAACTGGAGGAGTATATAAAGGTAAATTTTCCCGGTGAGTTTTTTGCGCAGTATTCGCTGCCGTATTATCTGGAGGTGCTGCACAGGGAGGCAAACAAGGCTTGGGGGACGCTGAAGCTGGCAAAACATATGAACATTAAAGCTAATGACCTTTACACGATTGGCGACGGCAGAAACGACGTCGAGCTGGTGAGCTGCACAGCAAACGGCTATGCTCCGGCGAATGCCTGTGCCGAGATAATGGCGCTGGAGCCGAGGATGCTGCCGGATAACGACGCTCACGCGATAGCGGCGCTGATAGACGAGCTGGACAAAAAATATTCGAGGAGATAAAAGCATGAAAGTATTCAAAACAAGAAAGGCACAGCTTGTGGGCAGGTATGTCGGACTGGTGATAGGCGCGCTGATATATGCCTGCGGGCAGAACATATTCATCCGCCCGATGCAGATACCGATGGGAGGCGCCGCCGGCATCTCGCTGGTGATAAATTTCCTCACCGGCTTTCCGGTCGGCATGGCGAATTTGCTGATAAATATACCTCTGTATTATTGGGGCTATAAATCCATGGGCAGAAAGTTCTTCGTCCGCACGGTGGTATCTACGGCGTCGGCGGCGGTATTTCTCGACCTGCTCAATCCGGTGCTGCCGGCGTATGAGGGCGACATGCTGATTTCCGCGCTTTACGGCGGCGTGGTGATGGGCATAGGCTTCGGGATAATTTTCCGCATGGGAGGCACCTCCGGCGGCACCGACATCGTCGCTAAGTATCTGAACGAGAAAAAGGATATACAGGTCGGCTCCTTCAATCTGGTTGTAAATCTGCTGATAATAATCATCAGCTCCGTCATATACGGGAGGTTCGAGAGCGCGTTTTACGCCGTCATAACGAGCTTTGTCAGCGCGTCAGCGATAGACCGCATAGTTTACGGCTCGGACAGGCAGAAAAAGGCGACGATAATCACCTCCAAGCCCGAGGAGGTATCGGACGAGATAATGAAGGCGACGGGGCACGGCGTCACCGCGCTGCGGGGCGAGGGCATGTATACGCATGAGGAGCGCACGGTGCTGCTCTGCGTGGTAGGTAAATATGAAACGGGCACGCTCAAGCGGGTTATAGAGACTGTCGATCCCAGAGCATTTATAATGCTGGGAGACGTGAACGAGGTGCTGGGCAAGGGCTTCAAGAGCTACGGGCAGTAAGGAGGCGCGGATATGGGCGCAAATATTCAGATATTCGGCAAGAACAAATGCTTTGACACCAAGAAGGCGCAGCGGTTCTTCAAGGAGCGCGGCGTGAAGTTTCAGATGATAGATCTGCCGCGCTTCGGTATGAGCGCGGGAGAGCTGCAGAGCGTAAAGCGCGCTGTCGGCGGTTTGGACGAGCTGATAGACTATGACGCGCCTGACGCCGCCGTGCTGCGCTATACCGCCTATGAGGAGGACAGAGAGCGCATGCTTCTCGAGCGTCCGGAGCTTTTTCGCACGCCGATAGTGCGCTGCGGCAGAGAGGCGGCTGTGGGCTATCAGCCGGACGCATGGAAGCGTTGGCTGGAGGAGAAATAATCGTTTTATGTTGGAAAAAAGACGGCATTGTGTTAGAATAAAAGGCAATGGAAATAACGCAGCGGGAGGTAAAGGTATGGCAAATCCGCCGCACGGATGGGAGAAAAAAAGGCGTGGGAGCGCGTTTGGCGCGATGCCGGAGGCAGAGCGCGCGGACGAAAATCTGATAGAGGGTAAAAACGCGGTCGCGGAGGCGCTGCGCTCCGGACGCGAGATAGACAAGATACTGTTTTCGGCGGCGTCTTTGAAAACGGTGGGGCATATAGTGGCGGAGGCGCGGAGGCTGGGCATAACCGCGCAGGAGTGCGACCGCAGAAAGCTGGACAAGCTCAGCGCCACGGGCGCGCATCAGGGCGTTATCGCCATGTGCGCCGCCGCGGATTACAAGACGCTGGACGACGTGCTGGCGCTGGCGGAGAGCCGAGGCGAGCCGCCGCTGATAGTGCTGTGCGACTGCATCACCGATCCGCACAATCTCGGTGCGATAATCCGCACGGCGGAGGTTTCCGGAGCGCACGGCGTGATGATACCCAAGCGGCGCAGCGCCGGGCTGAACGCCGCATGTGCCAAGGCGGCTGCTGGCGCGCTGGAGCATGTGCCGGTGGTAAAGTGCCAGAGCACGCTGGCGGCGGTGCAGGAGCTGAAGGAGCGCGGCGTGTTCGTCTTTGCCGCCGATATGGGAGGGCGGAGCATGTACGGCACTGATATGACCGGAGCCTGTGCGCTGGTGATAGGCTCGGAGGGCGAGGGCATATCCGCCGGAGTGAGAAAAGAAGCGGATTTTACAGTCAGCATACCGCAAAAGGGGAAGATACCGTCGCTCAACGCATCAAACGCCGCGGCGGTGCTGTTGTACGAGATATACAGACAAAGGAACGTATGAGCAGAAATGGCAAAGAACGGTAAGGAAGAGCTGGAGTTTACGCTGGAGGAAATCATAGCGGAGGTGAGAGGCGAAAAGCCTCCCGTCTCCGCCGAAGCTGCTGCCGAAAAAGCGGCGGATATGCCCATGGCCGCTGCGCCGCAGGAGGACGCGGAGCCGGAGCTTTACACCGAGCCTGAGTCTGTGCCGGAAAGCATGGATGAGCCGGATGTAAGACCGTATATCCCCAATGAAGAGCCTGGGCCGGATAAGCCTGCAAAGGAGCGGCGAGCGTCTGCACTGCTGCTCAGACTGACCGAACTGCTGCATTCACGTCCGGCAAAGGGCGGAGATGCTGCTGAGGAGCCGCTGCCGGCGGAGGAGCCGGAGGAGGAAGACCCAGAGGAAGACGAGTATATTCCGCCGCGGCGGAAAAAGCGTCCGCGTCCGCCTTATGATTTTATCAGCCGCCCGTTTGAGGATGCGGAGGCGGCGTATGCCTATATGGATAAAAAATGCGCTTCTGTTTCGGTCAGACTGCTGTGCATGCTGCCGCTGCTGCTGATAAGCATATATATGACGGTTTGTCTGCCGTTGGGGCTGCCGATGCCCTTCGGCTTTACGTATGTTAATTATCCGTTTTATTATGTATTGACCTTTGCTGTGCTGCAGGCAGTTGGTATATTTCTGGCGGGAGACGTTACGGCGGCAGGACTGATGAGGCTGGTGCTGCTGCACCCGACCATGGACAGCGTGGTGCTGGTTTCGGCGCTTTGCGCCCTTATCCACTGCATAACCATTGTGGTCAAGCCGGAGTGGGGCGGGTACCTGCCTTATACCTGCGTGTCGCTGCTGACGCTTACGGCGGCGACACTGGGCAAGCGGCAGAAGGCGGAGACGCTCAAGCGCACCTGCAAAACGATAAAGCTTTCCACCGCGCCGATGGCGATAAAGCAGGTGGAGGACAGGGACGTGGCGGTGAAAAGCGCGCGCGGCGCGTTTCCGGATGTAAGGCATGTGGCTCTGCGGGACGGAGCAGAGCGATTTTCGGAATATTACGCGCCGATAGTGCTGGTGCTGACGGCGGCGCTTTCCGTTGTGTCCGCCTTTGCCGCGGGGAACGGCAGGTACTTTTTCTGGGTGGCTGCGGCGATGTTTTCGGCGGCGGCGCCGCTGCCGCTGATACTGGCGTATTCATTTCCGGCGCGGCGGCTGGCACGGCGCATATCGCTCTCGGGCGGCGCGCTGATAAGCTGGAGCGGCGTCAAAAAGACGGCGTCGGTATCCGGTGCAGTGCTGCGCGACGCCGATCTTTTCCCTTACGGCTCGGTGTCGATACTCAGCATGAAGATAGTGAATGAAAAAGAGCTGGACTCCGTGTTCATGTACGCAGTATCCGTACTGAAAAATATCGGAGGCGGGCTTTACAAGGCGTTTTTGGATTTTGCGCGTGAGCACTATGTGGAGGAGCAGTCGGCGGATGAGGTGAAATTTTTCAGCGGCGGCGGAATCAGCGCAAAGGTATGCGGTCATGCGGTCATGCTCGGCAGCCGCGATTTTATGCTGCGCATGGGCGTCCGTGCGACCGAAGGGGAGAAGGTAAAGAACGGGCTGTATATCGCCATAGATTCCTCCTTCGCCGGTGTGTTTTCCATCAAATACAAGGTGCAGCCGCAGGCATATGAGGCGATGCGGCTGCTTGCGGGAGAGCGCATAAGGCCTGTGCTTGCCCTGCGCGACGGCAATCTGACAAGAAATTATATCGAGAGCAGATTTGACATGCGGTATGCCTCCACCGAATATCCCGAGCTGTCCGAGCGCATAGACATGAGCGAGCCGGAGTACGGCGAGGAGGAGGCGGGACTGGCGTTTTTGGCGCGTGACGGCATATTGCCCTTTGCGGAGACGGTAGCGGCGTCGAAAAAGCTGCGCCGCACGGCGCGCTTTGGAATGGTCATCGGTACGCTGTGCGCGGCGGTCGGGCTGCTGCTGATGTATTTTCTGACCTACGGCGTCGAGGCGGCGTCCGCCTCGCCGTACAATGTGCTGCTGTATCTGCTGCTTTGGGGGATACCGTTCATTTTGGGCGGCAGGATCATGACAAGATTGTAAGAATTGACTGCCTTTTTGAAAAAACAGGCAGATAATATGTGAAAATTGCAAATAAAACATTGAAAAATTTTCAAAAACAATATATAATAACTTGGCAAGCGTCAATTATGAATTGAAATATACCGTGAAGGAGAGAAAGTACTATGCCTTATCCCGTTGACAAAATACGCAATATATGCCTGCTCGGTCACGGAGGAGACGGAAAGACGTCGCTGCTGGAGAGCATGCTCTTTTTGACCGGCGGCACCGACCGCCTCGGCAAGACGGCGGACGGCAATACCGTGTCGGACTTCGATCCCGAGGAGATCAAGCGCCAGATATCCATTCAGATAGCTGTCGCTCCCGTGGAGTGTGACGGAAACATCATCAACGTGATAGACACCCCGGGTTATTTCGACTTTGAGGGCGAGGTCGCGCAGGCGATGCGCGTGGCGGACTGCGGCGTTATCGTCGTCACCGCCAAAAACGGCTGCGCCGTGGGCACGGAAAAAGCGTGGAAGGCTGTCAAAAAGGACGGTCTGCCCAGGTTTTTCTACATCTCCAAGATAGACGAGGAAAATGCCGACTATGAGCGCGCCTACAACAGTCTGCGCGACGCTTTCGGCGTCAGCGTCACGCCGTTTGTTATTCCGCTCGTGGAGGGCGGCAAGCCGACGGGCGTTATCAATCTGATTACAGAGAAGGCGTTCAAGGCGGACGGAAACAAGCTGACCGAGGTGCCGGTACCCGCTGAGGAAAAGGCGCAGGTAGAGGAGCTGCGCGCCGCGCTTATCGAGAGCGTTGCGGAGAGCAGCGAGGAGCTGATGGAGAAGTATTTCGCCGGCGAGAGCTTTACCGAGGCGGAGCTTATCTCCGGACTCAGAGAGGGCGTGCGTACCGGTACGGTAGCGCCGGTAGTCTGCGGCAGCGCGATAACCGGCGTCGGCACCATGCAGCTTCTCAAGACCATCGTGGACTTCGCTCCCGCGCCTAACGAGGTGCGTGTGGAGAAGGGCGTGGACGGCAGCGGCAAAGAAGTAGAGCTAAAGTACGATCCCAACGGCAAGACGGTCGCTTTCGTTTTCAAGACCATCGCTGACCAGTACGGCCGCTTCAGCTTCTTCAAGGTCATTTCCGGCAAGATCACCGCCGATATGACGCTTACCAATACCCGCAGCGGCGCCTCTGAAAAGATGGGGCATATCTATATAGTAAAGGGCAAGAAGAATATCGAGGTCAAGGAGATCGGCTGCGGCGACATCGGCGCTGTGTCCAAGCTGAACGATACCAAGACGGGAGATACTCTGTGCGGAGCGGATATCAACGTCACGCTGGAGGGCATCAACTTCAATGAGCCGTGTTACAGTCAGGCGATAGCGCCGAAGGTAAAGGGCGGCGAGGAAAAGATAGCCACCGGACTTAACAGGCTGAAGGACGAGGATCCCGCCTTTACCGTGGTGAATAATACCGAGACAAAGCAGATGGTCATCTCCGGCGCCGGTGATATCCATATCGACGTGCTGCGCTCCAAGCTCAAGAGCAAGTTTGGCGTGGAGGTCGAGCTGAGCGACCCGAAGGTGGCTTACCGTGAGAAGATCCGCAAAAAGGTCACCATGATAGAAGGCAACCACAAGAAGCAGTCCGGCGGTCACGGTCAGTACGGCAACGTCAAGATGGACTTTGAACCGATCGAGGGCGACGACTTCATCTTTGAGGAGAAGATATTCGGCGGCAGCGTGCCGAAGAACTTCCATCCCGCCGTTGAAAAGGGCATCAGAGAGGCTATGGAGCACGGCGTGCTGGCGGGCTTCCCCATGGTGGGGCTCAAGGCGACGCTGATGGACGGCAAATATCACGACGTCGACTCCAACGAGCTTTCCTTCAAGATGGCGGCGAGACTGGCGTACAAGGCGGGCATCCCGCAGGCAAATCCTGTGGTGCTCGAGCCGGTCGGCTCCATGAAGGTCTTTGTGCCGGACAGCTACATGGGCGATATCATCGGAGATCTCAACAAGCGCCGCGGTCGCATCATGGGCATGACGCCGCAGGGCGACGGCATCCAGATGGTAGAGGCGGAGGTGCCGATGAGCGAAGTCAGCGACTACGCCATCACGCTTCGCTCCATGACGCAGGGCAGAGGCACCTTCAGCGTAAAGTTTGAGCGTTACGAGGAAGTGCCGCCCGCAGTTCAGGAGAAGATAATCGCCGAGAGCCAGAACTTCGAGGACGAGGAATAATCGTATAATGTTTTCTCATGAAACGGCGTAGCTTTGCGGCTATGCCGTTTCATAATTTTATAGGTTATATAGCAGTGACGCGGGAAAGATGTTCCCATATGAACGGCGGGACTGATATTCGTAAGTTTCCCCGCCGCATGAACGGCGCAACTGTACAGCATGAAAGAAAGCGGTGATATTATGATCTCTGTACTTGTAATAGAGGATGACAAAACCATAAATAGCCTTCTTTGCAGCATCATCACAAAAAGCGGCTACACTGTAGCTTCTGCTGAAAATGGGATTGATGGACTCAATATGGCGTTGTCAGGAGACTACAGTATTATACTTATGGATTTAATGCTCCCGATGAAGACTGGTGAGGAAGTGCTAAAGGAGCTGCGCACCGTCAAAAATACCCCCGTTCTTATCATTTCTGCCAAAGCGGAGGTTTACAGCCGAATAGAGCTTTTTAAGATTGGCGCAGACGATTATATCACAAAGCCTTTTGATATTGATGAGGTCATGCTTCGCATACAGGCGGTACTTCGGCGGACGGGAGCGCAGTCCTCCACATGGCTCAGCTTTAAAGATCTGCGCCTTGATACCGAAGCGAAGCGCGTATATGTCAAGGAGAGCGAAATTTCCTGTACTGCTACTGAGTATTTAATATTAGAGCTGCTATTAAAAAAACCCAAGACGGTATTTTCCAAACGAAGACTTTATGAGAGCATTTCGGGCGATACATATTTGAGTGATGACAATACAATGAATGTACACATCAGTAATCTCCGCAAAAAGATTGCAAAATTCACCTCGGCGGAGTATATCGAAACGGTATATGGAATGGGGTACCGTTTGGTAAATTAAGGTTTTCTTTAGATTTACTGAAGAATGATTACGGAATCGTATGTCATTATAAGGGCAGAAAAGGAGGTTTGCGTATATGGAAAATATTATCCTGCAAACGAATGGAATTACCGTAAAATACGGTAACTTTTTCGCTCTTGACAATGTGGGCATACAATTGAAAGAAAAACACATCTACGGTTTTATTGGCGAGAATGGCGCCGGAAAGACTACGCTGATGAAGGTATTGACAGGCTTGCTTTACCCTACAAGCGGCGAATTCTCGTTATTTGGAAAAAGTGAGCCGGCAGGCATTATGAAGATGCGCCGTCTTATTGGAAGCACCATCGAGGCTCCTGCGCTTTATCCCGAATACTCCGTATGGCGAAATCTCGAATTACAGCGCATCTTAATCGGTAATCCTGACAAGGAAATCTGTGATAAGCTGCTGGATACGGTTGGACTGGGCGGTGTCAGGGATAAAAAAGTCAAGAAGCTGTCCATGGGCATGAAACAGCGGCTCGGCATTGCAATGGCGCTGGTTGGCAAGCCGAAACTGCTGTTTCTCGACGAACCCATCAACGGTCTTGATCCCAAAAATATATCGGATCTGCGCAGCTTGCTGAAAAGACTGAACGAAGAAAATGATGTGACGCTGTTCATTTCCAGTCATATCTTGAGCGAGCTGTATCTGCTTGCTACCGATTACTATATAATCCACAAGGGCAGGATTATCGAGTCGCTGACACACGATGAGCTTGACGAGAAATGCAGACAATACATAAAAATCAAGACAACAGAGCTTCCGCGATGTATCACAGTCATTGAGAAAGCTTACGATGACGCCGAATATAAAATCATTGATGAAGAAACCATGCATCTTTTCTCCCATACCGATCGGTCGGAGGGTGTGGCAAAGCTGCTCATGGAAAATCAGATAGTTACAAAAGCGTTTTCGGTTACGGAGCAGAGCCTGGAAGAGTATTTTCTGTCTGTTACGGGAGGTGTGAATCATGCGTAATCAAATGATTATCGAAAGATATAAGGCAGTGAGGTTCCCTATTCTGTATCTTGCAGCGCTCGTCGCTATGACGATGGGATTTTTCCTCGGTCTTCTGAAACTCCCGTCCGCTTGGGACACGGCTGCGGTTTTTTCTGAAACAGTGCGAGACACCTCCGGCTTTTTTATTTATGTCCTTGTGGCAGCTTGGTTTGCCGGAAATGATTTTTTAAACAGAACAATACATCACGAAATTAAAGCTGGTTACGGTCGTTTTTCGATAATTATTGCGCGAACCATACCGGCCATTGCAATAGCGCTACTGCTTCATCTGGCATATATTGCAGCAACCGTCATCGGCTTTTCGATAAAAAATGGCTTGGACAGCAGTATATTGACCGTTGCAAATCTTGTTTGGCTGCTTACTGTCATGCTGCAGATATGTGCCAACATCTGCATCGTAATGCTTATTGTCTTTGCACTAAAGAAGGTGTTATCAGGAATTGCTGTAACTGTCATTTTCACCATTGTATCTTGCAATGTTCTTAGAAACTTTATCAGCGACAGCGTGTTTAGGCTGACCCCGTTTAGCCTTGCGCAGACGGGCGACAGCAGGACGCTTGCCTTATCCGCCGCAGTTGCGGCAACGGTGATTGCCGTTTCCCTGACAGCGGCTTATCTTGTTTTCAAAAAAGCAGAAATAAAATAAGGAGCTGGGTGCAGTGGTGGAAATCATTATTATCTTTGCACTTTCTGCCGCTGTATGCGCACTTGCGGCAAAGCTATTCATCTTAAAACGCAGAATATACTCGGTGTCAAAGCAGCTTGATGACGATAATAACTCGCTCATTACGATACAGCTTGGCGATGATGAACTGGAAACCGTGGTGAGAAAGATCAACCTTATGATTGAGAGCGACCATGAGGTTATGCTCGAGATCAGCAAGGAGCAGGCTGCACTGAAGCAGGCGATTGCGGATATTTCTCATGATATTCGCACGCCGCTGACGTCGATAGTAGGGTATCTCCAACTTGCGCAGAGAGCTGCGGAGAATGAAGAACAACGAGCGAATATAGATGTTGCTCTTGAACGTGCCAGGTATTGCAGCGCCCTTGTAAACGACTTTTTTGAGTTGTCTGTCATCGATGCAAACGGATGCGAACCTGTGATGGAAAAGGTTGATGTGAATGACCTAATCTGCGAACTGATCCTTGCCAACTACCCGAACTTTGAAACCAAAGGAATTACCCCTCATTTTGAGGCTGGCGGCAATCCTATGTATGCGCAGGCGGACAGAAAAATGCTGACAAGGGTTTTGCAAAACCTCATTTCAAATGGAATCAAATATGGAGGGGGCGGCATCGAATTCCAACTGTCTTCTGAAGAAGCGGTGCATATTTTCGTATCGAATTCCATAGGCAATCAAGAGATCGATACGGAGAGACTATTCGATAAGTTTTACCGGGCGAACCGAGCAAGGACAGCAGATGGGGCAGGGATAGGTCTTTACATATGCAAGCAGTTAGTCCAAGCAATGGGAGGGAGCATTTCTGCGAACGTTAATGACGGCAGGTTGACTATCGCAATTTCCATTAAGCCATTCCACGATGAAAGATGAGGTCGAGAAAGCGGCGCAAATCCGCAAGAATGCTTACGGTATTTTGAGGGAATAAAACAGCAGGCAGGAGCCAGCGCGAAATCAGGATAAAGCTATGCTTGCGCGATGAGGTTAAGGGCAGCATGAGACTTTCAATTTGCATGAAAGCAGCATTTTGGAGGATATCCTTTGCCGATTTTTAGGCTGATTTATCGGCAGTTATTTTCTGCACGCTCTTTTAAATTCATTCATGCCTTCGCGCCGCCGCGCATATATCTGTAAAGCGGAGGTGGCATTAATGAATATCTATACTTTCAAGCTTACAAGGCGCAGACTGGTGGCGGCGGTGCTGGCGGCAGCGGTGCTGATAATCCTCATCATTATCGCGTTCCCCGGCAGAAGGGGCAGGGCGGAGCAGACCTCAAATGCGGTCAGCGTCAGTACGGAGGACGAATGTCTGGAGTACATACGCTCGCTGGGCTATGAGACAGACGAACTGGTGGGGAAGAAGCAGGTCGTGATACCCGACGAGTTCAGCGAGGTATATCAATCCTATAACGAAATGCAGAAGCAGTGCGGCTTCGATCTGGAAAAGTATAAGGGCAGACAGGCGCTGCTGCGAACTTACACGGTGACAAATTACGGCGAGGAGGGCATTTTGCTCGATTTGCTAATCTGCAAAAACAAGGTCATCGGCGGCGCGGTGTATACGGCGGATGTCAACGGCTTCATGCATGGGCTGATACCAAATCCCGCTGCGAAAAGCTGAATATGAAAAAAGGGCGCTGTCTTGTTTGAAAAGGCAGCGTCTTTTATAAGTGCGGCGGTATCGGCTATACTGTCAGCACGCCGTTTTCGCTTTCGAGCAGCAGCAATATATCCTCGCGCAGTCCGGTTTCGACGTTGGTATATATGATGAGGTGCGAGGCGTCCTCCGCTTCGCATATCGTTTCAAAGCACAGCACCTCGTTTTTGCCCGAGGTGGGTATGACGGCAAAACGCTTTTTCAGCACGGTCAGCCCCTTCGGAAGCGATGCGAGCGCCTGCTCTGCATCAAAGCGTATGGAGCTGATGCCGCGCTCGCGGTGGTTCATGATATATCCCCGCGCGTCAAAGCGCATCACGGAGCCGTCGTCCAGCGCAACGCCGACCTTTATCAAGTCGGGATACATGATGATGTCGTTCTCCACATAGGCAAAGTTGACGGTTATCATGTTTTCAAAAACGGTAAAATAGCTCCGCTCCATGCTCTCAAAGCCGTTTGCCGCAAGGAATTCCTCCGCCTTCTGCGCCGCCTGCTCGCGGTCGAGCTTTGCCTCGGCATGCTCGTGCGAGTCGGTCAGCGAGAGCAGCACGCCGCCCTGACGGGTTATCTCCGCGGTCTTGCCGCCGTAAGAGAAGCAGTAGCAGGGGATTTTGCCGCTCGACTCATATTCCAGCGTGAGCGCGTCCGCGTTTGCGCCGAATATCTTGGCGGCGCGCCCCGCTGCGGCATAGCGGTCGATCTCTTCCTTGCCGTTGATAAAGGCGGGGGTCATTTTTTCTATATGGTCGGAAAACGGACCGTCGTATATCAGCGTGGCGTATTCAGGAAAATCCTGCTCCGCGGTGTCAAAATCGGCGGAGGCGTCCGTCCTGCTGCGGTCGGAGAGGACGGAAAAGCAGGCGTCGCCGATGTCTATGCGCTCCTTGAGCTGATTGAGCTGTGCGGAAAGTCCCGACGCCACCGAGGACAGCGAGGCGACGGAGGCGAGCGCCTCGTCGCTGAGGTCGGCGCCGCCGCGCAGCAGAGAATAGGCGTAATCGCCGGTCTGTGCGATGAACTTCTCGTATTTGTCGAGATTGGCTTCGCCCAGCGGCAGACAGCACAGCGCCGCCTTGGCGCTCTCGCTTTCGCGCCATATCTGCGCGGCGAGCGTGGACAGGGTGGGACCTGCCGAGGCGTAGCGCACCTTCTGCAGCGCGCTGTCGATGGAGGAGACGCTGGAGGCAAGTTCGTTGAACGCACGCTGATGGACGTTTTCGGCATATCCCTCGTAAACATGCGCCCGATATGCGTAATACACGGTGCTGCCGCAGAAAATAACGGCAAGCGTCAGGGCAAAGCTGATGATTTTTCCGGCATGGGACTTTTTCATGATTATCACCTCTGAACTGTTATTATCTTCAAATAATCTTAAAATATTACTTTTTAGGTCGGATTTTATTGCTCATTGAAAAAAATTATGCTACAATAAACAAGAATGCGTATTTCGACAAAGGAGAGGCGATAAACATGCCGGAAGAAAACGTAAGGAAAAAAGTAGTGCTGAGCGGCATACAGCCTTCGGGCATACCGCACTTGGGCAATTATATAGGCGCGATACGCAACTGGAAGCGTATGGAGGACGAGTTTGACTGCCTGTACATGATAGCGAACATGCATTCCATCACGGTCAGGCAGGACCCGGCAAAGCTGCGCCGGCAGACCTACGAGGGTTTTGCCACGCTGCTGGCAGCGGGACTCGACCCGGAGAAGAGCATACTTTTCGTGCAGAATCAGGTGCCGGCGCATGCGGAGCTGGCTTGGATACTCAACTGCTACACTATGTTCGGCGAGATGAGCCGTATGACGCAGTTCAAGGATAAATCCGCCAAAAACGCCGAGAATATCAACGTCGGACTGTTTACCTATCCGGTGCTGATGGCGGCGGACATTCTGCTGTATCAGGCGGACGCGGTGCCGGTGGGCGCAGACCAGAAGCAGCATGTGGAGATTGCGCGCGATATCGCCCAGCGTTTCAACAGCATCTACGGCGATACCTTTACTCTGCCGGAGCCGTATATTCCCGAGGCAGGAGCGAGGATAATGAGTCTTGCCGACCCGGATAAGAAGATGAGCAAGTCCGACGACAATCCCAACGCCTGCGTGCTCGTCTCAGACAGCAAGGACGACATCATCCGCAAGTTCCGACGCGCGGTGACGGACTCCGGCTCCGAGGTGCGCCGCGGCGAGGGCAAGAGCGGAATAAACAATCTCATCACGATATATTCCGTCGCCTCCGGCAAGAGCGCAGAGGAGGTCGAGCGCGAGTTTGAGGGCAAGGGCTACGGCGACTTCAAGCTGGCGTGCGGCGAGGCGGTGGCGGACTTTTTGCGTCCCTTCCGGGAAAATATAGACAGATATATGGCGGATAAGGCGCATCTGGACGCGCTGTTCAAGCTCGGCGCCGAGAGAGCTGCGAGGATAGCGAGACGCACGGTGGAAAAAGCGGAGAAAAGAGTCGGCTTTATCAAAAAGCCGTAAAGGAGCGCGCAATGTTGGACAAAAGCATCATGCTTACATCTTTCTTTGCCTTCGCGCTGGCGCTGGCGCTGTCATTCGGCGCTACTCCGCTGGTGCGCAGGCTGGCGAAAAAAATCGGAGCGGTGGACGTGCCGAAGGACGGACGCCGCATGCATAAGGTGCCTATTCCGCGCATCGGCGGACTGGCTATTTTCGGCGGCTTTCTCGTCAGCACGCTCATCTTCGTGCCGCTGGATGGGGAGAATAAGGCGATACTCATCGGCGCGCTGCTGATAGTCGCGCTCGGCGTCGTGGACGATATAGTTGCGCTCAAGGCGTCGGTAAAGCTGGCGGGGCAGCTTGCGGCGGCGCTGATACCGGCGTTCAGCGGCGTGGTGATCGCCCGCTTTGGCAACCCGTTTGCCGCCGGTGAGTATATCAATCTCGGCGTGTTTGCCATACCCGTGACGGTGATCTGGATCGTCGGCATGACCAACGCGGTCAATTTTATTGATGGGCTGGACGGGCTTGCCTGCGGCGTTTCTTCGATAGCCTGCATAACCATGTTTACCATAGCCATTCTCCTGCGCGAGCCGGATATCACGGTGCTGATGGCGGCGCTGGCGGGCGGCTGTCTGGGCTTTCTGCCCTTTAATATGAACCCGGCAAAGATATTCATGGGCGACACGGGCGCGATGTTTCTGGGTTATATTTTCGCCACCGTATCGGTACAGGGGCTGTTCAAGTTTTACGCGGTCATTTCCTTTGCGGTGCCGTTCATCATGCTCGGTCTGCCGATATTTGACATGCTTTTCGCCATCGTTCGCCGCGTTCTGCGCGGGCAAAGCCCGATGCACGCGGACAGAGGACATCTGCATCACAAGCTGATAGATATGGGATTTGATCAGAAGCAGAGCGTGGCGATACTCTATGTGCTCAGCCTTGTGCTCGGCATGGCGGCGGTCATACTCACCGCCAGCGGAGAGACAATGGTGATATTTCTCGTGCTGGCGATACTCATCTCCTTCCTCATAGGCATGACGGTCATGACGCACGAGCGCCGCGCAGCGGCGGAGAAGGAGAAAAAAGAGCAGAAGGAGCAGGAAAAAGAACGGGAAAATACGGAGGAACGGGAAACGGACGATGAATAAGATACGTATACTCAGCATCTTCGGCACCCGTCCGGAGGCGATAAAGATGTGCCCGCTGGTGCTGGAGCTGCGGAAAAGGGAGCAGATAGAGCCTCTGGTTTGCGTTACCGGTCAGCATCGTGAGATGCTGGATCAGGTGCTGGAGGCCTTTGCCGTGCGTCCGGATTTTGATCTCGACATAATGAAGCAGCAGCAGACGCTGACGGACGTGACCTCCCGTGCCATGCAAGGGCTGGAGCAGGTATTCGCCGGGCAAAAGCCGGACATGGTGCTGGTGCACGGCGACACGACCACGGCGTTTGCCGCCGCGCTGGCGGCATTTTACGCCAAGCTGCCGGTCGGGCACGTGGAGGCGGGGCTGCGCAGCTTTGATAAATATTCGCCGTATCCGGAGGAAATGAACCGCAAGCTGATAAGCTCGCTGGCGGATATCCACTTTGCCCCGACGGAGGCAAATGCGGAGAACCTGCGGCGCGAGGGCGTGGAGAAGAACGTGTTTATAACAGGCAATACGGCTATAGACGCGCTGAAGTACACGGTAGACAAGGAATATAGCTTTACAGAACCCGCGCTGAGGGATATTGACTTCAGCCGCAAGCTGGTGGTGCTCACGGCGCACCGGCGGGAGAACTACGGCGCACCGATGGAGAATATCATGGACGCCGTGCGCCGCGTCGCGCGGGCGCATAGGGATGCGCTTTTTGTCTATCCCGTGCATCTCAGCCCGTATGTGCAGGAAACAGCGCGCCGTCTGCTGGGCAGCGAGGAAAATATCAGGCTCGTGCCGCCGCTGGGTGTGATAGATATGCACAATCTGATGGCGCGGGCATATATGGTGATGACGGACTCCGGCGGACTGCAGGAGGAGGCGCCAGCTCTTGGCAAGCCGGTGCTGGTGCTGCGGAGCGAAACAGAGCGTCCGGAGGCGGTGGCGGCAGGCACGGTGAAGGTCGTCGGAGTAACGACAGCGGACATAGTGCAGAATGCGGAGCTGCTGCTTGCCGGCGGCGAAGGCTACCGTGCCATGGCGCGGGCGGTCAATCCTTATGGCGACGGCGAGGCTTGCGGGCGCATCGCGGACGATCTGCTGTATTATTTCGGGCGCTCGGGCAGTCCGGCGCCGGACTTCGGCAAAACGCACAAGTGATTTATGCTCGGCGGAGGGGGATGCCCCCTCCGCTTTTATATTTTAAGTTGTGAAACAGAACATATAAAATTTTATGATATTTAAAAAAAAATCA
>JAFTDT010000047.1 GCA_017453985.1 Clostridia bacterium
AAAAGCCAGAGGTGACGCTGAACAGCACATGCCCGGCCATTATCATATACACCACGCTCAGCCCCAGCGAGACAAAGCACGCCAGCCCGGTCATGTCAAAGCGGCGGAAGAACTTGCCGACAAAGCTGACGCCGCTGCGCAGATACAGCCACAGCATGGCGACCGTGCCGAACAGCCCGTAATAGAAAAACACCTCGCACAGATCCATCTCGATTATCTTCTGCTGCGTGCCGCGCCCGATGCCGAAGGCGGCGGAATAGGGCAGACTCTCCTTCCAGAGCTTGAAAGCCTTTGCCAGCTTGTACTGTCTGCCGCTGAAGATGGTGTTTATCAGTCCGGTATCGCCCTGGACGGTCCCCGGCTGCGCGAACGACTCTCTTACCACAGCCACTGCATTGGACGAGGGGGTGAAGGTCAGGGCGAGAAACACGGCGGCGAAAAGCAGGTCAGCGATGATAAATCGCTTCAGCACCAGCGAGCTTTTCTTGGTGATGAGCACGCCGACGGAATACACAGCCATCACCGCGCCGGTCACGATGGCGGCGATAAAAGCCGTTTTGGTGCCGATGAGCAGCAGCGCAGTCACGGTAAAGGCGGGCGTCAGCTCGCAGAGCAGCTTTTTCCAAAGCGGCGTCTTTTTCTTCAGCTTGAACAGCGCGCAGAAGGTGATCGGCAGCAGCAGCATCAGCGCCGCCGTGATGTCGTTGGCGGAGTAAAAGAAGCCCTTTGACCCGCGGTAGCCAAAGCGGTCGCCGTAGGTGCTCTGCCCGATGCCGAGAGCGAAGGACAGCACGATGGAGGAGGACAGCACCAGCGCCGCCGTCACCATCGCACGCTCAAACCAGCTCACCAGCGTGTCGCGGCTCATCACGCCGCGGCGGCAGAGCAGGGAATATACCGGAATGACCGCCAGATTATAGACGAAGCGCGCCATATACGCCGCGTCCTCGTAGAGGCTGAAGGCATAGAAGAACAGATACTCGCCCAGCGCGGAGAGCAGCCACGCCGCCGCCACCGGCAGCATGAGCAGCACGGCGCGCCGGTCGCGCCGCATGACGATGTAGGCGGCGAAGAGCAGCAGCATGCCCATGCGCACGAGCAGGCTCGGCGTCACGGACGGCAGCCCCAGCGAAGCGGCAAAGCTCAGATAAACGCCGCTGACGATGTCCAAAAACGGATTGATGAACAAAAAATACAAAAAAACTTTTTCCAGCTTTTTGGCTATATTTTCCAATATATTTCATCCCTTCGGAAAACTGCATTTTTACATACACATATAATATACCACAAAATTCCCCGTTTCGTCTATACAAAAGATGGCGCTTGAAAGACTTTTTTGCGTATGCTACAATTTATATATAAAATACAGAATACATGCGCGTATGCGTGCGGAGGCAAGTCATGGAGCTGATAATAAAGTCATTCGGCGAGCTGAGCGCCGCCGAGCTGTATGAGATACTGCGCGTGCGCGCCGCGGTGTTCGTGGTGGAGCAGAGCTGCCCCTATCAGGACCCGGACGGCGCGGACGCAGAGGCGCTGCATGTATGTCTGCGCGAGGGCGCGGAGGTGCGCGCCTATCTGCGCGTGCTGCGGCGCGGGGGAGAGGTATGCATCGGGCGCGTGCTGACTACGGAGCGCGGCAGAGGGCTGGGCGCGCGGGTGCTGGACGCCGGCATCGCTGCGGCGCGGGATCGCTTCGGCGCGAGACGCATAATGATAGAGGCGCAGACCTACGCGGCTGGCTTTTACGAGCGCGCGGGCTTTGTCCGCTGCTCGGAGGAGTTTTTGGAGGACGGCATACCGCATATCAAAATGACGCTCGCGCTTGCGAGCGGAGAGGAGAAATGATGACGGAGATGGAGATAAAGCCGGCGTGCGCCTTCACGGGGCACCGCCCGCAGCGGTTTTCCTTCGGCTATGACGAAACGCATCCGGACTGCCTGCGGCTGAAGGAGGCGCTGGCGCAGCAGATAGAGCTGCTGTATCTCGGCGGCATGCGGCGCTTTTACACAGGATGCGCGCAGGGCGTGGATATGTGGGCGGGCGAAGCGGTGATGGAACTGGCGCGGACGCGCTCGGACGCGGAGCTGTGCTGCGCGGTGCCGTTCGCCGGGCACGAGCTGGGCTGGAGCGCACCGCTGCAGCGCAGGTACCGCGATATGCTGCGCGCCGCGTCTGAGGTGAAGGTGCTGCGGGAGAGCTTCACGCCGGACTGCTATCATGTCCGCAACCGCTGGCTGGTGGACAGCTCGCACATGCTGCTGGCGGTGTACGACGGCAGCGCGGCGCGCAGCGGAACGGGCTATACGGTGAATTATGCCCGCCGCCTCGGCAGGAATATCGTATGCATACGCCCGGACACGCTGGAGATAGTCAGCTATTGACTCCGCGCCGTGCTTCCTGCGCCTGCCAAAAGCGCCGGCTTCTGCCTGTTTTGCGGCGCTTATGTTACACTTGTGTTACACTTGCGCAAAAACACTTGAAAAACAAAAAAACATCTGCTACACTGCATCATAGGGTAAATCCCAAAAAAAACAATCAGGAGGAAATGAACCATGAACACACTCAAAAAAGTTCTGGCGCTCATGCTGGCACTGGTAATGGTGTTCTCCGTTGCGAGCTTCGCCGATGAGACGAAGTTTGACGACGCCGAGACCGTCGACGCCAGATGCCTCGCGGATGTGAAGCTGCTTGCGGCTGTCAACATCCTGAACGGCTTCAAAGAGGGAGACAAGACTCTCTTTAAGCCCAATGAGACCATCACCCGCGGCCAGGCCGCCAAGATGATCTATGTCGTCTACAACGGCGGCACGGACGACGGCGCCGAGGTCTACAAGGGAATGAACACCTTTACCGACACGAAGGGCCACTGGGCTGAGGGCTATATCAATGCCTGCTACACCCTGGACATCGTCGCCGGCAGAGGCAACGGCAAGTTTGATCCCGATGCGGCTGTCACCGGTTCCGAGCTGGCGAAGATGCTGCTGACGCTGGGCAAGTACCGTTCCAACGTACACGGCTTCACCGGCGCTGATTGGGCGAAGAACGTCAACAACTTTGCCGATCTGGGCGGCCTGACCGAAGGCTACAAGTATCAGATCTCCCTTCCGGCTCCCCGTCAGTGGGCTGCCAAGATGTTCGTAAACGCTCTCTTCAATTGCTTCGTTGCTGAGTATGTCGGCGACAATTTGGTGACCGGCGCTTACGGCTCTCACTTTGAGACCTACAGAACCACTATCGGCGAGAAGTACATGGAGCTGCGCTCTGTGCTCGGCTATGTTTCCCGTACCGAGAACCTCGACATCAGCGACCTGTTTGATTTCTTCGGCGACGCTAACGCCAAGATCAACACCGATGCTGTCCGCTATGGCAGCTTCAGCAAGGGCAAGGTTGCTCTGCCCATCAGCATTTCCGGCAACAACAGAGAGGTCATCGGCACGGAGTTCGGCTCCGCCACTCTGGATCAGACCTTCAGCAATGACATGCTGGGTCACGAGGTCAGAGTAGTTTACGCGGGCGACACGCTGAACAGCAGAACTAAGCTGTACGGCGTATTCGAGACCGGCGCGACCGTTGAGACAGAGACCACCATGGACAACGTGACTCTCAATACGCGCACCCAGGTCCTGTCCTTCGGCGATTACAAAGAGTCCATCACCGGCGATGATTGCGGCGATACTTTCTTCAACGTGCACAACAGCAGAGTTTATGTCGACGGCGTTCTGCCCGTGTTCGATGCTGAGATGAGAATGGGCGTCTATACCGACGCTACCGAGTTCGGCTTTGAGCTGTTCGGCAAGAACGTAACCTGGCCGGCAAGGTTCATCGATATGGACGGCAACGGCATCGTTGATATGCTCTTCGTGACCGACAGCTATTATGCCAAGGTCGTTCGCAACAATTCCGCCCGTAACCTGTTCACGGCTCAGGGCGCCATCGATCGCGTCGATCGCACAGATCCGAATAATCTCAAGGCTCTGCCGATGTTCGTAGTCGGTGAGAACAGAGATTACAGAAGCGTAGAGGGCGACAGATACATCGCTCAGTACAATGCCACGGTTTACAGCAGGCTGGTCGGCGCTGACAAGGTCGATGAGGGCGATTATGTCAAGCTCACCTCCGACGTCACCTCCGGTGAGCGCAAGATCAATGTCGAGCGTCTGGAAGGCACTGCCGCTACTGTTGGCAGGAAGGATTACGGCGTCACCGCCAGAGACTTCTTCAATCACGTATACGAGATCGGCGACAAGAAGTTCAGCTTCTCCTACAACTATGTCAATGAGGCGAACGTAGCCGCCAACAACGATATCGTTTACTACACCGACGGCAAGTACCTTGTCGCTGCCGACATGCAGGACAAGCGCCGCGATGATCTGACCGATAAGTTTGCCATCGTCATCGAGACCGTTGACAACGCTCCCGGTGTTGACGAGTATGGCAGGCCTGCCGGAACGGTCAACAAGGTCAAGTTCCTCAACGCTGCCGGCAAGACCGTCATCGCTGAGTACAACCCGCCCGCGAGAGGCAATTTCGTAGCCTTTGCCGACGTCCTTGTTGACGGCGTTTATGAGTACGTTGAGAAGGCTGACGGCACCTACTACTTCCTCGCCACCCCGACCGCGACCAAGAACGTATGGTTCGGCGGCGTAGGCATGTATCCGGTCATCTCCCCGACGCAGGCTACCTACGGCGGTATGCTCGTGGAGAACGACACCTACTTCTTCGTCCGTGAGATCGTTACGCGCAACGGCGTTGCGACTCCGAGATACAGCATCAAGAAGCTGGCTGACTTCCCGCAGAGGGATCAGAGCAACGACGCGCTCAAGACTGTTGCTTCCTATGCGTACAACATCGATAAGAGCTCCGTCCGCACGGCGTACTTCGGAACCCTGCTGTTCGATCACGAGATCAAGCCCATCGGCGGCAAGACCGGCTGGCTGCTCACCACCAGAGATGCGTGGGATCGTCAGGTCAGCGGCGAGAGCCATCGTCTGGTCGAGGGTATCGACGAGACCGGCGCGCGGGTAGTTCTGGATCTCGGCGTGTACGAGAACGGCGCTTCCTTCAAGAAGGCGAATGCTGACGGCTCCACCTTCAGCGCCAGCGTTACCTACTACACCGAGGCTGGCGGCAACTACACCAAGGTCGAGACTCCGGATAGCGCGAACTTTGACACTTACTATGTTGCTTACAACAAGTACGACTGGATAAAGAGCGGCAAGCTCTATGCCTACGATCAGGATGTCGACGGCATCAGCGAGCTGTTCGAGACTCCGGAAGGACTCCACAGCGAGTCTGCGAATGGTGAGAGAAGAACCTTCTGGACAGAGGCTTCCATCCTTGCGGAAAGAGGCGGCATCGTTCAGCTCAAGCTGGATCCGAAGACCGCGCGCAACCTGAGCCTGGTCGTTCCCTACACGCTGGGCACCTACGACCTGCACTATGATGCCAAGACCGTCATCGTCGGCGTCAAGACCCAGGGCGGCGAGATCGTCTATGTACCGGATGCAAACGAGATCGCCAGAACGGCTCCGTACGATCTGAAGACTCACAATCTTGACGGCACCTACACGAACACCGAGCAGGAGTACGTCAACGCTTATCTGCTGACTGACAACAACGGCTATATCATCTATATCGTTATTGACGGCAGCTACGGCGGCAGCGTAGTCGGCGATCTGGTTGAGGATCATTCCACCTGCGGCGACGATAAGTCCAGTGTCTACACCGGCAATATCTACAGCAACCTGAGCGGCGGCGTGCAGAAGGTCACCGACGGCTGGAACAGGAAGTAATTCAAGGTTTATTTCCCTGAATAGCTGAAAGACGGTCACAAGACCGATCTGAAACAAGGGCGTCCCCCATGGGGACGCCCTTGTTATGTCCATGCAGCCCACTTTGGCTCTCCCTTTGGGAGAGCTGGCGCGCAGCGCCTGAGAGGGCAAGCAGGGGCGAAATTCATCTTCAGCCGTCTAAGCTTGCGGAAAAAATCGCACGGCGTCGTCGGGGTCGAATGGCGGACGGTTTTCAAATCGCTCCGTCGCCTCGCGCCTCATTTCGGCATATGCCTGCCGTGCTTCGTCGAGAGTCAGCTCGCGCAGATCGCCGCTCTCTTCATCAAATACCTATTCATGAGCCGGGGATAAATGTATTCTCGCGGATGGCTTTTCGCAGCTTTTTTCATATAAACGGGCAATCTCGCGGTCGCCGTAGCTGCCGTCGGGCAGCCTTTTGAAGAAACCGCCCAGATGCACGAGCTGCATCATGGCGTCCCATTCCTTGGTTCAGCAGCGCATAACACCCATCCTCCGCTGTGCAAAATCAAAAGGCGGCGCCCGTTCACGGCGCCGCCCTGCGGACTCAGGTCATCATTATCATCGCTGCGTTCACGCCGCGCGCCTCGCCGTCGCGGCGGTGCGACCAAAACAACTCCCCATCGCCGCAGCGGGGACAGAGGCTGGAAATGTCGATATTATACGGCAGCACGCCGAGCTGCAGCAGGGTGGAATAGGTGATGCTTTTGAGGTCGATATGCCACTTGTCGCCCTCACGGTAGATAAACTCGTTTATCTGGTCGCCGTACACCGCGCTCAGGCGCTCCGGCACGTCGTCGTCAGTCTCGAAGCAGCGGCGGCAGATGGACGGTCCCACAGCCACCGTGAGATCGGAGGGCTTGCTGCCCATCTCCGCAAGCCGCTCTATGACCTTGCGGACGATCTCCTTTTCAACGCCGCGCCAGCCGGCATGCACCACCGCCGCGATGCGGCACTTGTGGTCGTAGATCAGCAGGATCTGGCAGTCGGCGAAAAAGCCCGTCAGCACGATGCCGGGCTTTGCCGTGATGAGCGCGTCCACCGGTCCCTCCTCCTCGATGTTGAAGCCGGAGCCGCCGGGCACGGCGGCGTCCACTGTCTTGATGATATCAGTGTGCTTCTGAGTGGCGCGGACGATGTTTTCCGGCTCGCCGCCCAGCTCGGCGGCGGCGATGGCATAGTTTTTCAGCACCTTGCCCCGCTCGTCCCCGCCGGAAAAGCGGAAATTGAGGCTCTCGAAGATGCCGGAGGACACGCCGCCCTTTCTGGTGAAAAATGCGTGCCTGACGCCGCTGAAGGTCAAAAACTGCGGCGAGATATAGTAAACAAGCGATCCGTTTTCTCTTTTCAAAAGCTCAGCCATTTTGCCTTATCTCCTTGCTGTTTCAATTCTTTTCGTGTCTTATCCGCGTGACCGAGAGGCAGGCGCCGCCTGCGTCCAGCTCGAAAAGCGCGCCGCAGATGCACAGGTCGCTCTCCGAGGACTCAAACCGCAGGGTCTGCGCGCCGCGGAAATATTCCACCGAATGCTCCGGTATGACGCCGATCACGGAGTCCGCGCCGCCGGTCATGCCGAGGTCGGTGATGTAGCCGGTATAGCCGCGCAGCACGCGCTCGTCGGCGGTCTGCACATGCGTGTGCGTGCCGAACACCGCCGAGGCGCGACCCGCCAGAAAATAGCCGAAGGCGTTCTTCTCGCTGGTCGCCTCCGCGTGAAAATCGAAAATATACACATCCGCATCCTGCTCGCGCAGCAGCCTGTCCGCCGCCGCAAAGGGGTCGGAGAGGCGGAAATCCATGTTCAGTCTGCCCATGAGATTTGCCACGCAGACGCGCCTGCCGCCGCACTCCAGCACCGTGTGTCCCACACCGGGGAGCTGGGAGGGAAGGTTGCCGGGACGGATGATGTGCGCGCGCTCGTCCAGATAGTCAAAAATCTTGCGGTTGTGAAAGGCGTGGTTGCCGAGGGTGATCACGTCCGCGTCGGCGTAAAAGATGGAGTCCGCCAGCTCCGGCGAGATGCCCCTGCCGGTGGCGTTTTCGCCGTTCACCACGGTCAGGTCTGCTCCCAGCTCGCGCCGCAGCGCGGGCAGCTCCGCGCAGAGAAAATCCACGCCCGGCAGTCCGCAGACGTCGCCTATCGCCAATACTTTCACCGGCAGCAGCTCCTTTCTGTTGACAAACGCATGCTTTTAGGATAAAATAAATTTGTTATGCGCCCCCGTAGCTCAGCAGGATAGAGCGTTCGCCTCCTAAGCGAAAGGCCATGCGTTCGAATCGCGTCGGGGGTGCCAAACATCGCCGCAGGCGGCATTGCCGCCCGCGGCTTTTTTGCGCCTTTATTTATTCTACCGCGTTCCCGCGTCAAAATACGGCGAAATCCGCCGCAGTCAGGCGTGCCCGCCGCGGCGCTGTGAAAAAAGACCCTCCGCCGCCCGCGCGCGGGCGTGCTTCTGATCTTATTTTGATTATAGCACGCCGCCCGCGCTCCGTCAACGGTATTTCCCCGCCGTGCGGTTTCGATTGCTTTTACGGCGGGAATTTGTTATAATATAAAAATAGCGGCGCGGCGGGACAGCCCCCGCGCGCAATCCTCAAGCAAAGGAATGAAAGGAACATGGCAGGAAGCTTTCTCAAGCGGCTGTTTGGCGACACCTCCTCGCGGGAGCTGCGCCGCATAGAGCCGATCATAGACAAAATAGAGTCGCTGGAGGGCGAGTTCGCCGCCCTCAGCGACGCGGAGCTGCAGGCAAAGACTCCGGAGCTGAAGGCGCGGCTGGCGGCGGGCGAGACGCTGGACGACATCTTGCCGGAGGCGTTTGCCGCCATACGCGAGGCAGACCGCCGCGTGCTGGGACAGTTTCCATTCCGCGTGCAGCTCATCGGCGGGCTGATACTGCATCAGGGACGCATCGCGGAGATGAAGACCGGCGAGGGCAAGACGCTGACCTCCACTCTGCCCGCCTACCTCAACGCCCTGTCCGGCGACGGCGTGCATATCGTCACCGTCAACGACTACCTTGCCAAGTATCAGGGCGAGTGGATGGGCAAGGTCTATCGCTTCATGGGGCTGGAGTGCGGCGTGATAATCCACGACAAGGAACCGGCGGAGCGCCGCGCGGCGTACATGGCGGACATCACCTACGGCACCAACAACGAGATGGGCTTTGACTATCTGCGCGACAATATGGCGATCTACAAGGAGGGCATGGTGCAGCGCGGGCACAGCTTTGCCATCGTGGACGAGGTGGACTCCATCCTCATCGACGAGGCGCGCACGCCGCTCATCATCTCCGGTCAGGGCGACAAGAGCACCGACCTTTACGAGAAGGCAGACCGCTTTGCCCGCACGCTCTCGCCGCTGAGGATGGTCGAGGTGGACGAGAAGCAGAGTCAGGACGATATCGAGGCGGACTATCTGATCGACGAGAAGGCGCACACCGCCTCCATAACCCCGCGCGGCGTCGCCAAGGCGGAGAAGGCGTTCGGCGTTGAAAACCTGATGGATCCGGAGAACATGACCCTGCTGCACCATATAAATCAGGCGATAAAGGCGCACGGCTGCATGAAGCTGGACGTGGACTACGTCGTGCGCGACGGCGAGATCGTCATCGTGGACGAGTTTACGGGACGCCTGATGTTCGGCAGGCGCTATTCGGAGGGGCTGCATCAGGCGATCGAGGCGAAGGAGCACGTTACCGTCAACCGCGAGAGCCGCACGCTGGCGACCATCACCTTCCAGAATTATTTCCGCATGTATAAGAAGCTGTCCGGCATGACGGGTACCGCCCTCACCGAGGAGGACGAGTTCCGCCACACCTACGGGCTGGACGTTATCGAGATACCCACCAACCGCCCGATGATCCGCGTGGACAACGACGACCTGATCTTCCGCACGGAGGCGGGCAAGTTCCGCGCCGTCATCCGCAAGATCGAGGAGTGCCACGCGAAGAAGCAGCCCGTGCTGGTCGGCACGGTCTCCATCGAAAAGAGCGAGGAGCTGTCCAAGCTGCTGAAAAGGACCGGCATAGCCCATCAGGTGCTCAACGCCAAGCATCACGAGCAGGAGGCGCACATCGTCGCGCAGGCGGGGCGCAGCGGCAGCGTCACCATCGCCACCAACATGGCGGGACGCGGAACGGATATCATGCTGGGCGGCAACGCCGACGCCATGGCGAAGGACGACCTTGAGGCGGCGGGATATCCGGAGGAAATCATAAACGAGGCGACCGGCTATGCCGACACCCAGAACGAGCAGGTGCTGGAGGCGCGGGCGCTCTTCCGTGAGAAGCTTGCGGAGCACAAGCTCGCCACCGAGGCGGATGGCGAGATCGTCCGCGCAGCGGGCGGTCTGTGCATCATCGGTACGGAGCGGCATGAGAGCCGCCGTATCGACAACCAGCTTCGCGGACGAAGCGGACGTCAGGGCGACCCCGGCGAGAGCACCTTTTACCTCTCGATGGAGGACGATCTTATGCGGCTGTTCGGCTCGGAGCGCGTGATGGGCATGATGGAGAGCCTCGGCTTTGAGGAGGATCAGCCGCTCGATCACAAAATTCTTTCCGGCGCGATAGAAAACGCGCAGAAGAAGGTGGAGGGGCGCAACTTCCAGTCCCGCAAGAGCGTGCTGGAATACGACGACGTGATGAACGTCCAGCGCGAAAACATCTATTCCCAGCGCATGCAGGTGCTGGAGGGCATGGACATCAAGGAGAAGATCGTCTCCATGATCGACGAATACGCGGAAAACTCCGTGGAGGAATGCCTCGCCGGGCATCAGACCTTTGAAAAGCTGAACGCCGGTCAGCTCGCCACGCGGCACACCAAGGTGTTCATCGCGCCGGAGGAAAGCACCAGCGTGGCGGCGCGGCTCATCGGCATGGACGCAGAGCAGGCGACAGAGGAAATTCGCCGCCTCGCGCACAGGTTTTACGAGGCGAAGGAGCGCGCTCTTGGCAGCGAGATCATGCGCGAGCTGGAGCGCGTGGTGCTGCTGCGGACGGTGGACAAGAACTGGATGGATCATATCGACGCCATGCACGAGCTGCGGCAGTGGATCGGACTGAACTCCTACGCGCAGGTCAATCCCGTGGAGGAATACCGCCGTCAGGGCTTTGATATGTTCGACCAGATGATACACACGGTGCGCGAGGAGACGGCGCGCGGCGTGTTTCTCGCCAATGTCGCGCTCAAGCGCGAGAAGGTGGCGAAGGAGACCTCTGCCACGGGCGGCGACGGCTCGCTGGAGAAAAAGCCGCGCCGCACCGGCAAAAAGGTCGGACGCAACGATCCCTGCCCCTGCGGCAGCGGCAAGAAGTACAAGCACTGCTGCGGCAGATAAGCGGGCAAAACCGCATAAAAAAGGAGAAGCGTGAGCTTTTTCTTTCCACAGCGGGAGTTGATAATATGGACAGAAATTTATTAAAAATCAGAAGAATTAAGCCTGAAGACGCCAGAGCTTGGTATCTTTTAGCCAGCAAAGTATGGCGCGATGCATATGCGCATATATTTCCGGAGGAAGTCTTTGCAGAAAAAGACAATCGGGTAGAAGAGAAAGCAAAAGCATTTGTTGATACAATGAAAAATGATGATAAGAATATAGCATACGTTGCTGAATATGACGGAGAAATCATCGGAATAATGTGCGGCAGCATTAATTCGGCATACGAAAGGTTTAATTCCGACTATGCAGATTTAGGCGCACTTTATGTTGATTCAAAATATCAAGGATTGGGAATCGGCAGTGCCTTTAAAAACATTTTTGAACAATGGGCAACGGAAAACGGCGCAGCGCGGTATGTGATCGGTGTATTAAAAGACAACACGAAAGCAAGAGCGGTATATGAAGCATGGGGCGGAAAGCTGTATGAATTTGAAGAAGTTTTTGTAAAATTTGGGGTAGGATACCCTGAAGTATTCTATACATATGATTTACAAAAAGAATAAAAAACATAAGCGGGTATGGGGAAAATCGGTTTTATTATAGTCTTTCCCGCATTTCGCACGGAATTTTTGCAAAGATTTTCGCCTGTTTCACGATGGCGGCCTCAGCGTATACATATACGCGGGAGGTCGCCATCGCGGCATCCCGCCGTCGTGCTTGACGCATCTGCGGCGGCATTGTATAATATTCACATATTGATATTATCGGAAAGGGAGTGCAGCAATATGCTGAAGAAAAACACCGAGCTGATAAAACGCGAGCTGATGAGCGGGCGCATGATGGACTTTGTTTCCCAGATTTCCCTGCGTCACCGCATACAGGCGACGGACGGCTACCGCGACGCGGCGCAGTGGTGCGCGGGCGCGCTCTCCGCGCTGGGCGTGCAGACGGAGGTGCTGAGCTACCGCGCCGCGCCGAAGGAAAGCGCCTTTCAGTCGCGGCATTTTTACGAATGGGAATGCACCGGCGCGCGGCTGGAGCTGGTATCCCCGCATGAGGAGATCCTCGGTGACTGGCAGGACTGCGCGCAGTTTGTTATGTCGCGCTCCGGCGCCGCCGACTTCCGCGAGCGCGGGCTTGAGGTGGTATATCTCGACGAGGACTGCAAGGAGGAGGACTGCAAGGACATCGACCTTGAGGGCAAGCTGATTTTCTCAAGCGCCGCCGCCGCTTCGCTGGCATGGGCATTCAACAAGCGCGGCGCCGTGGGCATGATAACCGACCGCATAGTGTGCTTCGGCGGCTTCCGCATACCGGAGGAGCTGCTGGACTCCCGCGGATATTGCAGCTTCAGCTACAGCGACACTGTTTTTGAAAAGCAGCCCTGCGGCTTTGTGCTGACGGTGCGGCAGGGGCTGGCGCTGCGCAGGCTCTGCCGCAGGATGGAGCGCGAGCGCGCCGCCGACCCCGCAAAGCCGCGCTATCCCGTGGTGCGCGGCTATGTCAGCGCCCGCCTCTTTGACGGGCATATGGAGAACGTGAGCGCCGTTATCCCCGGCGAGACGGACGAGGAGATCATGCTCAGCGCCCATCTCTGTCACCCCAAGCCCTCCTCCAACGACAACGCCTCCGGCTCGGCGGCGGTGATGGAGATCATGGCGACGCTTGCCCGCCTCATCAGCGAGGGCAGGCTGCCGAAGCCGCGCCGCACCATCCGCGCGCTGCTGGTGCCGGAGATGACGGGCAGCTATGCCTACCTCGCCTCGCTGACGCCGGAGCAGCGCGGCAGGATCGCCGCGGGCTTCAACCTCGACATGGTGGGGGCGAAGCAGGCTCCCGACGCGGGCGGCCCCGTCTGCATCCACCGCACGCCGGAGTATATGGCGAGCTTTGCCAACGACCTCGCTGAGCTGATCACGGAATACGTCACCGCCGCGCACGCCGATATCCTCAGCGACGGCGGCGTGAAATATGAGTATAATTTCAGGGTAAAGGGCTTTTCCGGCGGCAGCGACCATCAGGTGTTCAACGACCCGACCATCGGCGTGCCCTATCTCGACATGACCCAGTGGCCTGACCGCCATTACCACACCTCCACCGATTCGCCGGACAAGATAGATTCCGGCGTGCTGCGGTGCAGCGCCGCCATCGCCGGCGCGTGGGCATATGCCATGGCGACGCTGGAGCGCGGCGATCTGCCGGAGATATTCGCCAAGGCGGCGGAGAGCTTTACCCGCGCCTGCGGCGAGCAGCTCGGCAGGTGGCAGAGCGGCGGCGAGGGCGACGGCGGGCAGCTCGTGCAGCGCATGGAGTTCGCCTGCGACAACGCCTGCCGCGCCCTGCGCGGGCTGATGCGCTTCTTCCCCGGCGACGAGGAGCTGGAGCTGCTGATCGAGGCGGAATGCAACCGCTATGAGGACATGTGCCACGGCTTTGCGCGGCGCGTGATGGGGCTGTGCGGCGTGGAGCGCACGCCGCTGCCGGCACAGGACGCAGAGCTGGAGCGCGTGCCGGTGCGCCTTTTCGTCTCCGAGATGAGCCGCGAGGCGCTGAAGGAATATCTGGAAAAGCCGCAGCACGCGGCGGTGAAGGAGAAGATGAACCCCATGCGCGGGCTGGAGAACCACATCGCCGCATGGATGGACGGCGAGCGCAGCGTGGGCGAGATCGCGCGCTGCGTGATGCTGGACAGCGGCGAGTGCGATGCAGAATACGCGCTGGCGTATATCCGCCTGCTGGTGGACGCCGGCATGGCGAAATGGCGGAATTGAGCGGCGGCAGAACGTCTGCAAATTTAAAAACGCCGGAGCGGAAAAATATCCGCTCCGGCGTCTTTTTATTATTCATTCGGCGCTCTGCCGTATTTTTCAATCACTGTCCGCAGGTTGCCGCCGTGCTTCCGGACAAGCTCGCTGACGCGCAGGAAGGCGCGCCAGTAGTCGTAAAACAGCGCGGCGATATCCCTGCCCGCGCCGAAAGCCTCCCACGGGCGCGGCGCGTGCGTCTGCTCGTACAGGCGCACCAGCAGCTCGTTTATCTTCTTCTCCCGCGTCTGCTCCTGCGGCGTCAGAAAATAGCGGCGGCTGACGTACTCCGCCATGCCCTCCTCAAACCACGCGCCGCCCTGCTCATACGCCTCGTCGGAAAACAGCTCGCTGTGATGCACCAGCTCGTGTCCCAGCGTTTGCAGCAGATGCCGCTCGGAGAGCGCCGATTCGTAATACTCCCGCGCCGCGCGCGCCTCCTCCGCCGGATATGACTCAAGCTGGCGCAGGTACAGCTCCCGCCACGCCTCGATATCCGGCGCGAAAACCACGCGGAAATCATTGGTATAGGCGGGCAGGGGGATGAAATCATCGCTCAGCAGCTCGCTCGCCGCGTGCGCGCTCGTCAGCACGACGGTGCGCGGCAGCTCGCGCACGTCCAGCTCGCGCCGCAGATATTCTGCGAACTTTGCCAGCCGCGGCTCGCCGCTCTTGCGGAAAACCCGGCAGAAGGTCAGCTCCGCCGCGTTCTGCACGGCATAGAGATATTCCATGATATTACGCCTCCTTTTCTTTGTGCAGCGGGTTCCAGCGTCCGCTGCGGTAGTATATCAGAAAAGCGCAGAACAGCAGCAGATTGTGCGCTATCATGCAGCCCCACGCCGCCTCAAGCCCCAAGCCCAAAAGCTGCGTGCAGATGTACGTGCCCACGATGCGCACGCCCCACATGCCGGCGATGTTGAAAATGAACGGCGTCACGGTCTTGCCCACGCCCTGCATCATGCCCTCGACGACGATGGACACGCCGTAAAACGGCTCTGACACCGCCACCATCCGCAGCACCGCAGAGCCGAGCGCGATGACCGCCGCGCTCTTGGTGAACAGCCCCATCATCGCCGGTGCGAAGATGAACAGCAGCGTGCCGGTGACAAGCATCATCGCCACCTCGACGGCGACTATCATGGCGGTGATGTCGCGCATGCGCTCGCGGTCCTTGGCGCCCAGCGCGTTGCCGGAAAAGGTTGCGGCGGCGGTCTGCATGCCGAAGCCCGGTATGTAAAAGCCGGATTCCACCGTGTTGGCGATGGTGTGCGCGGCGGTGGAGATCTCGCCCAGCGAGTTTATCATCGAGGCAAACGCCACATAGCCCAGCGAGGTGCCGAAGCGCTGCAGCATGTTCGGCAGTGCCACCTTGAGGCAGGGGCGCAGCACCTGCATGTCCACCCGCAGCTTTGCCCCGCGCGGCGAGATGACCGGATGCCGCCACAGCGCCAGCGTGATGAGCGTGCCGCCCACGGCGACGGCTATCGCGCTGGCGATCGCCGCGCCCTCGACGCCCATGCCCAGACCGGGTATCGTCAGGCGTAATGTTTTGCCAAACAGTCTCAGCTCCGCCGGGCGCGTGGGAAAGATGAAGAAAAAGTTCAGCACGACGTTGAGCAGGTTCACCAGCACGCCGACGCGCATCGGCGTGCGCGTGTCGCCGGCGGCGCGCAGCGCGGTGCCGAATATCATGATCGCCGCCCGCGGCAGCATGGGTATGTACATGATGAAAAAATAGCGCGCCGCAAGCTCGCGGATAGACTCGTCCGCCTGCATCCAGACGGGAATGCGGCTGCTGAGCGAGAGCGCCAGCACCGTGAACAGCGCGCCGGACGCCAGCGCCGCCAGCACCGCCTGCACCGTCACGCGGGCGGCAAGCTCGCGGTCCTTGGCGCCGTAGGCGCGCGCGATGAAGGAGAGAAAGCCCACGCCCAGCGCGCCCACCGAGCTGCCGACCACCCAGCCGACCGTACTGGTGGAGCCGACGGCGGCGGTCGCCTGCGTGCCGAGCGAGCCGACCATGGCGGTGTCTACATACTGCACGGCGACGCCCATAAGCTGCTCCAGCATCGTCGGCCAAGCCAGCGCGACGATGACGGGCAGCATGCTCCATTGCATCCTTTTACCGAGTTTTGTGCTCATATCTACCTCACAAATATTTGATGTCAATTAAACAGTATAATATTTTATGCCGATTGTGTCAAGCATGCCGCCGTCGGCACGGCTGCCTGCGGCGGCGCGGCGCGGGAAAAAACGGAAAACGAAAACATTTCAGTTTTGGCACGGCAAACAGAAATTATTCGGGGGAAATTTTCAGATTTTTTTTGTAATGGTGCGAAAAACCGCTTTTCAGACTCCATTAAATAATGTATAATGTATCTGTGTGATTAGGTCACGAGAAGTATTAACTTTCTTTATTTCAAAAGGAGGATATTATGGCAAAGCGCAAGACGATGATCCCGTTTACCGGGACGAAGGAACAGGAAGAAAAGCTCCAGGCGGTGATCGCGGAGCACAAGAGCATGGACGGCGCGCTGATGCCCGTCATGCAGAAGGCGCAGGACATCTACGGCTATCTGCCCATCGAGGTGCAGGTAATGATAGCCGAGGGGCTGGGCGTGCCGCTGTCCGACGTGTACGGCGTGGCGACGTTCTATTCGCAGTTCACCCTCAACCCCAAGGGACGCCACCCCATCTCCGTATGCCTCGGCACAGCCTGCTATGTCAAGGGCTCGCAGGACATACTCGACAGGCTGGAGCGCGAGCTGGGCATCGCGGTGGACGGCGTGACGCCGGACAGCAAGTTTTCGCTTGAGGCGTGCCGCTGCGTCGGCGCCTGCGGACTGGCTCCCGTCATGATCGTGGGCGAGGACGTTTACGGCAAGATCGTTCCGGACGACGTGCCCGGCATTCTGGCAAAATACGCGGATAAATAAGAGGCTTTTACTGGAGGTTTACAGCCATGAAGGTATCGGAGATAGCGGAGATCCTCAATGCGGAGATAGTTGCCGGCAAGGAGCTGGCGGACATGGAGATAAACAGCGCGTGCGGCAGCGATATGATGAGCGACGTGCTGGCGTATTTTAAGGATCAGGGGATCCTTCTGACAGGGCTGGTCAATCCCCAGGTGGTAAGAACGGCTGAGATGATGGACATAAAGTGCATCGCTTTCGTTCGCGGCAAGCGTCCGGACGGCACGCTGACAGATCTTGCGGAGGAGAGGGGCATCGTGGTCATGCTGACCGACGAGACCATGTTCACTGCCTGCGGCCTGCTGTACAGCAACGGACTTACGGAAGCGGGCAGGCATGAATGAATAAGAGGCTGCATTATGTCATAGACGGCGACGATTTTACGTCTGCGGGGCAGGCTTCGGGCGACGTAAAGAAGGTTCTGAAGACGCTCGGCGTCCCTTCGGAGATCGTCCGCAAGGCGTCCATCGCCATGTATGAGGGCGAGATAAACATGGTCATTCACGCCGACGGCGGCGTGATCGACGTGGATATCATGCCCGACAGGATAGTGATGGCGCTCAAGGACTCCGGTCCCGGCATCCCCAACGTGGAGGAGGCGATGCAGGCGGGATTTTCCACGGCGCCGGACACGATCAGAAATCTCGGCTTCGGGGCGGGCATGGGTCTGCCCAATATGAAAAAATACACGGATTCCATGGAAATAGACACCAAGGTAGGCGTAGGCACCACCATAACGATGACGGTGAAGATAGTCTGACAGACCGACGGACGGGGGTGAGGCGATGGAGCCCATGGAGGGCAGGAGCCATTCCGTTACACTGGAAGTGGAAAAGTGCAAGGGCTGTACGACGTGCATAAGGTATTGTCCCACGGAGGCGATACGTGTGCGCGGCGGACGCGCGCGGATAAACTCCGACCTCTGCATCGACTGCGGTCAGTGCATCCGCGTCTGCCCCAACCACGCCAAGCAGGCGGTGTTCGACCAGCTTCAGGACAGCATGGGGCGCTTCAAATACAAGGTGGCGCTGCCGGCGCCCACGCTATACGGGCAGTTCAACAATCTGGACGATATCGACTTTGTGCTGGCGGGGCTTTTGGAGATGGGGTTTGACGCGGTATTCGAGGTGGCGCGCGCGGCGGAGATAGTCTCCGATTATTCGCGCAAGCTGATGGAGACCCGCGCCCTGACCTATCCGGTCATCAGCTCGGCGTGTCCCGCCGTCGTGCGGCTGATACGCTCGCGCTTCCCCAGCCTCTGCACGCACGTCATGTCGATAAAGTCTCCGATGCATGTCGCCGCCGCGCTGGCGCGGACGGAGGCAATGGAAAAAACAGGGCTTGCCCGCGATGAGATAGGCATTTTCTTCATCTCGCCGTGCCCTGCCAAGGTTACCGACGCGCGCGAGCCGATAGGCTCCATGTCGAGCGAGGTGGACTGCGTGGTGTCTGTGGCGAATATCTACAAGCCGCTGCTGCTCCGCATGAACAAGCTCAAGGACGGCGACCCCAGACATCTGGCAAGCTCCGGCATCATGGGCATAAGCTGGGCGACGAGCGGCGGCGAGGCTTCGGCGCTGCTGGAGGAAAAATATCTGGCGGCGGACGGAATAGAAAACGTGATCAAGGTGCTTGAGGAGCTGGAGGACGACAAGCTCTCCGACATCAGCTTCATCGAGCTGAACGCATGTCCCGGCGGCTGCGTGGGCGGCGCCTCCACGCTGGAAAATCCCTTCGTGGCAAAGGCGCGCATACAGATGCTGCGCCGCTTCCTGCCCGTTTCCCGCAATAAATACGAGGAGCGGGAGGTCCCGCCGCACATCGTGGACTGGCATTTCCCGCTTGACGAGCAGCCGACCGAGGCGCTGGCGGAGGATATCTCCGAGGCGATGCGGAAAATGCAGGAGATCGAGCGGCTGACGGCGGAGCTGCCGGGGCTGGACTGCGGCGCCTGCGGCGCGCCGAGCTGCGAGGCGCTGGCGCGGGACGTCGTCGCCGGCAGGGCGAAGGAAAACGCCTGCCTCTTTGTGCTCAAGCACAAGCTGGGCGAGCTTTTCGAGGACGCGGCGACGGACGCGCTGACGGACGCGGAGGAGGATAAAAAATGACTCTGAACGAGGTCATAGCGGCTCTCGGGCTGGAGATCGTGCATCTGGAGGACGGCGAGCGCAGGGTCGAGGACGGCTACTGCGGCGACCTTCTGAGCTGGGTGATGGGCAGGGCTGCGGAAAACAGCCTGTGGATAACCATCATGAGCAATCTCAATACCGTCGCTGTGGCGGTGATGGCGGACGTTGCCGCCGTCGTCATGGCGGAAGGTGTGGAGGCGGAGGACGACGTGATCCGCCGCGCCGAGCAGCAGGGAGTGAACCTGCTGCGCAGCGGCGAGCAGGCATTCGCACTTGCCGGGCGGCTCTACGCCATGCTGAAGGAGCGGGAGCATGACCCTGAGGTATGACCTGCACCTGCACAGCTGCCTTTCTCCCTGCGGGGAGAACGAGATGACGCCGCAGAGCATCGCCGGCATGGCGGCGGTCTGCGAGCTGGACATCATCGCCCTGACCGATCACAATACCTGCGGCACTTGCCGCGCGGTGATGGAGGCGGGGGCGGAGCTGGGCGTGTGCGTGGTGCCGGGCATGGAGCTGACGACCGCCGAGGAGGCGCACGTGCTGTGCCTTTTCCCGGATATCGAGCGGGCGGAGGCGTTCTCGGCGATGGTCTACGACCGCATAATGGATATCAAAAACGACGCCGCCGTTTTCGGTGAGCAGCGGTATATGTCGGCGCAGGACGAGCTTATCTCGCTGGAGCCGCGGCTGCTGATAACCGCCACGGATATCGGCGTGTACGACGTGCAGGCGCTCTGTCTCGCCGCAGGCGGCGTGGCGGTGCCGGCACACATCAACAAAAGCTCATACAGCATTTTGTCCGCGCTCGGCTTTGCCACACCGGAGATGGGCTTCGGAGCATATGAGATAACGCCCTTTTGCCGCGAGGAGCTGATAACAAGCGAGCATCCGGAGCTGGCGGGCGCGGTCTTTCTCAAAAGCTCGGACGCCCACTGTCTGGAGGTCATGGCGGGGCACGAGGCGCAGGAGCTGGAGCTGACGGAGTGCAGCGCCGCGGCGCTGGTGGCGCATCTGCGGGCGCTGGCTGGAAAATAACGATATTATGAAGGAACTTTCACTCAACATACTCGACATTACGGAGAACTCGACCCGCGCCGGCGCCACCTTGGTGGAGCTGACCGTGGACGAGCAGCCGGCGGACGACCGGCTGACCATCACCATCGCCGACAACGGCAGGGGAATGGACGTGGAGCTGCTGGCGGCGGTCTGCGACCCGTTCACCACCACCCGCACCACGCGGAAGATCGGGCTGGGCATACCGCTTTTCAAGGAGGCGGCGGAGAGCAGCGGAGGAAGCCTCTCGATCAGCTCGGAGCCGGGCGTCGGCACGACGGTGACGGCGGTGTTCGGCTACAGCCACATCGACCGCATGCCGCTGGGCGATATGGCGGGAACTGTCTCGACCATAATCCAGTGCCACGAGGCGGAGTGCGACTTTGTCTACCGCCACGTCTTCGGCAGGGGCGAGTTCACGCTCGACACGCGCGAGCTGCGCGAGGTGATGGAGGACGTACCGCTTTCCACACCCGAGGTGGTGTTTTGGATAAAGGAAAACATTGAGGAAAACCTGCGAGAATTATATGGAGGTAATAAATATGAAAACAATTGAGGAACTGAAGGCAATCCGCGAAAGAATGAAGGGCAACGTCGGCATGCGCGACTCCGAAAAGGGCACGCACATCGTGGTCGGCATGGCGACCTGCGGCATCGCCGCCGGCGCGCGTCCGGTGCTGAACGCCATGAGCGAGGAGGTCGCCAAGCGCGGTCTGCAGGATGTCATGGTGACGCAGACCGGCTGCATCGGTCTCTGCCGTCTGGAGCCGATCGTCGAGGTCTACAGGGACGGCGAAAAGACCACCTACGTCAAGATGGACGCCGAGAAGGGTCGCCGCGTCATCGTAGACCACATCGTAAACGGCAACGTAGTGACCGAGTACACCATCGGCGCCAACGAATAATGGGGAGGAAGTAAAATATGTACAGATCACATGTTCTCATCTGCGGAGGCACCGGATGTACCTCCGGACACTCCGTGCAGGTAAAAGATGCGCTGGAGAAGGAGCTTGAGGCAAAGGGGCTCACCGACGAGGTGAAGGTCATCATGACCGGCTGCTTCGGTCTCTGCGCGCTGGGACCCATCATGAGAGTTTATCCGGAGGGCGCATTTTACAGTCAGGTAAAGCCCGAGGACGCCGCCGAGATAGTTGACGAGCATCTGCTCAAGGGACGTCTGGTAAAGCGCCTGCTCATGCCGGAGACCGTGCAGGAGGGCAATGTCGCCAAGTCCCTCAACGAGACTCAGTTTTATAAGAAGCAGATCCGCGTCGCGCTGCGCAACTGCGGCGTGATCAATCCGGAGCTGATCGACGAGTACATCGCCACCGACGGTTATCTGGCGCTGGAGAAGGTGCTCACCTCCATGACTCCGCAGCAGGTCATCGACGAGACACTTGCTTCCGGTATGCGCGGCAGAGGCGGCGCGGGCTTCCCCACCGGCAGAAAGTGGCAGTTTGCCGCCGCTTCGCCCGGTCCCGTCAAGTACGTCTGCTGTAACGCCGACGAGGGCGACCCCGGCGCGTTCATGGACAGAAGCGTGCGGGAGGGCGACCCCCACGCCGTGCTGGAGGCGATGACCATCGCCGGCTACGCCATCGGCGCGCATCAGGGCTACATCTACGTCCGTGCGGAGTACCCCATCGCGGTCAAGCGTCTTGCCATCGCCATCGACCAGGCGCGCGAGTACGGGCTGCTGGGCAAGAACATTCTCGGCACCGGCTTTGATTTCGATATCGACCT
>JAFTDT010000048.1 GCA_017453985.1 Clostridia bacterium
GATAAAGAAATTCCTGATAATGGAGAATTTGTTTCTCATAAAGATAATTGTGATATAGTTATCGGATGGATTCCGATTGAACAACTTCAAAATATAATCATATATCCGGAATTTTTGAAAAAAGAAATATATAATTTGAATGAGCCTCTGAAACATTTTGTTTCAAAAGGTTAATGTAGACAAATACCGGTTTGACGGGATCTTTGATCCTTCAAAACCGCGATTCATCATTTCCGTGAGTTCGAATCCATCTATCAAAATCGCAAATCCATCTTTTTCGTACTTCATTGCCAGATTTTGTCCAAAAACTCGCTTTTAAAGGCGAGTTTTTGGACATTAGTTTAGTTGTAATAACGCTCCTCCGCAGGATAGACATCACACATAAATCATTCTGCCATTGTACAAAACTCCCGCAAAAAGGCAAATGTGCGATTTGCCGGATCGGAGGCAATATGCTGAACACTGATGAAATCATAATATTTGGAAATCCCTATGCGGAAAATATATTTATCCAGCTTACCGACGAACACGACATGGAGCTGATGGAAAGCGAAGCGGCGATTTTGGCGAGTCTTTACGCCGGAGCGGACTGGCAGATTGCCGCCGTGCCGGTAGGCAACTGGAACCACGACCTGACCCCGTGGCCGGCAAAGCCGGTTTTCGGCAGGCAGGACTTTGGCGACGGAGCGCCGCAGACGCTGCAGGCGCTTTTGGAGACGGTCATACCGGCGCTGGCAGGCGCACAGAAGAAAACACGCCGATTTTTCCTGTGCGGCTACTCCCTCGCCGGACTGTTTGCGCTGTGGGCGGCGTATCAGACCGATGCATTCAGCGGCGTGGTGGCGGCGTCGCCTTCCGTGTGGTATCCGGAGTGGATCACTTACGCCCAGCAGCACCTCATCCGAGCAAGCGCCGTTTATCTCAGCCTCGGCGACAAGGAGGAAAAGGCGCGCAACCCCGTCATGGCAACGGTAGGCGACGCGATCCGTCGGCAGCACCGCCTGCTTTTGGAAGCGGGCACGCTGACGCAATTGGACTGGAATCCGGGCAACCACTTTCAGAACAGCGACAAGCGCATAGCTAAGGGAATGGCATGGATTTTTGAGCAGGCGAAGGGGCGAGAGGAACGATGAACGAGCAAATAAGACTTTGCACCATGGAGAATATTGAGCGATACGGCGAAATCTACGCCGCCGCCTTTTCCGGCGAACCGTGGAATGATCCGTGGACGCCTGAGGACGCGGCGGTGCATGTGAAGGAGCTGCTGAAATCCAAGCAGGCGTACGGTCTGGAATACCTGCTGAACGGCGAGGTGGTTGGCTTCATTCTGGGCGCCTCCATGCTGTTTCACTACGGCAGGATCTTTGAGATAAACGACCTGGCGGTAGAGCCCGCCCATCAGCGGCGCGGCATCGCCAAAAAGCTGCTGGAACGGCTGCTTGCCGCCATAAAGGCGCAGGGCATGGTCGGCGTGCATCTCATCACGGCGGGCGATGGCGCGCTCCCCGCGTTTTATAAGGAATACGGCTTTCGGAAGGAAACCGAAGTGATCCTGATGGGACTGGAGCTGTAAATATATCAAGGAGAGGAAGGAGCCGATACGATGCTGTTGTTTATCAACGCCTGTGTGCGAAAAGAATCGCGGACCAAGCGGCTGGCAGACTGTCTGCTTACGACGCGCAAAGCGCCTATTACGGAGCTGCGGCTGGAGGAGCTTTCCTTCCCCGCGGCGAACGAGGCTTTTCTCCGCAAGCGGGATTTGCTTTTGCAGGAGGAAGCCTTTGACGACCCCATGTTTGACCTTGCCCGCCAGTTTGCCGCCGCTGACGAGATCGTGATTGCCGCGCCCTTCTGGGATTTGTCATTTCCCGCCGCGCTGAAGCAGTATTTTGAGCAGATCAATGTGCTCGGCGTGACCTTCCGCTATACGCCGGAGGGGGTGCCGGAGGGTCTGTGCAGGGCGAAGCGGCTTTGTTACGTCACTACAGCCGGCGGCGACTTCTTTCCGGAGGAGTACGGCTTCGGCTATGTGAAGGCGCTGGCGCAGAGCTTCTACGGCATTCAGAAAGTAGAGCTAATCAAGGCGACGGGGCTGGATATCATTGGCGCGCCCGTGGAGCAGCTCCTGCGCGATTGCGAGAGCGATATAATCCGCAGATTTCAGCCAACGGAATAAGTTCAGACCGAAGCACAAAAACCTCCCTGTTCTCCGCCGGAGGGCGGGGCTGTACTGTTTTTCGCAAAACAAAAAAAAGCGCCGCATTTTCGTTATGCGGCACTCCTTCGTTTTCTTGCTGCACAGCCCAAAATATCTTTGCCAATACCGGCGTCATATGCTATAATATTTACAACACAGTTCATCTAAAAGGAGGGGAGCAGCATGACTTTGGAAACTGTATTGATCATCCTCTTTGTTGCTGCGGCGGCAGGGCTTCTCGTTTTCACCGTCAGGCGCAACAAAGCCATTCAGCAGAGCGGCATCGAGGCTGACGCGGTTATAACTCGAATTGAGGAAAGCGATATCTCGGACAGCGATGGAAGCTCCGACATTTCATACACCTATTATGTCGAGTACCGGACTGCGGAGGGGCAGACCATCGAGGCGCGGCTTGGCAACGAGCCTAAAAATATCACCGTGGGAAGCAGACTCCGCATCAAGTATCTGCCCGACAAGCCCAAGTACGTGCTTCCGGCAAGAGACACAACAAAGTTGTGATTTGGCGCTTTTCGCGGGCTGCGTAAAGCGAAAGCAATCAAAATAATGCCGTGCAAAAGCTATATCGGCGATAACAAAATCGCCTCCTGCGCTGCGGGAGGCGATTTTTCCTTTCAGCAAAACAAGCTTTATTTTACCCGGCGGCGTCAGCGCGCCAACGCTGCACCCAGCTCAAACGCCCGCCTGCGCTCCTGCGGAAATACCGTTTCGTGCCGCTGCCGCTTCGCCTCCGGGTCGAACATCGTCCACTGCCAGTCCGTCTTGCCGTAATCCTTGAGCTGGAGCGTATTCCCGCTGACGAAAACCTCCGTTTCCCCGACAAAGCGGGAAAGCGTCTGGCGATAATTCTCCAGCAGCCCCGCATAAGCGCTATCCGGCGCGTTGCTGGTCATAATGAGCAACACGGGCACGGCGCGTTCATTACAGCAGGGCGTTTCCAGATTATACGTCAGGCTCTGAAAAATCAGCCGCTCGTAAAGAGCGCGGAAGGACGCCGTCAGCTCGCTGAGGTAATTTGGCGAGCCGATGATAAGTCCATCGGACTCCCGAATGGCGTCCAGCACCGGCGTCAGCCCATCACGGCAGACGCAGCGCCCTTTGTTTTGCTCTCTCTTGCAGCCGAAGCAGGAAATGCAGCCTGTGTATTTCTCCATCCGAAACAGGTCAAACCGCTCCACATCGGCGCCTGCGGACTCCGCGCCCCGCGCCGCTTCGGTGGGGTGCATACTATCAACTGTAAGGACGCATACATGGACGCAAAGGAGGATAACGCCATGACACAGTATAACAAAATCACCGCGCTACAGTATTTTGAAAGAAGAAAAAGACAGAGAGCAGCCGACAAGGAAGCATGAGGTTGAACGGTAAAAAGAGAACGGCGGGATAACAACCTATCCCGCCGCCGGGCGTAGTTTGTCACTACTGATTTACCACATAATCTGATTAATCAACACTGCAATACATCTTCCGCGCATTTAGCTGCCATAACTTTTCCATATTTGTCTTTCACCAGATATTTCAAATCATCGCTTAATTCATCATAGTCCGCGGTCAGTTTATCCTGCACAAATCGCACCGAGTCCTCTTCGCTTAATCCCATAACTGCACGGGCCAAAGAATATATTTGATTTACAGCCTCAAAATGGGATAATCCGTCAGCATCAACCAGTATCTGTTCCTCCGTCGTATTTCGGTATTCCCGTCTTTTTTTACTGTGATTCAGAATACACTTTTTTACAAGGTGAGTTTTGTCTTCAGGATAATGATTCTTTCTCAATAACTGTTCCGCAATATCTGCACCTAATTCATTGTGCCTGCTTCTGTCCAGTGTCATATCGGTCATGGAAATATCATGCAAAAGGGCAGCTAATTCCACTACTTCACCGTCAACATTTTTATCCTCCGAGAGCATAACAGCATATTTATAGACATACTGAATATGCTCCCTGTATATGTTATATTCATCCTTGGTGCCTTTAGTCTGTTCCTCGAACCGGCAACTTCGGCTAATGATCTCCTGACGCATTTTCTCAACAATCTGACTCATTTAATGCCCCCACCTTCTCACTTTATTTTTGTGGAACTCTGATTAATCATAGTTCATAAACCTATAAATAGATCTATTTGACAAATCTGAAATTTTATGAAGTTAAGTTAGTATAGCATAAAAATATGAACAATTCTACCGTTCAACAAAAGAAAACCGTCAATAAATCAGAAAAAGCACTTGACAAAACGCTTCATGATAAGCGTATCGGTATTCCAGCCATGCCGGGGACCGGCATTTACCACAACGATTTTTTTATTCATATCATACACCTCTCAAGCTTTTTTGGATTTGCCTTTGGCAAAAACAGCGCGCAGAAATGCCGCTATCATCAGAATATAGCAGACCGTCTTGGGCAGCATCAGCATTCCCAGCATGGGAACCAGACCGGCAGCCACGGCAACGGGAATGTAAAAAAGGAACGACAGCAGAATATACAGCCACACTGCCCGGAATGTCCTCTCCGCTCCCCGCTTTTTAAAATACAGCAGACATATCACGGCGCCGAGAATGACAAATGGAACATTCCGTATTATCCCCCACGTCACGTCGCTGCTGTTTTCCAGCCAGCCGTTCTGCGGAAGCAGACACAGCGCCGCCCGCACGAACGCCGACGCCCAAACCGCCGCCGCAAGTCCCTTGCTCCCGCGCTCACCGTAATAGCCCTGCCAGATGTAGTACAGCAGCACGTAAAAAACGGTCATGGTGAGCGACGTGACGAGCTTGCCGACGCCCAGCGCCGCGGTGAAATCCCCGTCCGAAAAATAATTCAGCACCCGCGGCACGAGATGAAAGGCGTCGCCGCAGCCCAGTATCAGCGCCGCCAGCCCCATCAGCCTTTCCGTCCGGTTCCCTGCCCTGCGCAGGATAAGGCACCCGCTGATGATCGCAAACAGCAGATAGAGGATATCAAAAGACGATTCTCCGTATTTCATAGCAGCCTCCTTTGACAGTCAATGCGGCACGGCCGACGACAAAGCCACGCGCTTGCTACCGTTTTATTTGGAACTATCATATCAGAAAATTCCATTGAGGTCAATCTTTTTGCATTTCATGTGAACCGCCTTTTAAGATTTTTGACGCTTGTTTTGATTTCTCACAACTGATATACTGAGAGCATAACCGACGCGGTGTGCGCGCATGATTTCTCAGATAACACCGCAAAAGGAGGTTCTTTTTTGAAGCTTTTTAAATCCGTGTTTTTTGTCGCGCTGCTTGGTCTGCTGCTCCTGTCCGCGTGTGAAAAGGCGGAGCCTGCCAAGCTCCCTGAGGAGCTTGTTTCGGCAGCGGAGCCGGCTCCCGAACCCACTCCCGTTTCCGATCCGGAGCCGGAGCCGGAGCCGGAACCTGAGCTTGAGCCGGAGCCAAAGCCTGTACCTGAGCCTACGCTCAGACCTGACCCGCAGGCTGAAACGGACGACTCCGGCGAGTCGCTTTGGGGCTTTCCCATCGACGATGAGCATTACGCCTTCGAGGTGCCGACCGGCGGAGAGCTTGGCACGGTGCTTGTCACCGTGGAGGAGGGCGAGATGGGCGAGTTTTTGGCAGAGCTTTTCTTTTATGTCTGGAGAAGCGACGATCTGACTGCGCCTATTCAAGCATGGCTCAGTTATGGCATGATACACCACTGGACCGACATCTTTGACGCTAATTTTGACGGGTATGCGGATTTTTCCCATACATTGATGCGCGGCAATGCAAACGGCACTTTTGAGTTTCGGCTTTGGGACGAGGAAAACAAGCAGTTTGTTGAGGTTCAGTATCCGGATGATGCTTCATTTAGCTTCGGAACCGGAATAACGATAGATGAAGAAAATCAAGTTCTGTACGGATATGTTCGTGCAAACTACTGTTCCGGTTACCACTGCTTTTTCAAATGGCAAGGCAATGAGCTTATCGGCATCCGCCGCGTAGAATTTCATAATCCTACTAATCCCGATAATGAGCATTACGAGCAGCTTTTTACCGTTGAGGATATGATAGACGGCAAGCTGACGGAGGTATACCGCCGGGCTTTTACAGGGCTTGACTCCGAGTACAAACACCCCACCGAAGAAGCTTGGGAGGAGCTTAAGCTGTGGTTCGACATAAACTACCACGGAGAGGAATAAAACTTTTCGGTAAAATTCAGCAAGACCGCCGGTTTTCCGGCGGTCTTGTTTTTATTATTTCTCCTGTCCGTACAGCCTCAGCACGGCTTCCGTATGGCTTTTCATGCGCCGCGCCACCTCCGCGGGTCCCAATATCTGCGCCTGCTCTCCCAAGCCGAATATCCATGCGAAAAACTGCGGGCTTGCCACCACGTTTGCCGTCACTCTGAAATATCCGTCGCCGTCGCGCATGAATATCACGTCCTGACCCAGCTTGTCCAAAACGGCTCCCGCAAGCCGCTCGTCAAATCGCATGCGCACCGGCTCCGGCTCGCCGGAGAACATGCCGAAAATCATCTTGGAATACGCCGCCATGTCCAGCGCCTTATACGCCTCCCAACCGTCACGCGGCTCGTCGGTTTCCGCGATGTCGCTCATCTTGTCCACGCGATAATGCTTTATCATTCCCGCCTCGCTGTCAAAGGCGACCATGTAATAATTCTGGTCGTCCCAGGTCAGCGCATAGGGGCTTACCGTGTAAAACTCGCCGTTTTTGCGGTAGCTGCGCTTCTTCTCCACCGTGATGTCAAAGTATTTGAAGCGTATCTTCACGCCTCTCGATATGCCGTTGTGTATCGCGTCCACGTTGTAATAGATGGACTCGTTCATGGTCTTTATCCTGTTGTGGACGTACACCTGTCTTTGTAACTGCTGTGCCTCGTATACGCTCGCCAGCTTTTCTATCTTCTTTATCAGCGTCAAGGTCTTTTTGTGCGTGATGAACTTTGAGGACTGCACGCTGTCCACCAGCAGCTTCAGCTCCGGCAGCTCGAACTCACGGCTTGCCGCGTAATAGCCGTAGTGTCTGCCGCGGTTCGTCTTGACGATATCCAGCCCGAATACGCGCAGCGCCTCGATATCGTCATAGAGCGACTTGCGCTGCGCCGAGATGCCGTGCTGTTCCAGATAGGCGGCAAGCTGCTCTATCGAAGCCGGATGCTCCTCGTCCGTGCTGTGCAGCAGATAGTCCATCACATATAGTATCTTCAGCTTTTGCAGAGACGATCTTGCCATATGATTTTCTCCCCGATCACCGTTTTTTCCGCGTTCTTCCGCGGCGCATGCCTTTTGTGCCAAATCGCCCGCAAACGCCTGTATCGCCCGAACAGACGCACTATTGCGGGTACGAGCGAGTAATATGCGCGAATATACAGCTCCCCGGATATGGGCACTCCCATCACCTCTTCGCGGAAGCGGCGGAGCGTCCACACCTCCGCGCCCTCGGAGCCGCAGACGCAGGTGGCGATATAGCAGCCATCCCCGTCCGTGCGGGCATAGGTGCCGAAGGCGCCCGGCTCGCCGCCGTCAAGTCTGCTTCCCTTGGAATCGTAATGCATAAATCCTCTGAAAATATCCGGCTCGCTGCGCCTTTTCTTTGCCATCTCGTCAACCTCCTCAAAATGATACCGGCATCTTTCTCCTGTGATACCATTATATCTGAAAAGGTGGGCGATAAACAGCACACCATTATCATACACCGTTTCATCGCCCGCCGCAAGCGCTCTTATGCCGCTTTTCGGAGAAAATTTATCTTCCGGTACTTGTTTTGTCGGGCAACAAGTGGTACACTGATACAGTATTAAATAATAAAAAAAGAAGGTATTTTGATGACAAAGGTAGACATTTTTTCAGGATTTCTGGGCGCCGGCAAGACCACGCTGATCAAAAAGCTGATCAAGGAGGCGTATCAGGGCGAGATGCTGGTCGTGATCGAAAATGAGTTCGGCAAGATCGGCATAGACAGCGGCTTTCTGAGCGAGGCGGGCATACAGATAACCGAGATGAACTCCGGCTGCATCTGCTGCAGTCTGGTCGGCGACTTCAGCAAGGCACTGAAGCAGGTCAAGGAGCAATACGACCCTGCGCGGATACTGATCGAGCCGTCCGGCGTCGGCAAGCTGAGCGACGTTATCCGCGCGGTGCAGGACGCTGATATAGACGGGCTGGAGCTGAATGCCTTCACCACCGTTATCGACGCCTCGAAATGCCGCATGTATATGAAAAACTTTGCCGAGTTTTACAGCAATCAGATCGAGTTTGCCTCCACCGTGATCCTCTCCCGCACGGACGGGCTGAGAAAGGACAAGCTGGACGACGCCGTAAATATCGTCCGTTCGCTCAACTCCTCCGCCGCGCTGATAACCACTCCTTGGGATCAGCTTGACGGCAAGGTGATGCTGGAAACGATGGAGCAGCGCAACACGCTGGAGGCCGAGCTGGCGCATCTGCTGGAGGAGCAGAAGAAAAAGGAGGCGCATGAGCCTCATCATCACCACCATCATGACCACGAAGACGGCGAGGAGTGCGACGACCCCGAATGCACGTGCCACCATCATCATGACCATGATGAGCATGAGCATCACCACCATCACGAGCATGAGCATGAGCATCACCACCATCACGACCACGAGGACGGCGAGGAGTGCGACGACCCCGAATGCACGTGCCACCATCATCATGACCATGACGGGCACGAGCATCACCCCCATCATGACCACGACGCGGACGAGGTGTTCACAAGCTGGGGCGCGGAAACGACCGATCGGTTCACGCCCGAGTTCATCGAAGACTGTCTTGATGAGCTGATGACGGGGCGCTGCGGCATGGTGCTGCGCGCCAAGGGCATTCTCCCCGGACGCGACGGTGCGTGGCTCCACTTTGACTACGTGCCCGGCGAAAAGGAGATCCGCACAGGCGCCGCGGACGTGATCGGCAAGCTGTGCGTGATCGGCACCGGACTGGACAAGAAGGCGCTTGCCGAGCTTTTCCGCCCTGAAAACTGAGGGTACAGACCATGGATATCCCGGTATATCTTTTCACCGGCTTTTTGGAAGCCGGCAAGACGCGATTTATCCAAGAAACGCTGGGTGACCCGGAGTTCTTCCAGCCTGCGGGCAGACGCACTCTCGTTCTGCTCTGCGAGGAGGGCGAGGAGGAGCTTGACCCCGCCGCCTTTGCCTCTGAGGACGTGTTTTTGGAGGTCATAGAAAACGAGCGGCAGATCAATCCCGACAAGCTGGAGGCGCTGCGGCGCAAGCACCGCGCCAACCTTGTTGTTATCGAGTACAACGGCATGTGGCTGCTGCCGCAGCTTTATCAGGCTATGCCAGAGGAGTGGCTGATCTATCAGGAGATCATGTTTGCGGACGCCGGCACCATCGAGGTCTTCAACGCCAACATGCGCAATCTCGTGGTGGACAAGCTCACCAACAGCGAGCTGGTGGTGTTCAACCGCTGCAATGAGGACACGGACAAAGCGGCGCTGCACAAGCTGGTGCGCAGCGTCAGCCGCCGCTCCAACATACTCTATGAGGAGGTCAGCGGCGAATACGTCTATGACGATATCGAGGATCCGCTGCCCTTTGACGTGAACGCGCCGGTGATAAACATCGAGGATCGGGACTACGCGCTGTTTTTCCGCGACCTTTCCGACAATATGGCGCAATACGACGGCAAGACCGTGACCTTCCTCGGCAGCGTTGTCAAAAACGCGCGCGTTCCCAAGGACGGCTTTATCATCGGCAGACCGATCATGGTCTGCTGCGCGGAGGACATCGCCTTTCGCGGACTGTTCTGCGAAAGCGGCGCGGACGCCGTGCGTGACGGCGAATGGGTGCGGCTGACGGCGAAGATATCGCTCAAGCACAGCCGTCTTTACGGCGGCAAGGGACCTGTCCTGAAGGCGATTTCCTCAGAGCATGGCCGCGAGCCTGACGACCCGGTGGCGACATTTTACTGAGCGCCGCCTCAATTCCGTTTAATGCAAAAAAGCCTTGAAAACGCATGTTTTCAAGGCTTTTTTAATCGTGTTTATCCGAAGAAGGCACACACATCCGCCGCCAAACGCTCCGGGCAGTCCACCATCGGTGAATGTCCGCAGTTTTCATAAGGCAGCAGGGTCGCATTCGACTTCAGCGCGTTGTAGTTGTCCATCACCATATAGTCCGGCACCACGATATCCTTCTCCCCCATGGTCAGCGCCACCGGGCATTTCACATCATGTATCGTGCCGTCGCCCTTGCCGTAGGGCGTATATTCGTCGGACATGTTGAGCCGCGCCAGCGCCCAGTCGAGATCCACGAGATTGCGCTGCTTGAGCGTCTCCGCCAGCCACAGCTCGCTTTGCTCCTTCGTCGGCTTGCCGACGGTGTATATCGTGGCGTCCCACACCGCGCCCATCATGGCGGCGTCCTTGTTGGCAAACACCGGCAGCATGGGCGCCACGCTGACGGGATCGCCCGCAAGCTGCTCCTTGCTCTCATAAGCCCTGCCGGTGGACTGCATCCTCTCGTCCTTGACATACAGCGGATAGCCCTTCAGTCCGGCGCCCTCGATGGCAAA
>JAFTDT010000049.1 GCA_017453985.1 Clostridia bacterium
AAAAGGTGCGCCACGAGATGCAGATGATCTTTCAGGACCCTTATTCCAGCCTCAACACCCGCATGACCGTGCAGGAGCTGATCGCGGAGCCGCTGATAATAAATAAGGTGTGCGGCAGCCGTCAGGAGGTATATGACCGCGTCGCAGAGCTGATGGATACCGTCGGACTGGCGGAGAGGCTGACGTACAGCTATCCGCACGAGCTGGACGGCGGCAGACGCCAGCGCATCGGCGTGGCGCGCGCCTTGGCGCTGAACCCTAAGTTCATCGTCTGCGACGAGCCGGTGAGCGCGCTGGACGTGTCCATTCAGGCGCAGATACTCAACCTGCTGATGGATCTGCAGGAGGAGCGCGGGCTGACTTATATGTTCATCACCCACGACCTCAGCGTCGTCAAGCATATTTCCAATCAGATATGCGTGCTGTATATGGGCAAGTGCGTGGAGATGGCAGGCTCGCGGGAGCTGTTTGCCGAGCCGATGCATCCGTATACCAAGGCGCTGCTCAGCGCGATACCGGTACCGAGCCTCAGCAGCCGCACTCGCAAGCGCGAGGTCATCCGCGGCGAGGTGACGAACCCCATCGACCCCAAGCCGGTGTGCCGCTTCTGCACCAGATGCGACAAGGCGATGGATATCTGCTCACAGGCGGAGCCGGAGCTGCGCGAGCTGGCGCCGGGTCACTTTGTGGCATGCCACCTTTATAAGTGATTATATAACGGCTTTTACGCAAAAAAAGCCCACCGGAAAACCGGTGGGCTTTTTTCATGCGGAGAGGGGGATTTTGCGCAAGCCTTCCGCTGATAGCTGAGGGGAACAGACAGCTGTCATGCGGCGTCTGCACTTATGCCGCCGCTGCCTCATGCGCTCGGCATTTCGGCGGAAAGGGCGAAGCTTAATAACGCAAAACGTAATAAATCACGTATACCCAGCTGAGCAAGCCGTGAAAAATCGCCCAACCGACCGAATGCCATGCCGTATAGCTTATGACCATCGCCAGGGCGCTGCCGAAAGTTATGCCTGTTTTGACCGTTTTTTTGACGGCTGTTGATTTGTTCTCGACCATTATCCAAATACCTCCTTTTTCAAGTCAATGCGCATATAATAACATGAAATACCTCGCGTGTCAAGGTATTATTACATTTATTGTTTTTGCTCTTCGCCGAACAACTCGGCGGCTATCTCTCCGGCGCGCTCAAGGTGCGAGTACGGCACGTAAAATCTCACGCGCTCCAGCATCGGTCCCACTCTCAGAGCCAGCCCCGCGCCCATGACGCCCTCGGTCAGAAAAGGTATCTCATGCTGTGTCAGCACGTCGCGCAGCACGTCGCTCCAAAGCTGCTCCTTTTCGGTGAGCAGACAGAGGTCGTCCGGCTCCGGCTCTCTTATGCGTCTGCTTCCGCAGACAGGGCAGCGAGCGCCCTCAAACAAAACTCTGCATTCCTCGCAATACATGCCGTCACTCCTTATCTTCTTCATCAGCATTTTCCAGAATGTCCAGTCTTTTTCGGTATATGCGCCGCATGATTTCCATGCTCGCAAAGCACAAGGCATAAACGACAAGCATGTAAATGCCCGCGCGCAAGATCAGCGTTGCTTCAAACGGCTTGTGCAGAAAAACAAGCGAACGCACAATGACAAAAGCGCCCATGGCAAACGCCGGAATGAGGCTTGCCAGCGCGCTGGCGCGCAGCGAGGGGCTGGAGTCGCGCGTCCACAATCCGTTTTTGACGGAACTGACGGCGATGTACACGCTTGCAATCAATAGCACTATGAATTCACCGGCGATTTCTCTGAGGCTGAAGCCGAGCAGCGCCTGCACGACGATGGCGGCGGTAAGCAGCCAGAAGGTGAGCCAAAGACCGGTCGCCTCCAGCTTCAGCAGCTTTGCATTCTGCATTTCATCGAGAACGGCGTCCCTTTGCTTTTTCATCATTCTATTCCTCCTCTCCGAACAGCTCGTCAAGCGACTTTCCCAGCACTCTGCATATCGCCCGGCACAGCTTGATGGTGGGGTTGTATTCTCCCTGCTCGATGGCGTTTATCGTCTGCCGGGAGACGCCTACGGCGTCGGCAAGCGCCTTTTGTGTCATATCAAGCGCAGCTCTCGCTGCCTTAATGCGGACATTCCGTGCGATAGCGACCACCTCCTGCACAAAGAGTAACATATATTTAAATTAATGTCAAGTATATATGACAAAAAATAAAAAGCATACCGCGATGTTTTTCATCGCGGTATGCTTTGCCGACAGTTTTCAGATCAATCCTCGTTGAGGGCTGCAAGCAGCTTGTACAAAAGAGAATAAAGCTGCAATGCTTCCTCCGAATTGAGCGGGAGGCAGCTCCCGACATTTTCCCGGACGGAAAGCACCTGTGTTTTCAAGACTTCACCCTTCTTGGTAATGTCTATCATGAGAACGCGCTCATCGTCGGAGGAACGGCGGCGGGTGACGAAGCCCTTGCTTTCCAGCGACTTGAGCACAGGGGTCAGCGTACCCGAATCCAGCAGCAGCCGCTGTCCGATCTCCTTCACGCTCAAGGTCTTGCATTCCCATATCACCATCATGGTTATGTACTGGGTGTAAGTGAGGTCAAGCTCGTCCAGATAAGGACGGTATAGGTTGACCACCTTTCGTGAAGCTGCATAAAGAGGAAAACACAGTTGATTTGAGAGCGTCAGTCCGTCAAAATCTGAATGATCCATAGCTTTTACACCTCCAATAAATCGTCTTAGATTTATTGTAGCACGTTCTAAACTAAATTTCAAATGTCTGCGCGATTTTTCGTATTATTTGTCTATTGAGCGAAAAAAATGAACTTTATCGCGCAAAACGCTGATGTGACGGTCAGTTTTCCAGCAAAATGGCGGCAAGCTCGCCGGCAAAGAGCTGCGCCGAGTACAGCGCCTCGGGGAGCGTGTTGCCGCTGGTGCCCACCTCCAGCAGCATGCTGCCGGGGCATACATGCTGGTTGAAGCGTCCCCTGCGGATATTTATCGGACGCATGATGCCGGGATAAAGCGTGTTGAGGCGGCTGTGCAGCTTGAGCTGAAAGCTGAGGTTATCCCGCCAGCCATCGTGGCTCAGCCCGCCCTCGTCCGTGCCGGTCACAAACATCAGCTGCGCGGCGCGCTGTCCGTTTATGTCCGCGACCGCCTTGTACTTCACACCTGCGGATGTCACCATCGCGTCGCGGTGGACGTCGATCACGACCTTGACAGAGGGGTTTTCCTTGACATGCTTCTTTATGTCCTCCAGCGCGCGGTTATATGAGCCGCTGTACGCGGGGTAGTCGTTGAGAGTGTATGAATGGACGGTCTTGATGCCGTTTTCACTGAGTATGCGTTCGATCTCGTCGCCGACGCGCAGCACATTGTAATTGCTGTCGGTGGTGCGGTCAGGGTCGCTGGGGACGTATTGATTGTCCTTGTCTGGGGTATATGCCTCGGTGCCGTGCGTATGTATTATCAGCACCTGCACGCCGTCGCCGGAGAGCTTTACCTTGGACTCGCGCCGCAGCAGCTCGGAGACGTCTATATTATAGGAGGTCTCGTTGCGCAGGTATACCGAGCCTGCGCCGGCGCAGCCGTCGCTTTCGCCGTCGATGGTGATCTCGCGCACGCTGCCTTCGTCCGGCAGGAGCGGAGCGGGGACGGGAACGGCGGCGGGCAGCACAGGCGCGCTTTCATAAACCTCGCTGTCCGGCAGGGAGGCGTTTAAGGGAGAGGGCGGCGCTTCCGGCTCTGCGGCGGCAGGCTCGTCCGGCACGGAAACGGCATCCTCCGTTCGGGCGGGGAGCATCAGCCGGAACAGCGAGCAGGCAAGCGGGTCGGAGCCTGCGGCTGAGATGAGCGAGTTTTCCAGTGCGCTTCCGGCGTCGGAGCGTATTAGAAAAGCGAAGGCGAGAAAAAGGATAAGCGCCGTCAGCGGGACAAGCTCATATCCCGCCCTGCGGCGCTGCAGATGCTTTCTTTTTCTGCTTTTTCTGCTTCGGACCATGATTACCTCCGGAAGAGTATAACTCTGTTTCTGCCGTTTGGCGGATATTAAGTTATACTCGCAAGGCGGCGATATCATGACAGAAATTGTTCCATTTCGGACAGGCTCATTTCTCCGTGCAGCGCCAGATTGACGGCAAAGCCTATGGTACGCGCGCTTTTGCTGATCAGCGCGTCGATGTCCTTGGGCGTGACGAGCAGGTTCTCTATTTCGGAAAAAGAAATATCCGGCGGCGTCTCCGCGCCGGCAGTCTCAAGCGCGCCGAGAGCAAGCGTCGCGGCGTCTATCACCGTGGGCACGCCGATGGCAATTACCGGCACGCCGAGGGTTTCGGCGGTGATGGCGCCGCGTGTGCCGCCGGTGCCGCTGCCGGGCGTGATGCCGGTGTCCGTGAGTTGAAATGTGCGGCAGAGCCGCCCCGCGTCCATGGCGGCGAGCGCGTCGATGGCGATCACGGCGGCGGGCTGCACATGCTCCGTCACGCCGCGCACGATCTCCGCAGTCTCGATACCGGTCAGCCCCAGCACTCCGGCAGTGACGGCGCAGACGGAGCGAAAGGCGCGGAAATCACCCGGCATGCTGCTTTTGAGGTGGCGCGTCACGATGACGCTGCCGACAGCAGCAGGACCGAGGTCGTCCGGCGTGATATTGCGGTTGCCCAGTCCCACCACAAGGATATCGCCGCTCTGCGGCAGCATGGGAGAGAGAAAACGCGCCAGCGATTTCGCGCCGGTGAACAGGCGCTCCGGGTCGGCAAAGGCGTCGGGCGGAAGCGTCATGGTGATATAGCTTCCGCGCGGCTTGCCGAGCGCCTCCGCTCCTTGTCCGTCCACTATTTCGATGCAGTCCACCGTTATATCGCCGATCCTGTAGGTATCGGCACGCACTCCCTCCGGATCGCGGCGGGAGACTTGCGAAAAGCGCATATGCGACTCCAGCGCAAGGTCGGTTCGGCGCTCGTACAAGGCTATCAGTCCTTTGTTTTTTGATATTTTTTGTAAGCGCATCAAATTTATGCAAAATATTGCTTGCATTTTTGCGCGGCAGATGGTAGAATATTTCTGCTGTAAATTTGTCGTAAGGAGGTCAGAAGCGTGCCTAATATCAAATCGGCTAAGAAGCGCGTGCTTGTTTCGGCGGCTCAGAACGCCAAGAACCGCTCCGTGAAGTCGGCTGTCAAGACGAAGATAAAGAAGTTTGACACGGCGCTGGTGGGCGGCGGAGACGCTGTCGCGGCTCATAGAGACGCTGTCGCCGGGATAGACCAGGCTGTTGCCAAGGGCATCATCCATAAGAACACTGCCGCGAGGAAAAAGAGCCAGCTTGCAAGAAAGCTCAACGCGGCGAAATAAAGAAGCAAAAGCCTCCGTTTGCAGCGGAGGCTTTTTTGCGGAAAAAATCGCCTTTCTGTGACGCGGTCACAGAAGGGCGCGCCCGTCTGCGTGTATAATGCCGGAGACGGGAGGTAATGAAAATGAGAAACAAAGCAAGAGTCAGCGCGGAGGATTGCGCGGCATGCGGCTGCTGCGTCAAGGTATGTCCGCGTGCGGCGATAACAGTGCCGCACGGCGTGTGCGCCGTGGTGGATGCGGACAGGTGCGTCGGCTGCGGCAAATGCGTGCGGGAATGTCCGGCGAGCATCATTTCGTTGGAGGCGGCAGAGGCATGAAGCGGGAGAGAAGGTGGTATGACCGGATGTGGATAGTCTCGCTGACTTATCTCGCGCTCGGATTTTTCAATATTCTTTTTGCGTGGCTGGGGCTGCTCTGCTTCTTCATACCGCTGATAATATCCGCGGTGCGCGGCAACAAGGCGTATTGCAGCAAGTACTGCGGCAGGGGACAGCTTTTCGGGCTGCTGGGCGGCAGTCTCGGACTTTCCCGCAAGCGGAATATGCCGCGCTGGATGCGCTCCAAGTATTTTCGATACGGTTTTCTGATATTCTTTCTTGTGATGTTCGGCGTTATGCTGTGGAACACATATCTGGTGTTTGCCGGCGCGCGTCCGCTCGGGCAGTCGGTAAAGCTGCTGTGGACGCTGCGGCTGCCTTGGCGCTGGGCGTATCACGGGACACTGCTTTCCGACGGCGTGGCGCAGTTTGCCTTCGGGTTTTACAGCGTGATGCTGACCTCGACCGTTCTGGGACTTATAACCATGCTGCTGTTCAAGCCGCGTTCCTGGTGCGTGTATTGTCCGATGGGAACGATGACGCAGCTCATTTGCAAGGTAAAATGTGACCCGGTCACGGAAAAATCCGCAGAAAGCGGGCATAATCAAGATAAAGAAAACGAAAGGACGTGTGACTGAAATGGCAGTGCTTAAAGTAAACAAAAGCAATTTTGAGGATATCAAGAGCAGCGGCGCGACCGTGCTGCTCGACTTCTATGCCGACTGGTGCGGTCCCTGCCGCATGGTCTCGCCGCTGGTGGACGAGATAGCGGAGGAAAACCCGCAGTATATCGTCGGCAAAATAAACGTGGACGAGGAGCCGGAGCTGGCGCAGGAGTTCGGCGTCATGAGCATACCGATGCTGGCGGTTATGCGCGGCGGCGAGGTGGTAAGCACTTCGGTCGGCGCCCGTCCCAAGGCGCAGATACTGGAGATGCTAAAGGATTAAGCGGCGCAGACGGGCGCGGTCAAGCACCCGCACGCCCCCGCGGGACACCTCGACCAGCCCTTCTGCGGAAAAGTACTTCAGCATCCGCGACACGACCTCGCGGGCGGAGCCCATGTATTTGGCGATCTGCTCGTGCGTCAGGGCGACGGTATCGGAGCCGGTGCGGACGACCTCGTCGTGCAGGAAGATGGCAAGACGCTTGTCTATGCCCATGAAAAGGATCTGCTGCATTACCCACATCACATCGGAGAAGCGGCTTACCGCCGTCTCCAGCGCGAATATCTTCACCGCCGGCTCGCGTTCGCTGACAGCGGAGAACGCCGGTCCGGAGATGACGCAGCATTCGCTGTTTTCCTCGGCGTCCACCAGTACATCAAAGGTTATCGCATCCAGCACGCAGGAGGCGGTCAGCATGCACATGTCGCCGGGGTGCAGACGATAAAGCGTGATATCGCGCCCCTCCTCAGACATGATGTAGAGGCGCAGACAGCCGCTGCGAACGAAGATGACGCCGGAGCAGTCGCTGCCCTCGTGGACGTGAGCGCCCTTGGGATAAGTCAGCGCGGCGGAGCTTGCGCAGATATACTCGCGGTCTGCCTCGGAAAGCCCGCCCCAAAAGGGCAGCAGCTCGCGGTAGATCGGCTCGAATATTTCGCGTCCCATAATAAAAAACTCCTTCCGAAAAGAGGTAGATTTGATGAAAACAGTGATAATAGGCGGAGTCGCCGGCGGAGCGTCCGCGGCGGCGAGACTCCGCAGGCTTGACGAAGCTGCGGAGATAATCATTTTAGAGCGCGGTGACTACGTTTCCTTTGCCAACTGCGGTCTGCCGTATTTCATCGGCGGAGAGATAAGCGACCGCGACGAGCTGACGCTCCAGACGCCGGAGAGCTTCCGCGCCCGGTTTAATATCGACGTGCGCGTGCTGAGCGAGGCGGCGGAGATATCTCCGGCGGAAAAGCGTGTCACGGTGCGCGAGGTGCAGACAGGAAGAACTTATGAGGAAAGCTACGACACGCTGATACTCTCGCCCGGAGCCGAGCCGGTGACGCCGGATATAGAGGGCGCGCACGGCGAGAACGTGTTCACGCTGCGCAATATTCCGGACGCCGATCGCATAAAGGCGTGGATCGCGCAGAAAAGCCCGCGTTCCGCCGCGGTGATAGGCGGCGGTTATATCGGCGTGGAAATGGCGGAAAACCTTGTGCGCGCAGGGCTGGAGGTCAGCATAGTGGAGCTGGCGGATCATCTCGTCGCGCCGCTCGACGCCGACATGGCGGCGGACGTGCATCGTTATGCCCGCTCCAAGGGCATAAGCCTGCACCTCGGCAGCGGCGTAGGGGCGATATGCGGCAGAAAAATATTGCTGCAAAACGGCGGAGAGCTGGAGGCGGACATGGTGATAATGTCCGTGGGCGTGCGTCCCGACACCGCGCTGGCACGGGCGTGCGGCGTCAAGCTGAACGCGCGCGGCAGCATCGTTGTGAACTCCCGCATGCAGACAAGCGAAAAGGATATCTACGCCGTGGGCGATGCGGTGGAGGTCAGAAACTTTGTCACCGGCGAGCCGGCGTTCATTCCGCTTGCCGGTCCCGCCAACAGACAGGGCAGGATCGCCGCCGACAATATCTGCGGATATGAGTCCGAATACGGCGGCACGCAAGGCTCCGCTGTGCTGAAGCTGTTTGATATGACGGTTGCCACCACCGGGCTGAACGAAAAGGCTGCAGCGGCGGCGGGCATAGATTATGACAAGACTTACACATATTCCGCCTCGCACGCCTCATATTATCCCGGCGCGGAAAATATGTCCGTAAAGGCGCTGTGGGACAAAAAGACGCTCAGGCTGCTGGGCGCGCAGATAGTGGGTTACAGCGGCGTGGACAAGCGCATGGACGTGCTGGCGGCAGCCATTCGACTGGGCGCCAAGGTGACCGACCTCGCCTCGCTGGAGCTGTGCTATGCGCCGCCCTTCGGCAGTGCAAAGGACCCGGTAAATATGCTGGGCTTCGTGGCTGAAAACGTTGCCACGGGCAAGCTGCGCCAGTTCTTCTGGCACGATGTGGAGAGTCTCCCGCGCGACGGCAGCGTGACGCTGCTCGACGTGCGCACCAAGACGGAGGTGGCGAGAGGGAAGATAGACGGCTTTATAAATATCCCCGTGGACGAATTGCGCGAGCGCGCATACGAGCTGCCTAAGGGCAAGCCCGTATATATCCACTGCCACAGCGGACTGCGCAGCTATATAGCCTGCCGCATGCTCGGCGGTAGGGGCTATGAATGCCATAACCTTGCGGGCGGCTGGCGTCTGTATGAGTCGGTGACGAGCGAGCGCAGCGCAATACCGGAATATATCTGCACAGAGTGCAAATAGAGCTTCACAGCGAGGGCTTGCCGCCTGTAATGCGGCAAGCCCTTTTTTACAGCCCTTTTCAGCGTGAGAAGTATTCGCGCACCTCCTGCAGGCGGGTCGGGATATCTATCTTCTGCGGACAATGCTCAGAGCAGGCGCCGCAGGCGATGCAGGCGTCGGCGCTGTTGCCGCTGAAGCGGTTTTCAGGGCCGAAGCGGTCGTACCGCTTTTTTGAGTTTTCGTAAAGTCCCCATATTTTGGCGTTGTTGTAGCACTTGAAATGCGCGGAGGGGCGGATGTCCTGCGGACATACGGCGCAGTAATTGCAGCCGGTGCAGTAAAGGTCGCTCAGCTCGCGCAGCTTGTCGTTGGTGCTGTGCAGCAGCTCGCGCTCCTCCGGCGTGACGGAAGCCGCGCGCTCGACGATGGCGACGTTCTCCTCCAGCATCTCGATGCTGCTCATGCCGGAGAGCGCAAGACTCACGGCGTCGTACCCCAGAACAAAGCGCAGCGCCAGCTCCGGTGCGGAGGCGGCGGACGTGTCATACAGCCGGAGCAGCGCCTCGCCGCCGTCGGCAATGGTGCCGCCGCCGACGGGGCCCATGACCATGACGCCCATGCCGCGGTCGGCTATCTTCTGCATGACCGCCTCGTTGCTCTGGTCGATGAGGTTGTACTGGCACAGCACGGAGCTGAATATGCCCTCGTCCGCGATCTCCGTCATCACCTCCGGCACGTCGTGGAAGGAGAAGGATATATGGCGGATAAGCCCCTGCTCCTTTGCCTTCAGCATGTTCTTGTGCATGTCCACCTTCTTGGCGTGGCTCCAGTTTTTGGCGTTGAGCGCGTGCATGTGGTAATAGTCGATGTACTCTGTGTCGAACTCCCTGAGGCTCATCTCCAGCTTGCGCATGAAATCCGCCGGCTCCTGCACCTCGTCGGGAGGGAGCTTGGAGGACAGCACCACCTTGTCGCGGAAGGGCTTTATGCCGAGACCGGTTATCCGCTGACCGTCGCGGTTCATATATCCCCACGCGGTGTCGAAAAAGTTTATGCCCAGCTCATATGCGCGGCGGATTATCGCCACGCCCTTTTCGTCGTCGGCGCGCGCTTCCTTGCCCTCGCCGACCATCGGCAGCCTCATGCAGCCGAGCCCGAGTCTGGATACCATGGGACCGTCCTTGCCGAATTGCTTGTACTGCATACCTGTGTCCTCCTTTTTATTATGAAAATCATGTGAGTGCTTTACCGTGAGCAAAAATGCTTGCCCGCAAGGGCATTTATGTGCATATTATACCAGCCGCGCGCCGGAAAATCAACAAGCGGCAAAGTGCAGGTTGTGCAGAAGGAAAAAATGTGATAAAATCCATAAAAACATATTTATTATAGAATAAAGAGGTTTTCATGGAGCTGTTTTCGGAGAAAATGAGCATGGAGGAGATTCTCGCCATACCCACGCTGACGCTGGCGCATATCGGCGACGGCGTGTACGAGCTGCTGGCGCGCTGCCACGTCGTGCATGAAAGAGCGTCAAGAGTAGAGGCGGCGCACAAAAGAACGGTGGGCATGGTGAGAGCGGGCGCGCAGGCGCGGGCGGCGGAGCTGCTGCTGCCGCGGCTGAGCGAGGAGGAAACGGCATATTTCATGCGCGGGCGCAACGCGCAGCCGCATTCCGTGCCGAAAAACTCGACGAGGAAGGAATATGCCTATGCCACAGGACTGGAGACGCTGTTCGGCATGCTGTACCTCAGCGGCAGGGAGAGGCGCATCCGGGAGCTGTGGGAGCTGATATTGGAGAGCGCGGATGAAGGTATTTAAAGGGATATTGCTGGCGCTGGCGCTGCTGGCAGCGGCATGCGCGGCGGTGCTGATATACGCGGGGCGGATAGAGCCGTACCGCGTCAAAATCGAGCGACTGGAGATAAGCGGCGCCGCGGTCAGCGCGCCGATGAGAGTGGCGGCATTCGGCGATACGCACGTCGGCAACGGGCTGACGGCGGAGGATATCAGGAGAGCCGCGGAAAAGATAGAGGCGCTGCAGCCGGATATATTGGTTTTTCTCGGCGACCTGTTCGACGATTATCAGAGCTATAACGGCGACGAGGAGGAGGAGCTGGCGCGCGTGCTTGCCTTTGAAAGTCTGCCCAACATGCAAAAATACGCCGTCTACGGCAACCACGACCTCGGCGGCGGGGCAAAGCGCATGTACGAGCAGATAATGGCGGACGCGGGCTTTGAGCTGCTGGTCAACGGGCGCGCTGACGCCGGAAAGAATGTCAACATCATCGGCGCGGACGACTGGATATTCGGCACGCCGGACATATCCGGATGCGTGCGGGAGGGTATGTTCAATCTGCTGCTGGCGCATGAGCCGGACTGGGGCGCGAACGCGCAGGGAGTGCAGCTCCAGCTCTCCGGACATTCGCACGGCGGGCAGATAAGCCTGCCGCTGCTGACGCGGAAAATACTGCCCTTCGGCGCGCATACCTATGTGCGCGGCAGCTATGAAAAGGAGGACGGCGGGATAATATACGTAAACCGGGGACTCGGCATGTCAAAGCTGCGTCTGCGCTTTGCCTCCGCGCCGGAGATAACGCTGGTGGAGATAACGCCATGACGGGCAGGCTGGACAAGATAATTTCCGCGCTGGCGCTGCTGACCCGCAGCGAGGCGCAGGCGGCGATACGCGGCGGACGCGCCGCCGTGGACGGCGAAATATGCCGCGACTGTGCGAAAAAAACGGATACGGAGAGCCATGAGGTGACGCTGGACGGCATGCGGCTGGCGGGTGACGGATACATATATATCGTGATGAACAAGCCGCGCGGCGTGCTTTCCGCCACGCGCGACGGCAGAGAGCGGGTGGTGACAGACCTTTTGCCGGAGGAGTATGCCCGCGCCGGACTGAGCATCGCGGGGAGGCTGGACAAGGATTCGCACGGGCTGGTGCTGCTGACGGACAACGGCGAGCTGTGCCACCGGATAATCTCGCCGCGTTATAAGGAGGAGAAAATTTACCGTGTGGAGCTTGACCTGCCGGCGGACGGAGAGGACGCGGCAGCGTTTGCCGCCGGCATGGATCTGGGCGATTTCATCAGCATGCCGGCGCGGCTGGAGCCGGACGGGCGGGACGCGCGCATATGCACGGTGACGCTCAGGGAGGGCAAGTATCATCAGATAAAGCGCATGTTTGCCGCGCGCGGCAAAACGGTCACCGACCTGCAGCGGCTGAGGATAGGCAGACTGACGCTGGAGACAATAGAGCGCGAGGGTATGTGGAGGCGGCTGACGCAGGAGGAAGCGGAAAAACTGAAGGCAGATGTAAAAATCATGTAAAAATCATAAAAAAATATGAAGAAAATTGTTGAAAAAAGAAAATCTATGAGTTAAAATATACATATGTGACGCCGCAGATTTATTTAAAATGTACAAAGGGTGATTTTATGGAGGCAAGACTGTTCCAAAGCATCCTGCTGGAAATTAAAAATAAAGTGCCTTTTATCCTGGGCGTGGTGGACGGTACGGGAAACATCGTGTCGTGCACGGAGCTGAGGTTCATCGGCGAAAACGTAGAATCCGCGGGTGAGTTTTTCCTTTCCGGAGCCGAGGACGGCGAGTTTGGGGGCTATACCTTCAAGCGGCTCGGCGGCTATGAAAACGGCGTCGAATATGCGATATTTGCCAGCCAGAGCGGCGAGACGGCGGCGCTGGTGTGCCTGATCACCTCGGTCGCAATCAGCAACAGCAAGTCGCTTTATGACGAAAAGCACGATAAGCTCACCTTCATCAAAAAGATGATAATGGACAATATCCTGCCGGGCGATATCTATATCAAGTCGCGGGAGATGCAGTTTCAGAACGATGCCAAGCGCGTCGTGTATCTTGTCAAGATGGAGGTCAGTCAGGACGTTGCGGTCGTGGAGCTGCTGCAAAAGATGTTCCCCGACAAGCAGCGGGATTTCGTCATCACGGTGACGGAGAACGAAGTGGTATTGGTAAAGGAGCTCAAGACCGGCGAGAGCAAGGAGGTCATGAAGATCGCGCGGCAGATCGACGCGGCGCTGGCGGGCGAGCTGGGGCTTGAGCATGTGATAGGCATCGGCACGGTGGCGATGCAGCTCAAGGACGTTTCGCGTTCTTACAAGGAGGCTCAGATATCGGTGGAGGTCGGGCAGGTCTTCGAGGAGGATCTGACCGTCATGAACTACGAGAGCCTCGGCATAGGGCGGCTCATATATCAGCTTCCCACCACCATGTGCGAGATGTTTTTGTCGGAGATATTCAAAAAAGGCTCGATAGAGTCGCTGGACGCGGAGACGCTGCTGACCGTGCACAAGTTTTTTGAGAACAATCTCAATGTGTCGGAAACGGCGAGAAAGCTCTTCGTCCACAGGAACACGCTGGTATACAGGCTGGAAAAGATCAAAAAGCTCACGGGGCTGGATCTGCGGGAGTTTGACAACGCCATAGTGCTCAAGGTGGCGCTGATGGTGAAGAAATATCTCAAATCCCGCGAGGGGCTGAACTGAATGCCTGTCTGCGAAAGGTCATAAAGGTGCGGAGGGAGCGGCGCTCCCTCCGTACAGTGCGTTATTTATGGAGGAACAAATGGTCAAGCTTCAGGACGTGCATAAGGTATACGACAACGGGACAAAGGCGCTCAAGGGCGTAAGTCTGACGATAGAGAACGGAGAATTCGTTTTTGTGGTGGGTCCCTCCGGCAGCGGTAAATCGACGATCATCAAGATGCTGATAGCCGAGACAAAGCCCACCAGCGGCAAGGTGCTGATAAACGGCTTTGATATAGGCGCGCTCCGCCAGCGGGAAATTCCCTATCTGCGGCGCACGGTCGGCGTGGTGTTTCAGGACTTCCGGCTGATCGACAACAAGACCGTGTATGAAAACGTGGCGTTTGTCATGCGTGCGGTCGGCGCGCCGATGAAAGTGGTGAAAAAGCGCGTGCCGTATGTGCTCGATCTGGTGGGCGTGCTGCACAAGGCGCGCCGGCTGCCGAGCGAGCTTTCCGGCGGCGAGCAGCAGCGCGTGGCTATAGCCCGCGCGCTGGTCAACAATCCTGACATCGTCATAGCAGACGAGCCGACGGGCAATCTCGACCCCGCCCGCTCGCTCGAGCTGATGATGCTGTTTGAAAAGATAAACGCGCTGGGGACGACGGTAGTGGTGGTGACGCACGAAAAGGTGCTGGTGAACCAGTTTGAAAAGCGCGTCATAGCCATCGACGGAGGTATGGTCATAGGCGACCGCCAGGGCGGGTATTATGAGGAGCGTTATCCGGGGATTTACATACCGGAGGACGAGCCGGAGCAGGGGGAACAGACGCCGGAGACGGCGGAGGATGCCGCGCCGGCATATGAGGACGAGCCGGAGGAGACTGCGGACGCCTATGAAGCTTATGCCTTCGCAGAGCACGAGGAGCCTGCCGAGGCGGAGGAGCCTGCGGAGCAAGAGGCGGAGGTGGACGAATGAGGCGCAGCAGCAACCGTAAGAGCGGCGGCGCGCTCTATTTCCTGAAAGAAGGACTGAGCAGCATCTTCGTCCATAAGCTGATGAGCTTTGCCGCAGTGACCGTTATCGCCGCCTGCATGCTGATAACCGGCATATTCTCGCTGGTGGCGTATAATATAGACATGCTGGTGGAAAGTCTGGCTTCGCAGAGCGAGATATACGTTTATGTCGATGAGACGATGAGCCGGAGCGAGGCGCTGGCGCTGGAGAGCCAGATACGCTCGCTGGACAATGTGGCGAGGCTGGAGTTCATCTCCAAGGAGCAGGCGTTCCAGAACTATCTGGACGAACTGGGCGAGGATGCGTATATCATGGAGGATCTCGAAGCGGACAATCCGCTTCGTGACGGATACCGCATAGCCATGAAGGATGTCAGTATGCACGAGGACACGGTGAAAAAGCTGGAGTCCCTGCCCGGCATCGCCGCCAGCAACAGTGAAAAAGAAGTCTCGGACAAGCTGATGCAGATCCGCAAGGTCGTCAAGCTGATCGCCTACACGCTGATAGGGCTGCTCGGAGCGGTTTCCGTATTCATCATCTCCAACACGGTCAGGCTGGCGATGTTTGCCCGCCGCGATGAGATCGCCGTCATGAAGATGGTGGGAGCCACGAACCACTTTATCCGCACGCCGTTTGTCATCGAGGGTGTGGCGCTGGGAATCGGCGGCGCGGTGCTGGCGTTTTTCACCCAGTGGGGAGTGTACGGATATATAGTGAAGGAGCTGGAGGCGGGAACGGCGATATTCGATATGCAGCCGTTCACGGTGTTTGTGCGTCCGCTCGCCATGTGGCTGCTTGCGGCGGGAGTCGTGATCGGCGGCGTGGGCAGCGGCATTACGATAAGAAGATTTTTGAGGGTGTGAGTCATGGATAAAAACAATACTTCGGCAAAGAGGCGCGGCACGGGTCCGCGCAGGACGAGGATCGCCGCGGGAGTAATCGCGGCAGTGCTCGCGCTGCTCATGATCGCTTCGGTGCTGGTAGGCGCGCTCGGCGCGAGAGCGTGGGTGACACAGGGAGATATAGACAAGCTCAAGGGCAAGCTGGCGACGACCACGAGCAAGAAGAAGGAGCTGAAGGCGGATCTGGATGCGCTTGCCTCGGACAAGGCGGCGGTAAAGCGGCAGATAGCCCTGCTCGACGAGCAGATAGAGCTTGCCGAGGAGGAGCTGGAGCTGCAGGAGGAGCTGCTCGTGCAGCTCGCCGAGATGATAGAGCTGAAGACGCTGGAGCTTGCCGACAGCCGCGCAAAGCAGGAGCAGCAGTATGCCGATATGAAGCTGCGCATACGCTTTATGGCGGAGCACGGCAGGACGAGCTATCTGACGATATTGCTTTCGGCAGACAGCTTTGCGGAATTCCTCAACCGCTTTGAGATCATCGGACAGATATCGACCTATGAGATGAAGCTTTACGAGGAGCTGCGCGCCATCAAGGAGCAGATAGAGCTCCAGAAGGCGGAGCTGGAGGCGACGCAGGAGGAGGAGCGCGCGGTCAAGGTCTCCATGGAGGAGAACAAGGCGTCGCTGGAGGCGCAGCGCGCGGAAAAACAGGCGCGCATGGAGAGCATCGAGCGCGAGGAAAGAGAAGTAAAAGAACAATATAAAAAGATGATCGAGGAAGAAGACGCCCTCATGGAGGACATACGCAAGAAGGCGGCGGAGCTTGCCGCGCAGAAGACGTATGTCGGCGGCACCTTTATGTGGCCGCTGCCTGCCTCCAATAATGTCGTCACCTGCAAATACGGCATGCGCACGCACCCGATCACCGGCGTGTACAAGCTGCACAGCGGCGTTGACCTGCGCGCTTCCACGGGTACGAAGGTATATGCGGCAAACGGCGGAACGGTCGTCACCTCGACATACAGCTCGGCGTGGGGAAATTATGTAGTTATAAACCACGGCGGCGGGTATACTACCTTATATGCACATCTTTCCAAGCGTTCCGTCAAGGCAAACCAGACGGTTTCCCGCGGCGACATCATCGGATATTCCGGCAATACCGGCTATTCCACCGCGCCGCATCTGCATTTTGAAATCAGCAAGGATGGCAAGACCTATAATCCTCTCAACGAGTTCAAGGGATTTGATGTAGTTTACAAATAAGGAGCCTTTATGGAAGGAAAAAAAATATCAGTTGGCACGGCGCTGATGCTGGTGCTGCTGGCGGCGGTGGCGACATTCAACATCACGTTCTTTGTCGCCGCAGAGCATTACAACTCGCGTCTGGGCAATCTGGAGGCGCTGGAAAGCCGGTATAAGAAGCTCAAGGAGATATCCGACGTCGTCGAGAAGAACTTCGTGGGCGAATATACCGAGGAAGAGGCGATGGAGGGCGCGGCGGCAGGCTTTGTTGACGGGCTGGGCGACCGCTGGTCGCTTTACATGAGCGCCGGTGAAACGGCGGAATATCTTGCCGAGGACGAAAATACCTATGTAGGCATCGGCGTTACGGTATCGGCGGACAACGGGAGATTTGCGGTCACCTCGGTCACAAAGGGCGGTCCCGCCTATGAAGCGGGCATACTGCCGCTGGACGTGTTCGCCTCGGTGGACGGTGTGCCGGCAACGGAGTTTGACGGATTTGACGCGCTGGTCGGGGCGATCCGCGGCGAGGAGGGCACGAGCGTCACCGTGGAGATGGAGCGGCAGGGCGAGCTGCTCAGCTTCACCATGACGCGGGCGGCGATATTCAATCAGGGCATAGAGGCAAAGCTGCTGGATGGCGGCATCGGCTATATGCGGATAAGCGGCTTTGACCGCAATGTGGATGTCGAGTTTGCAGAAAAGTTAGGCGAGCTGCTGGACGAGGGTGCGCGCGGGATGGTGTTCGATGTGCGCTTCAATCCCGGCGGCGATCTGCACGTGCTGGTAAATATGCTCGATCTGCTGCTGCCGGAGGGCAGGATAATCAGCACCAAGGACAAGGAGGGGCATACCGCGGAGTACAATTCGGACGCGGATTGCATAGAGCTGCCGATGATGGTGCTGACCAATAATTATTCCGTCAGCGCGGCGGAGTTTTTCGCCGCATCCCTGCAGGAATACGGCGTCGCCGAGATAGTCGGCGACCGCACGATGGGCAAGGGCTATGCCCAGCGGACGGTAATGCTGTCGGACGGCTCCAGCGTGCATCTTTCGGTGATAAGCTATTACACGCCCAAGGGCGTAAATCTGGCGGGCGTAGGTACGACGCCGGATCATGAGATATCGCTCAGCGACGAGGATATGTACAATTTCTATTCGCTCACGCCGGAGCAGGACGCACAGCTCGCCAAAGCATGCGAGGTGCTGGCGGCAAAGCTGCCGCCGGAGCCTGCGGCTGAGGAGCCGGAGGAGACGCCGGAACTCGCGCCGGAGGAGCCTGAGGAGCCGCAGGAGGAATAAACACAGCGCCGCCGCCATAGATTGGAACAAAACGATCTGTGGCGGTGATAAAATGTTCGGGATACTGACGATAGAGGAGCGTCCGCGCGGCGGCGTGCGGGAGCGGCTGAAGCTGCGGCTGTGCAGCCGCTGCCGCATCAGAACGGGCATGTATACGGAGCGCATGACGCTGTTTGTCACGGCGCGGGTGGCGCTGCACGGAGGAGACAGTCCGGCGCGGCGGCAAAAGTATCTGACGCGCGCGCTCCTGCACCTCAAAAGGAGCGGCGCGCACCGCGTGGTCGTACCGCCGGAGGCGGCGGAGGCGGCTGTGCGGCTGGCGCTGGCGCCGGTTAGGACGGGCGCGGCGCTGCGGGCGTGCATTCCGCAGACGGTGAGGCTGCTGATGGCGGAACGCGGGCTTTTGCCGGAGCAGACCTGCGTGGTCGTGCAGGCGCGAAAATTCGACCGCAGCATGGCAAACGGAGTGCTGACCGTCGCGCCGCAGGTGCGGGCAATACGCCTGATCAGCGCCGACAGCGAGATCGCCCTGCGCGAAAGCCTGCTGGGAGACTTCGGGATAGCCTGCACGGGTGAGGCGCCGGAGGGCACGGAAAGCATATGTCTCTGCTTTGACGGCGAGGTGCCGGGGGCGGAGGATATGAGCGGCGGCGAGGGCTGCAGGCTCGCGCTTTCGGCTCCGCCGGAGCGGCTCGCCTCCATGCCGGAGGGAGCAGCGCCCAGCGAATATGTGGCGGCGCTGTTTTTGTCCGGCGCCATAGCGGGACCGGATATCCGGGTGGAAAGAAAAGTCATGCTTGACATGAGGGAAGAAAACAATATAATATGAAAGATAAGTATGGCGTAAAAGCATAGGAGGCAATATAAATGCAGAAGCAGTTCAAACTGACTAAGGAGAGGCTCGAGGAGCTCAAGGCGGAGCTGGAGCATCTTAAAACAGTGCGTGAGAAGGAGGTCGCGGAGCTGATCAAGGAGGCGCGCTCCTTTGGCGACCTGTCTGAAAACAGCGAATACGACGAGGCGAAAAACGAGCAGGGCAAGCTGTATTCGCGCATAGCCGAGCTGGAGAACATCATCCCCAACGCGGTGATAATAGACGAAAACGCCTCTCTGGACGAGGGCGTGACCATCGGCGCCAAGGTGGAGATAGAGTTCATCAAGGGCAAGCGCAGGGAGGAGTATTCCATCGTCGGCTCGCAGGAGGCTAATCCCAAGCTCCAGCGCATTTCCGACGAGTCGCCGATAGGCAAGGCGCTGCTCGGAAAGCACAAGGGCGACACCGTCACGGTGGACGCGCCCGGCGGCTCATTCAAGTGCAAAATAATAGAGATAAGCAGATAACGCGCGTGAGATTTTTCTACGGGCGGAGCATATCCGTCCGTATTTTAAAACGGAGGCGAGAAAAATGAATGAAAACCCGGAGAACGGAACCGTACAGGAGCAGCCGCAGGAGGACATGCGCGAGCTGTTCAGAATAAGAAGGGACAAGCTGGCGGCTTTGCAGCAGATGGGCAGAGACCCCTTTGCCGAGGTGCGCTTTGAGCGCACGAGCAGCAGCCGCGAGATACTTGATAATTTCGAAGCCATGGAGGGCAAGACCGTCGCCCTTGCGGGCAGACTGATGTCAAAGCGCGGCATGGGCAAGGCGTCGTTCTGCGACCTGCGCGACCATCGGGGCAATATCCAGCTCTATGTGCGTCAGGACGCCATCGGAGACGAGGATTACGAGCTGTTCAAGAAGTTCGATATCGGAGATATCGTCGGCGTGGAGGGCTATGTTTTCCGCACCAATCGCGGCGAGATATCCGTGCATGTGACGAAGATAACCATGCTGGCAAAGTCGCTGCTGCCCCTGCCGGAGAAGTGGCACGGACTGCGCGACACCGACACCCGCTACCGCCAGCGTTATCTCGACCTGATCGTAAACCCCGACGTGCGCGAGACCTTTGTAAAGCGCAGCCGGATAGTCAGCGAGATAAGACGCTTTTTGGACGGCAGGGATTATCTGGAGGTGGAGACGCCGGTGCTGCAGACCGTCGCGGGCGGCGCGGCGGCGCGTCCGTTCAACACCCACCACAACGCGCTTTCGCTGCCGATGCATCTGCGCATTTCGCTGGAGCTGTATCTCAAGCGGCTGATAGTCGGCGGGCTTGACCGCGTGTACGAGGTGGGGCGCGTGTTCCGCAACGAGGGCGTGGACACGCGGCACAATCCGGAGTTTACGCTGCTGGAGCTGTACGAGGCGTACACGGACATAAACGGCATGATGGAGCTGACCGAGAGCATGATAAAGACCGTGGCGCAGAACGTGCTGGGCACGCTTCAGGTGCCTTACGGCGAGCAGATCATAGACTTGGAGCGCCCCTTCGAGCGCCTGACCATGACCGAGGCGCTGAAGAAGTATGCGAACATAGATTTTGACAAGGTGCAGAGCTTTGAGGACGCCAAGGCGCTGGCAAAGGAGCATGGGATCAAGCTGGAGGCGCGCCACGGCAAGGGCGACGTGCTGAGCATGCTGTTCGAGCAGTATTGCGAGGACAAGCTCGTGCAGCCTGCGTTCATCATCTCGCACCCGATAGAGATATCGCCGCTGGCGAAGAAGGATCCGGCAAATCCGGAGCTGACGCAGCGTTTCGAGCTGTTCATCACCGGCAGAGAGTTTGCCAACGCCTTCTCCGAGCTGAACGACCCCATCGACCAGCGCGAGCGGTTTGAAAACCAGCTTAGGCTTAAGGCGATGGGCGACGAGGAGGCGAGCGAGATGGACGAGGACTTCCTCACCGCGCTGGAATACGGCATGCCGCCCACCGGCGGCATGGGCATGGGCGTGGACAGGCTTGTCATGCTGCTCACCAACAGCCCATCCATCCGCGACGTGCTGCTCTTCCCCACGATGAAGCCGCTGGATTAAAAAGGTTAAAAACAGCCTTGCGGAAGCAAGGCTGTTTTGCAGCTTGGCAGAGAAAGAATAAAGCATGCCTAAGGAGCAGAACAAATGAACGAAAGTATGGTTAAAGGAAAACGGAAAATAATTTTTGCGCTTCTCACGCTTATTGTGCTGGCGGCGATTGTTTTCGCCGTGTGGAGGCTTGCCGGCGGCAAAGACGCCGCGCCGCAGACGGGGCGCGTGGACGCGCTCTCCTACGTCATGGAGCTGAAGCTGGACGCCGAAAACGACCGCCTGAGCGAAACGGTGACGCTGGAGCTGAAAAACGACACCGACAGCCCGCTGACGGAGATATGCCTGCGCGATATGACGCCCGCGCTGCTGAAATATGCCGCCGAGCATCACGCCGACGAGGGCAACGAGGGCAAAGGCTCCGAGCTGCTGTTCGTCCGTCAGCGCGGCGCGGCGGAGCCGCGGGTGAGCCGCGAGCTGGACGGTACGCTGCTGCGCGTGGCGCTGGCGAGCGCCGTCCCTGCCGGAGCAACGGCGGAGATAGAGATAGGCTTGCAGACGGATATCCCCAACCGGCAGGACCGCTTCGGCGTGCAGGTGCGCGAGCAGGGGAAGATATATTCGTTGTCCTTCTGCTTTCCTTATCTTGCGGATAATGAAAACGGCGTGTGGAACACCGACCCCTTTTTTGACGACGGCGAGAGCCGCAGCACCGACCTTGCGGATTACCGCGTGACCCTTGAGGCGCCGGAGAGCTTTGTGGTCGCCGCCGCCGGCGAGAGCCGCACGGAAAGCGGCAGGACCGAGGCGGAGGCGCGGCAGATGCGCGACTACGCGATAGTGGCGTGCGACTTTATGGACGTGGACATCTTTGAGACCGAGGGCGTGCGGATAAATAATTATTATCTCAAGGGCGCATACGCGGAGCAGTACCGCAGACTGAGCGAGCTGGTCACGCGCGACAGCTTCCGCATATTCACGGAGAATGTCGGCAGCTATATTTACGACGAGCTGGATATCGTGCAGTGCCTGTTCGGCTATGCCTTCGGCGGCATGGAATATCCGGGGCTGGTGATGATAAACGGCACCTCGCACTACGACGGCGTGGGACCGGAGCTTGGCGCGCAGACGCTTGCGGAGGTTATAACGCACGAGATAGGGCACCAGTGGTTTTATGCCGCGGTCGGGAATAACGAATATTCCGAGGGCTGGCTCGACGAGGGCTTCACCAGCTATTTGGAGCGGTATATGTTCATGCTGACGCCCAGCGAAACCAACGATTACATCAGACAGATCGACCGCGACATACCGCCGCTCGAGGCGCTGCAGAAGGACATGGAGGACTACGCGGAGGTCATGCGGGGGGAGATGGACGGCATGTATATAAATATCCCCCCGGACGAGTATCCGGAGGGACGCGCTTACGGCGAGGGTGAGTATGACGGCGGATATATATTTCTGCTGGAGGTCAGATCGCTGCTCGGTGAAGAGCGATTTGCAGAGTTCCTGCGGGAATATTACCGCACCTACTGCCTGAAGGTCGCCGGGACAGAGGACGTCGCGGCGCTGCTGAGAAAATACGACGGCGGCAGCGCCATGGAGGAGCTGCTGCGGTTCTACCTGAAATAAGCTTAGAGAAAGCTGCCGTCAAAGCCGTGCGGCAGCAGCTCGCGCAGGGAAAAGCTGCGGCTCTCGCCCGCGCTGTTGAGGCAGATGACCTCCATATCCGGCGAGAACTCCGCCAGCACCTGACGGCAGATGCCGCAGGGCACGCAAAAATCGTCGCTGCGGGCGGCGATGGCGATGCGGGCAAAGTTGCGGCGTCCCTCGCTGACCGCCTTGAATACGGCGGTGCGCTCGGCGCAGACCGTGGCGCCGTAGGAGGCGTTTTCGATGTTGCAGCCGGTGAATACGCTGCCGTCGGCGCATTCCAGCGCCGCGCCCACGGCAAAGCCGGAGTAGGGGATATACGCCCGCTCCAGCATGTCCATGGCGGCTTGACAAAGCTGTTTTTTATCCATATTGCAAGACTTCCTTTCAAGAATGAGGCGTCGGGGTCGTTCCCGACGCCTCTATTGTACACTCCGCCGCGCCCCCTGTCAACGCGCCCAGCCGCAGGGCGAGGGGACTCCCAAGACTTCTTTTAAACTGTCATCCTGAGCGGAGCGGCGGTCGCGCCGCGTAGCCGAAGGATCTCGGAAATATGGCGCAGATCGAACGCCGCACTCGCGGCGCGGCGGCAAAGCCGCCGTTGCTCGCTGGCGCGAGCGGCACAAGGGAGCCTTGGCGGGCGTCCGCGAGCAATCTCCCGTCAGCGCCTCGCCCCCGCAAGCCCCCGGAAGCCTTCCCCCTCGGGGGAAGGCTTCCGGGGTGGGAGCCTTTGGTGGGTGCCGCCCCGCGAACGCGCCGCCGAAAAAATAAATTTCCTCAAATTTCTCAAAAAAATGGTACTTTTGGGTGATATACAAGCTGTGCTTTTCATGGTATAATATACGCAAAATTTTCCTGCGGAAAATCGGAAAACCATGTTTTCCCACGGGCGACGCCCGTCTGCGCGCCTTGACGGCTTCGCAAAAATGCCCTTGCAAGCAAGCATTTTTGCTCATGGTATAATATCAAGCATGAAATCTGATTGCGAAAGAAGGAGAACGGTATGAAAGGCAACGCAAGCAAATTGTTGAGTGTTTTTCTTGCCCTTGTGATGATGGCGGGTCTGCTGCCGCTGTCGGCGCAAGCGGAAGAACGCACGAAGGTGACAAATATTGTGGCGACAAGCAACACGTCATCGATAGCGATTTACGGCAGCGAAATAAGGGTGCCGACGTTTAATATCACAACGGGAAATGAAGCGCATTTTGCTACAGCTAATGGAGGCTGGCTTAAGAAAAACGGCGATAGCTGGGAAAGATGCGAAGGAGTCTTTTCAGCGGGAATATGGAAATATTGTACGCAGATTCGCATTGATGAAAGATCCGGTTACGGCGCTACTCATGTGTTGGACGCTTCCGCCACGGTAAAGGTAGATGGGGTGAATTGGGCTTTTGAAGGGTTATCGATATCCGATAGCTATTCAATGGCGTGGGTAACCTCGCCCGAGTTTGTAATTGAAGAGACTATTGGCGACGAATTGGTTTTTTATTCACAGGACGGCGAGCTGTTCACCGTCGGCAAGATACTGCGGTCTGAGGGCATGAGCCGCACAGCGGGCGGCACCGGCGAGCCGGATAACTATGGCTACGACCCCGATAACATCAGCATGACGCTGCGCGTTTCCGGCGCAGGCAGCGCAGCCGAGGCGCTGACGGCGTTGAACGGCGCGACATTCGAGCGGGCAGCGCGGAGCGCAGGAGGAAACATAGTCTTTGAGAGTCTGACGCTGACGGAGAGTGATAGCTCGTCCGAAGATGAGCGGATTTTGAGCTATACGAAGAAAACCGGCGAAATCGTACCCGTC
>JAFTDT010000050.1 GCA_017453985.1 Clostridia bacterium
CCGTCCTTCATGACCAGCTTGATATTCTCGCTGCCGGTGAGACAGGAAATGTCCTTCAGCGGGTCGCCGGCGGCGATGACGATATCCGCCAGCTTGCCCGCCTCTATGCTGCCGACCGCGTCCGCGTTCATCGTCAGATGGGCGGCGTTTATCGTGGCGGCGCGTATCGCCTGCATATTCGTCATGCCGACCTCCACCATCGCCTCGAACTCGCGCCCTATCTTGTCATACGGCGTGAAGCCGCTGTTGCTGAAATCGGTGCCGAAGGCGATGCGCACGCCCATTTTCGCCGCGTCGCGCAGCGTGCGGATATGCGTCTCGGCGCACATCTTTGCCTTTGCCTCCATCGCCGGATGCATGCCCGGCATCTTCGCCACGTTGGTGGATATCCAGATGGTCGTGACCAGCGTGGCGTCCTTCTTCAGCATCAGCTCCAGCGTGCTCTCCGGCAAGTCTACGCCGTGCTCGATGCTCGTGACGCCGTTGTTCAGCGCGTGCAGCGTGCCCGCGTTGCTGGAGCAGTGCGCCGCGACATATGTCCCGTGCCGCTGCGCCTCCTCCACGATGACGCGCAGCTCGTTCGGCGCGAACTGCACGTCCGTCAGCTTATCCGTCAGCGAGGATACGCCGCCGGTGGTGCAGACCTTGATGAATCGCGCGCCGCGGCGGAATTGACGGCGCGCCGCCTCCAGACACTCCGCCTCACCGTCGCACAGCTCGCCCAGCCACGCGGTGCGGTTGTATTCCTCCTTGGTCATGTTGATGTCCAAATCAACATGTCCACTTGTGCAGGACAGCACGCGCCCGCCGGGGAAGATGCGCGGTCCGCGCAGGTAGCCTCCCTCCGTCGCCCGCGCCAGCGCCGGGCTGCCCAGCGTCATGTCGCGCAGACCGGTAAAGCCGCAGTCGAGCAGCACGCCGACCTCATGCGCCGCGCCGAGCAGCTTGTCGTCATTGATGATGCCCGCCTTTGCCACCGTACCGCAGATATGGGCGTGCGCGTCGATAAAGCCGGGCAGTATCGTCCCCTCGCCCGCCGAGATGACCTCCGCCTTCTCCGGCACCAGCGCCGGCTCGTATTTTCCGGCGTAGGTTATCTTATTGCCGTCTGTCAGAACCAGCCCGTCCTCCAGCGCGCTGTCCGCAACGCCGTCGATCAGCCGTCCCCGTATCGCATATATGCTCATGCTGCCACCCCTTTGTATGATAATGATAATATTATTATATCAAACATACTATCTTTGTCAAGGGAATTTCAGCTTTTTGTCAACATTATGCGCAAAAGCACGTCCCCGCTTCCGCAGCGGAAGCGGGGACGGCGCTCACGAGTACGAGTCCTCCAAAGTCGCCCGATATCCGCTCGTTTTGTCGCCGCTGACGGTGATGAGGTAATCGCAGCCGACCTCCGCCCGCAGAAAAACCTCGTCCAGCGGCATCGTATATTCCGCCGGATAAGCGCCGTCGCTTCCCGGCTCGCAAGGCTCCGTCACTACCGTAAAGCGCAGGCTCATATCGACCTCGTCGAGCGAGCTGTCGAAGTTCTGCTCATTAAACGCCCAATGCAGCTCAGCTCCGCTCTTTATCACGTTATCGTCGCCCGACATGCTGCCGCTCTCCTTTTTCCCGTCGATGTCAAAATCCATCAGGAGCCGTCCGATATCCTCCTTCACGTCAAACCGTATCGTAAGCCTTATTTGATCTCCGTTTAGGTGATACCGCGGCGAATAGTCCTTTATGATCTCGACCTGTTCAAAGCTCGTTCCGGGATCCTTCTGCACGGCGGTGAAGAACAGCGTCCTGTGTACTATCTCGTTCTCCCTCTGCGAATTGTACATTCTTGCATAACTGAATCTCGGCACCCTTCCAAACTGCGTGACCGCAAGATAGTCCGAAACGGCAAATGCGCCGAACAGCAGCACGGCGCACAGGGCGACGCTCAGTATGCGCGTGCGGAGCTTGACCGACAAGGAGCCTGCTATGAAATAAACCCCCGTCAGCAGAACGATGCTGCCGAAAACCGAATATATGCTGCCCCAGCTGCTGTCACTGGGGAATATCGTCAGCGCCGAAATGATGATGAATATGCCGAACGCCGCCGCCATATAGCCGATGATCTGCCGTTTGCCGCTTTTTGCCTCGTTTTTGCTGTATTCCGCCATCTTAACGGCGGTATCTTTTGTTTCCTGTGTCATGCTCTCGCTTTTCCTTTCTCCGTTGATTATTTCCGGTATGCTCACATCGTAAAACTCGGCTATCTCGATCAGCATACCGATATCCGGCATATTGCTTCCGGTCTCCCACCGAGATACCGTCCTGCCGGAAACGTTGAGACGTTCCGCCAGATTTTCCTGCGTCAGGTTCTTTTCTTTACGAAGCTGCTTGAGAAAAGAGCCTATCTTGATTTGGTCCATGCGCGTCCTCCTTTCGAGGCTATGATAAATCCCTCCGGCGGTTTTTAACACGACACAAAGCGAGAAATGCCGTGATTTTGCCCGCCGGACACATTTGTCCTGCTTGATTTTGCCTGATTTTATCCCGTTTGGGCTGTGCAAAGCGTCCGCGCATATCGCGCGGACGCTTTCGCTCAGAATATCTGTCCCGGCAGCCTCAGCTTTTCCTTGGGCGGAAAGCTCTTGTCGAACTCCTCAACGTCGGCGTCCGACACATAATACCCCTGCGGCGTTTGATAAACTCCGGTTACGCCGCCGAGATAGCCCGAAACCAGCTCCTTGCAGAGAAAGAACGAGGCGTCCGCGTCCTCCGGCAGGTCGTGATATCTGATGCCGAAGCCCTCGGCATAGTCAAAGCCGCTCTTGCCGTAAAAGCCGATATTGCCCTCGAACAAAACCGCGCCGTATCCCAGACCGGCAGCCTTTTCCAGCGAATAATCCAGCAGCCTTTTGCCATATCCCCGTCGCTTCAGCTCCGGCGTTATGCAGATCGGTCCCATCGTCAGAACGGGGATATCCCTGCCGTCGTCGGCATTGATGACCGTCCTCATGAACATATTCTGTCCAATGATCCTGCCGTCCTGCTCCATTACGAAGTCCAGCTCCCTCACGAATGCCGGGTCGCTTCGCAGCACGTGCAGCACATAATGCTCGCTGCAGCCCGGACGGTACACGTTCCAGAACGCCTCGCGGACAAGGCTTTCCACCGCTCTGCGGTCTTTTTCTTTTTCCAAGCGAATGATGCAGTCATTTTTATTCATTGTTTTACCTCCCGAAAATTGTTGACTTCAACTGCCCCAAGGCGGGGCGGGAGGCTTGCTCCGACTGCGGCAAACCTCCCTGTCAGCCCGCAATCTCCGTTGTACCGGTTTTTCTCAAACAACGCTCTCCTTTTAAAACAAAATATTTATAATCAAGCCCTTCGGCTCAATTATCCGCTTCTCTTCGTAAGCTGCCGCGCTTTTGCCGCTCATTCATTTATTATATCGGGGAAATTCCCCCGCAGAAAATGCCTGTATTCCGGATGTGCCGCAGCCTGCTCATATTCCTCTCTGACGGTTTTCCTTATCCATGCCTTCATTTTGTCCGACATTTCCTCATAGCGAACGAGCGAGAGCAGCCCCGCCCTTTCCGCCTCCAAAATTGCGTCATACGCATCGGGAACGAACTCGACGCCCGTTACCTCCACCGGCGCGCTGCTTGTGACTGCATGGGGAATTTGCACGTCAAGCCCGCGCGCCGTTATTTTTTCCGCACGGTAAATATATCCGGACACGCCCTTATACGTGTTCACGAACGCATTCGGATAATATTCCTCAAGCTGCTGACGCCCGTCACCGTCAAAGCCGTAAGGACCCCATTTTTCCCACCTGCCGTCATATGAAAATCCGGTGTCCCGACAGTATTTTTCAACGGCGTTGCTCAAATAGACCAGCACGTTTTCCCGCTTCTCGGAAAAATAAATCAGAGGAACGCCGTGATTGGAAATACGCGGCATCAGGCGCGAAATGCCCTCCACCGGCGATGCATGATAATACATATCCTCCGCGCCCCTTTCTTATAAGCCGCGCTATATCTTCTCTATAAACTGCTGCGCGGTTTTTGCCATCATCAGCTTTTGCCCCACGCGGTCGAACACTATCTCCAGCAGCAGGTCCCCGCCCATCGGCGTGACCTCGCGCACCGTGCCATCTCCGAACGCCTTGTGCCTTATGCGCTCGCCCTTGGCGAAGCGCACCCGCGCCGAACTCGCCACGGGCTGCGACACCGATACGTCGGGACGCCGCGCCGTCGGACGCTGCGGGCGCGAGGCTCCCGTTTCCGTCCGCGCCTCACGGCGCGGAGTATAGGCGGGCGTGCGCGTGACCGCCTCCTCGATGAACTCCTGCGCTATCTCGCCGATAAAGCGCGAGGGCTTGCAGTACACCGTCTGCCCATACAGCAGCCTCCGGCGCGCACAGGTAATGTGCAGCGTCTGCTTGGCGCGGGTCATCGCCACATAGCATATGCGGCGCTCCTCCTCTATCTCGGCTTCGCTCTCCATCGAGCGAAAAGACGGAAAAATCCCCTCCTCCGCGCCACAGACAAAGACGTGCGGGAACTCCAGCCCCTTGGCGCTGTGCATGGTCATCATCGTCACCGCATCCGCCTCGGCGTCGTAGCGGTCGATATCCGTCAGCAGGGAGATTTCCTCCAAAAAGCCCTCCAGCGTAGGCTCCTGCGTGCGCGCGCAGTAATCCTGTATGTTCGACTTCAGCTCGGCGATATTCTCCGAGCGGGCGCGCGCCTCGTCGCCGCCCTGCGCGAGCAGCATCGTGAGATAGCCGCTCTTGTCCAGCACATGCTCATACAGCTCCAGCAGTGAGCAGTTCTCCCGCAGCTCGCGCAGCGAGCTTATCATATCGGTAAAGGCGGTCAGCGCCGCGGCGCTGCGTGAGAGCGACGGCTCCTCCGCGGCACGGGCGGCGACCTCGAACTCGCTCACGCCGCGCTCCTGCGCGATGCGGCTCAGCTCGTCCACCGTCCTTGCCCCTATCTTGCGCGCCGGCACGTTGATTATCCGCCGCAGCCGCACCGTGTCATCCGGGTTGTTCACCAGCCACAGATACGCCAGCATGTCCTTGACCTCCGCGCGGTCGAAAAAGCGCAGTCCGCTGACGATGCGATACGGTATGGTATTGCGCTTGAACACATTCTCCAGACTGTTGGAGAGGGCGTGGCTGCGGTACAGCACCGCACAGTCGCGCAGTCTGCCGCCCTTCCCGTATATCCGCTGGATCTCCGAGACTATGTACTGCCCTTCCTCCTCCTGCGTTTCGCCCACGAAAAGCTGTATCTTGGCGCCGCGCTCGTTCTGCGTCCACAGGGTCTTGCCCTTGCGCCCTAAGTTGTTGGCGATGACGCTGTTGGCGCCGTCCAGTATATTGCCGCAGGAGCGGTAATTCTGCTCCAGCCGGATCAGCTTGGCGTTTGGGTGCTGCTCCTCAAACTCCATGATGTTCTCTATGGTTGCGCCGCGGAACTTGTATATGCTCTGGTCGTCGTCGCCCACGACACACAGATTGCCGTATCCGCCGGAAAGCAGGCTGCACAGCATGTACTGCGCGTGGTTGGTGTCCTGATATTCGTCCACCAGCACATAGCGGAACTTGCGCTGATAGTACTCCCGCACCTCGTCGCAGGTCTGCAGCAGCTCCACCGTAACGCAGATGATATCGTCAAAGTCCAGCGCGCTGGCGGCGCGCATGCGGCGCTGATATTCCTCATATACCCTCGCCACCACGCGGCGGTAAAAGTCGTTTCCCGCCATTTCCATGAACTCCTCCGGCGTCATCAGCTCGTCCTTGGCGCGGGAGATGGCGGATATGACGCCGCGCACGTCGTACTTCTTCTCGTCGTAATTCAAATCCTTCAGCACGGCAGTGACCAGCTTTTTCCTGTCGTCCTCGTCGTAAATGGTGAAATTGCGCGAGTAGCCCAGCTTTTCGATATTGGCGCGCAGTATCCGCGTGCAGGCGGAATGGAAGGTGTGCGCCCAGATATCGCCCGCCCACTCGCCGCACGCCACGTTGAGCCGCTCGCGCAGCTCGTTTGCCGCCTTGTTGGTAAAGGTGATGGCGATCACCTCGTACGGACGCGGGGCGTCCACCGCGCACAGACGGCGCAGAGTCTCGTCGTCCACGGCGTCTGCGTCCGCCACCGCCTCCGCCAGCGTCCGCAGGTCGTCCTCCGTCGCCCACTCCGGCGCCAGCTCGCTCTCGCAGGCGCTGCCATAGCGCAGTATATTTATGATGCGGTTTATCAGCACCGTGGTCTTGCCGCTGCCAGCGCCCGCCAGCAGCAGCGGTCCGTTCACGCTCAGCACCGCCTCGAGCTGCCTCGGATTGAGGCTGCCGAACTCTCTTTCTATTATCTCCCGCCTCAGCGCGGAATATCTCAAATCAAAATCAGTCATATCCTGCCTCACTGTTTCACGACGACATTTTCCTTCGTCAATAGTTTTTCCAGTCCGTCCACAAGCTCCGCGCAGACGCCGACGCCTCGGTTCCACGCCGCTTTTTTTCTGCTCGTCTCATAATAGAGTATCACGCGGTCTGCGCCGGGGTGCATGCGCAGCAGCTCCAGCGCCGCCTCGCGCCGCGGGTCGTCCTCCGTCTCCATGCGGAGATACAGAGTCTTCTGCGGCTGCACGGATCTTTCGCGCTTCTCCCGTCCGAATCTGTGCGTCGCCGCGTGCCGCGCGGCGTTCTGCTCTGTCAGCGGCAGTATCTCCTCGCATATCACCTTCGGCGCCTCGTCCTCGCGCGAGGAAACTCTGCCATAGACTATTACCGCCTCGTCGTTCTGCATGCTTGCGCCGCAGCGCGTCAGCACGCCGGAAAAGGCGAGCAGATCCACCGTGCCGCTCAGATCCTCCAGCACAGCCGTCGCCATGCGGTTCTGATTGCGAGAGAGCTTGACCGTGACGGCGCCGAGCACGCCCGCCAAGGTGACGAACTCGCCGTCGCGCACCGCCGCCGGCTCGTCCTCGCCCTGCATCAGCGCAGACGCCGGCACGGCGCCCGCCCTCTCCGCCAGCCCGCGCATATCCTCCATCGGGTGTCCGGAGAGGTACAGCCCAGTCGCCTCCTTTTCCATCTGCAAAAGCTCGCGGCGGGAATATTCCGGCACGTCCGGCAGCACGACGCTTTCCTCCGCGCTGTCGCCGCCGAGGGCGGAAAAGAGGTCTATCTGCCCGGAGAGATTCTTTTTCTTCTCGTTTGCCGCCGAATCCAGCACGCGCTCGTAGACTCGCATGAGCTGCGCCCGCCGTGCGCCGAGGCTGTCGAAGGCTCCGCATTTTATCAGGCTCTCCAGCACGCGCTTGTTGATATCGTACTTCGCCATGCGGCGGCAGAAATCCTCCAGTCCGGCGAAGCGTCCGCCGCTCTCGCGCTCCTCCACCAGCCGCTCGATCACGCCGACGCCCACATTTTTCACCGCTCCGATGCCGAAGCGCAGCCCCTCGCCGCTCACGGTGAAGTCGGCGTAGGACTCGTTGATATCCGGCGGCAGCAGGCGTATTCCCATCTCGCGGCACTGCGCCGTATACTCGGAGATTTTGCTGCTCTGCCCCAGCACGGAGGTGAGCAGCGCCGCCATGTATTCACGCGGGTAATGGTACTTGAGATACGCCGTCTGATATGCCAGCACCGCGTAGCACATGGAATGCGCCTTGTTGAAGGCGTAGTTGGCAAAGTCCAGCATCTCGTCGAAAATATCGTTTGCCGTGCGCTCGTCGATGCCGCGCGCGGCGCAGCCCGGTATGCCCGCCGCCTCGTTGCCTCGGACGAAGTTATCCCGCTCGCTGGAGAGCACGTCGAACTTCTTCTTGGACATCGCGCGGCGCACCGTATCCGCCCTGCCGAGCGAATACCCCGCCAGCACGCGGAATATCTCCATCACCTGCTCCTGATAAACTATGCAGCCGTAGGTGACGGAGAGTATGTTTTTCAGCATGGGGTGCTTGTACCTTATTTTTTCAGGATTGTTCTTGCGCTCGGTATACAGCGGGATCGACTGCATCGGTCCCGGACGGAACAGCGCCACGACCGCGCAGATATCCTCCACGCTGTGCGGCTTTATGCTGACGGTCACGTTCGTCATGCCGGCGCTCTCCATCTGGAACACGCCCAGCGTCTGTCCGCGGCAGAGCATATCGAAAACGCCGGGGTCCTCATAGTCCAGATGCTGAAAATCTATCTTCTGCCCGTCGCGGTTTATCATCTTCACCGCGTCGTCAATGATGGTGAGGTTTCTCAGCCCCAAAAAATCCATCTTGAGCAGTCCCAGCGCCTCCAGCGTGACCATGCCAAACTGCGTCACCGTGCCCTGATCGCCCCGCGCCAGCGGCACAAAGTCGTCCACCGGCGCGCTGGCTATCACCACGCCCGCGGCGTGGGTGGAGGCGTTGCGCGGCATGCCCTCCAGCTCGCGCGCAAGGTCGATCAGCTCGCGCACGCTTGGATCCTGCTCATAGTATTCGCGCAGGCGCGGCTCCTCCTCCAGCGCCTTGTCCAGCGTCATTTTCGGGCGCTGCGGTATCAGCTTTGCCACCAGATCCACCTCGGCATAGGTGCGTCCCAGCACGCGCCCGACGTCGCGCACCGCCGCCCGCGCCGCCATGGTGCCGAAGGTGATTATCTGCGCCACATGGTCGGCGCCGTATTTGTCGATGACATAGTCGATGACCTCCTGCCTGCGGTTCGGGCAGAAGTCGATATCAAAGTCCGGCATGCTGACACGCTCCGGATTGAGAAAACGCTCGAAGTACAGCGAATAATGCATGGGGTCAACATCGGTTATCCGCAGGCAGTACGCCGCGATGCTGCCCGCGCCGGAGCCGCGCCCCGGTCCCACGGCGATGCCCTTGCCCTTGGCGTAGGCGATGAAGTCGTAGACTATCAAAAAATAATCGACAAAGCCCATCTTGGCTATCATGTCCAGCTCATAGTCCAGCCTCTGCCGGTAATCCGCGGGCGGGTCGGCATATCTCTCCTCAAAGCCCTTGAGACAGAGCTTTTTCAGATATGCAAAGGCGTCCGTTTCCCCCTCCGGCAGCTCGAAATGCGGCAGGTGGTATTCTCCGAAGGTAAAGTCGTAATTGCACCTTTCCGCGATGCGCACGGTGTTGGCGAGCGCCTCCGGCGCCTCGGGAAACAGCTCCGCCATCTCGTCGCCGGACTTGAGATAAAACTGGTCGCCGGAAAAGCGCATGCGTCCCTCGTCCTCCAGCGTTTTGCCCGTCTGTATGCACAGCAGCACGTCATGCATGCGCGCGTCGCCCCGCCCGATATAATGGGCGTCGTTGGTGGCGACCAGCGGTATCCCCGTCTCCCGCGAGAGACGGATCAGCCCCGCATTGACAAGCCGCTGCTCCTCAATGCCGTGGTCCTGAAGCTCGAGATAAAAATTATCCCTGCCGAAAATGCCGTCGTAGCGCAGCGCCGCCTCCTTCGCGCCCTCGTAATTGCCGTTTGCAAGATGACGCTGCACCTCGCCCGCCAGACAGGCGGACAGGACTATCAGCCCCCCGCTGTGCGCGCGGAGCTGATCCATGTCCACCCTCGGTTTTATGTAAAAGCCCTCGGTAAAGCCGAGCGAGCAGAGCTTGATCAGATTTTTATAGCCCTCCTCGTTTTGGCACAGCGCCACCAGATGATAGGCGTCGCTGTCCAGCTCGTACACTCTGTCCGCATGGCCGCGCGGCGAAACATACAGCTCGCAGCCGATGACGGGCTTTATCCCCGCCGCCTTCGCCGCGTTGTAAAAATCCACCACGCCGTACATGACGCCGTGGTCGGTTATCGCCAGCGCCCGCTGACCCAGCTCCTTCGCCCGCTCCACCGCGCGCTCGATGCGGCAGGCGCCGTCAAGCAGGCTGTATTCCGTATGCACATGCAGATGCACAAAGTCCGTCATTTTTCATCCCTCGCTATCTCCGTAAGCTTGCGCAGCCGGTTGCTCAGTCCCGGCTTTGAGAGCGGCGGGTCAAACAGCTCGCACAGCTCCGCCAGCGACAGATCGGGGTATGCGCAGCGCAGCTCTGCCGTCTGCTTCAGCGCCGGCGACAGCTCGTCGTATCTGCCCGTCTGCTTCAGCCGCTCCACCGTCTCTATCTGAAGCCTCGCCGCCTCCAGCGTGCGGCTCAGGTTGGCTGTTTCGCAGTTTACGCTGCGGTTGACCTTGTTTCGCAGCTCGCGCTCCACCTTCTTCAGCATCAGCTCCATCGCCGCTCCGGTCGCCCCGGCAGCGCCGAGGAAATGCTCTATCACGGAGCTGTCCTTGCTGTAAAGCACTCTGTTGCCGCGCCGCATCATGCTGCCCACCGTCATGCCCATATCCCCCAGCAGCGTCTGCGTCTGGCGCGAGACATTGTAATGCGAGGTGACCAGCTCCAGATGATAACCCTTGCCTGCCGCAGAAACGCAGCCTCCCATCAAAAACGCCCCGCGCAGAAACGCGCTCTCGCAGCATGGCTCCTCCAGCACCGCCCGGTTCAGATACAGCGGGCTGTTCTTGTACTCATAACCGAAAGCTCCGTATATGCGCCTTATATCCTCCGCGTTCTCCGTGTGCAGCACCGCGCCCTCCGCCAAGAGCTCCGTCCCGAATACCTGCCGGAAAAGCGCTGCCGCGCGGCGGCGCACCTCGGCGCTCTCCGACTGCATGCGCACCTCAAGGGCGGAAAACCTTGCGGAATACAGGAGCATGCCCATACATTCCGCCGCCGCGCAGCACTCACGCTGGCGCGGCAGACGGCAAAGCTCCTTTTTTATCTCCAGATTAAAGGACATTTTCCTGCCTCCGTTTCCCTTATTCCTGTCTCAGCAGCAGCCGGTCGCCCTCGCCGGCGGCGCCCTTGCGCGGACGCATGCTCTCTGCCACCAGCATGATGTTGTAAGCCAGTCTCAGCGGGTCGTGACGGGCGAGGCTGCCGCTGCGGGAAAGCATATCCCCGCCGAAAAGACGCACGCCCTCGCGGTCGAAGCTCTCTCTGTCGGGAAAGAGCTGCACGCTGTTTTCGTCCTGATAACGCTCCGTCAGCTTCTGCGGCACGGGCTGACTGTTGTACAGACACACATCCACCACGCTGCCGCCGGCATGCTTGTTTATCTCCCTCACATGGCGCAGGGCGGAATAGCCCTCCGTTTCGCCCGCCTGCGTCATGATGTTCAGCACGTACAGACGCAGCGCGTCGGAGCTGCGCAGCGCCTCCGCCACGCCGCCCACAAGCAGGTTGGGTATCACGCTGGTGTAGAGGCTGCCCGGTCCCAGCACGATGAGGTCTGCGTCCCGTATCGCTTCGATGACCGCCGGCAGCGCCTCCGCCGAAGCGGGCAGCAGCTCTACATGCTCGATCTGCACGTCCCGGTTCTGCTTTTCCTCCGTTATCGCCGTCTCGCCGCAGACGCTGCTGCCGTCGTCGAACACCGCCCGCAGAACGATATTGCTGTTCGTCACCGGCAGCACCTGTCCCGTGACGGCAAGTATGCGGTTCATACTCGCTACCGCGGCGTCGAAAGAGCCGCATATCTCATTCAGCGCCAGCAAAAAGAGATTTCCGAAGTTCTGCCCCGCAAGCGAGCCGCTGTCAAAGCGGTAATTGAGTATCCGGCTCATCATGGTGCTGGTGTTCGCCAGCGAGAGCAGACAGTTGCGTATATCCCCCGGCGGCAGCATGCCGAACTCGCGCCGCAGCATGCCGCTGCCGCCTCCGTCGTCCGTGACCGTGACGATGGCGGTTATGTTGTCCGTATATTCCTTCAGCCCCAGCAGCAGCGTGGAAAGCCCCGTGCCGCCGCCGATGACCGTTATCCGTTTGCCGGATACCCGCGCCGAGCGCAGAAGCTGCTGGCGCTCGTCAAAGCTCATCTCGCCGCTCATGTCAAGGCTCTCGTCACGTCGCGGTGCTTTACCGCCACCTGATGCCCCAGCGCCTTGAGATCGGCATGCAGGCGCTCCGCCACCGCGACCGAGCGGTGTCTGCCGCCCGTGCAGCCGACGGAAACGACCAGCGAGGTCTTGCCCTCCTTGATATACTGCGGTATCAGGAACGAGAGCATGTCCGCAAGCCGGCGGGAAAACTCCTCCGCCTCGCCGCTCTCGAAAATGTAGTCGTACACCGGCTTGTCCATGCCGTTTTTGTCGCGGAACTCCGTGACGTAGTACGGATTGCGCATAAAGCGTACGTCAAACACCATGTCCGATTCGTGCGGTATGCCGTATTTGAAGCCGAAGCTGTTGACGGTTATCATCATCAGCCCCTGTCCGCCCTCTTCTCCGAAAAGGTTTATCAAATGCTGCTTGAACTGCGCGTTGGACAGCACCGTGGTGTCTATCAGATAATCCGCGTGGTTCTTCACCGGCTCGAGCAGCGCACGCTCATCCGCCACCGCCGCGGCGATGCCCTTGCCCTCCACGTCGAGAGGGTGACGGCGGCGGTTTGCCTTATGCCGGTTTATCAGCTCGCTGTCCGAGCATTCGAGAAAGAGCACGCGGCAGCTTATCCCGCCGCGGCGCATATCGTCCAGCGTGCTGAACAGCGCCTGAAAATCCTTGTTGCCGCGCACGTCCACGACAAAGGCAACCTGCTTGTACCTCGCCGGACTGTCGGGAAAAAGATCGACAAAACGCGGCATGAGCCGCACCGGCATGTTGTCCACACAGTAATAACCGATGTCCTCCAGCACGTCCACCGCAAGGCTCTTGCCCGCCCCGCTCATGCCGGATATTATCAGACAATCCATAAGGCTCCCTCCCGTCTCATTCAAAAAGATACATATAAACCACGCAGAAGTACTCGCGCACATAGCACGACAGCGGTACCAGCCCTATGCGCGGCACCGGCGCCGCCAGCCCGCTCGCCTCCAGCCCCGCTTCGCGCGCGAGGATCAGGCTGCGATACATATGGAAGGTGTTGGTCACCACCACGACCGGGCTTTTCTCCAGCCCCAGCCCGCGCAGCAGCTCCGCCGAAAACTCCATATTCTCCTGCGTATCGGTGGCGCGGTCCTCCATGTACACGCGCTCCGGCGCGACGCCGCGCGCCGTCAGCCACCGCTTCATCGCCTCCGCCTCGGTGATGCTCTCGCCGGGTCCCTTGCCGCCGGTGACCACCGCCACGGCGTCCGGATGGGCGGAAAGATAGCTCTCCGCCGCCTGCAAACGGCTGACGAGCGACGCCGAGGGTCGCTCTCCGTACAGCCCGGCGCCCAGCACGATGATGCAGGGCGCGTCCTCATTGGGCTGCGGGGAGACGCCGGAGAATATCAGCGCCTCCACCACGACTGCGGATATCAGCGCCAGCGCCGCCAGCGCGAGGCAGACGCGCCGCAGCACGCGGCAGAAGCGGCGCGCACGCTCATTTTTATACGGTATCAGCAGCACGCCCCAGACTGCCGCCGCCAGTCCCGGCAGCGCCAGCGTAAGCATGAGAAAGCCCGCTCCCGTAGGCAGCGTCGCCGCCAAGGCGAAGCCTGCCGCCCATATCAGCCCCGCCGCGATAAGTATTTTCCAGCCGTGTTTTTTCATTCTATAACCTGTATTTCCCTTTCCAGACGCACGCCGAAGCGGTCGTACACCGTTTTTTCAATATGCTCCAGCAGCCGCAGCACGTCCGCGCAGGTCGCGCCGCCGCGATTTATCACAAAGCCCGCGTGCTTTTCCGAGACCTGCGCGCCGCCGACGGCATAGCCCTTCAGTCCGCAGTCCTCTATCAGCTTGCCGGCGAAATGCCCCTGCGGGCGCTTGAAGGCGCTGCCCGCGCTGGGTAAGTTGAGCGGCTGCTTTTCCCGCCGCTGGGCGGCAAGCTCCGCCATTTTTGCCTCTATTTCCCCGCGCTCGCCGCGGCGAAGCCGTATCTCCGCGCCCAGCACCAGCGCGTCCGTGCCGAAAAAGGGACTGCGGCGATAGCCGAAGCCGCCGTCCTCCGTCCGCATCTCCCGCGCTTCTCCGTCCCAATACCGTGTCAGCGTCAGCACGTCGGACATCTGCCCGCCGTATGCGCCCGCGTTCATCATCACCGCGCCGCCGACGCTGCCGGGTATGCCGGCGGCAAACTCCAGCCCGCTCAGCTCATGCTCCGCCGCAAACGCCGCCAGCCTTGCCAGCCCCGTGCCCGCCGGCGCGTATATCACGCCGTCCTCGCGCAGCTGCGGCGGCTCGTCTGCAAGACGCAGCACCAGCCCGTCATAGCCCGCGTCCGCCACCAGCAGATTGCTGCCGTTGCCCGTCACCAGCGTTTTCAGCCCTGCGGCTCGGGCAAGCTCCCGCAGATGCGGCGCCAGCTCCGCCCGCACGCAGGCGTACAGCCGCGCAGGTCCGCCGATGCGGAAGGATGTGTGCGCGCTCATCGGCTCGTCCCGCCGCAGCTCTATGCTGTTTTCCTCCGCAAATTTTATCAAACCGTCGCTCACCGTGCCGCTCCTCTCAGTCCTTTGGCGTTTCCGGCTCGGCGGGGACCGCCATAACCGTCGTATACTCAAAATAATTCACCATGCCCGGCTTTGCCCCCTGCGGCTTTTTCACGTGCTTTATGCGCGTATAGTCCACCGCCGTGCGGTTCTGCCCGCGGGCGGAGCTGTTGTACGCCGCCAGCGAAGCTGCCGCCTCCAGCGCCTCGCGCGGGGGTTCGCCGCCCTCGCCGCGCAGTATGACGTGCGCTCCGGGTATATTACGCGCATGGAACCACAGATCCTGCTTTGCCGCGTGGCGGTGCGTCAGCCAGTCGTTTTCCCGGTTGTTGCGCCCGCACAGCAGCACCCAGCCGCCCGCAAGCTCATATCTTTTCGGCGCGAAAGCCGGCTCGCGCGCCTTCTGCTTCTTCCCGCGCTCGCGCAGGTACCCCGCCTGCCGCAGCTCCTCCGCTATCTGCTCCAGCTCCGCGCGGTTTTCCGCCGCCGAGATGGCGAAAAGCACGCTCTCCGCATATTCCAGCTCTGCCCTGCCCAGCTCCATCTGCGTCTCCAGCGCCTGCTGCGCGTTCTTCAGCCGCGCATATTTCTTATACATGCGCTGCGCGTTCTGCTGCGGGGACAGCGCGGGATCGAGCGTCACCCAGACCTGCGGCGTATCGGGAGCAAAGTAATCCGTCACCTGCACGCGCTCCTGCCCCTCTTTTATGGCGTAAAGATTTGCATTTATCAGGTCTGCCCGCCGCTTCAGCTCCTCGCGTGCCTCCGCCTGACGCAGCTCCTCCGCCTGCTGCGCCAGCTTGCGCTCGAGCCGCGCCTTGACCCGCTTCATCAGCTTCTGCATATTCGCCGCCGCGCCGCTCAGCGCCTGACGGCGCTCCTTTTCGGCGTAAAAGGCGTCCAGCAGCTCGGAAAAGCTGCCGTATCGCACGCACTCGGCATCCGCATGCTGGCGCACCTCCACGCAGGTAAAGTCCCGCGCCTCGCCGCCCTGCATCAGCATATACGGCTGCGGCTCCGTGCGCCGCAGCGCGTCCAGCTCCTCCGCCAGCCTGCCGGCGTCCCCGCCGGCGCGGAAGGCGCATTCGCGCATCAGCAGCGGCGGCACGCCGGAGATCCGTTTTCCGAGCATTTCCGCCTCCCCGCCGCAGTCCGCGCATATCCGCCGCAGCTCCTCCGCACTCAGCTCCGCGATATGCGGCGTTTCCTGCTTCGGCGGCAGACGGTATGTCAGCCCCGGCAGTACCGCCCGCTCCGACTGCGATGGGTCTATGGCGCGAACGCAGCCGAGTATCGTGCCCTCGCCGTCCGTAAGTATGATATTGGCGGTACGTCCCGCCAGCTCGCAGATCAGGCGGCGTTCGCCCTGCACGCCCAGCTCGCTCGTCACGCCGAAGCGCAGCTCCGCCACGCGCTCGTTTTCGGGCTGCGTCACCGCAAGCACGCGCCCGCCCAGCAGATGCTTGCGCAGCAGCATGCAGAGCATCGGCGGGCTGTCGGGGTTTTCCTCCCGCGTATCCGTCAGATTGATATGCCCTGCCGTGCCCGCGGCAAGCAGCAGCCGATATTTGCCGCCCTGCCCGTGCAGGCTGATGACCACGCGGTCCTTCTGCGGCATGTATATTTTATCCGCCTTAGCTCCCGTGAGCTTTTCTCCCAGCTCGCGGACTATGGCGCCCGTCATCATGTAATCAAGAGGCATTATAAGTACTCCTTCAGAATTGCCATCGCGCGTTCCTCCTCCGAGGTATCCAGCCCCGCCAGACGCTTGCCTTCCGCCTCGCGGCGGTATCTCGCCGCCAGCGCGGCGGCGTATTCTCCGAACAGCTTATCCCGCGTAAGGCTCTGCGAAAAAAGCCCGTGCGTGTCATGCTTTTCCGCGCCGCCGCGCGCCGCCATCACGGAATAGAGCCTGCCGCCGTCCCGCACGAGGCGCTCCTCCTCTATCGCATACCCGTGCCGCGCCATCCATATCCGCAGATGCTCCGCCCGCGACATAGGCTGCAGCACAAGGCGCACGCCGCCCTCCGCCGTCCACGGAGCCGCCTCCAGAATGGAGGCGATCAGCTCGCCGCCCATGCCGCAAATCGCCACGGTGTCGCAGTCCGCCGCAGAAAATCCGCTCAAGCCGTCGCACAGGCGCAGCTCCACGCCGTGCACGCCGTATTTTTCTATATTATGCGCCGCCATGCGCAGCGGTCCCTCCCGCACGTCGGAGGCGATCACCCGCTCCGCGCCGTGCTGCCGGAGATATATCGCCAGCTCGGCATGATCGCAGCCTACGTCTATTATACGCCTGCCCTCGCCGCACAGTTCCGCCGCCGCGAGCATTCTCGGCGCAAGTTTTATCATATCACTCGCCATATTTCGCCTTATATCAAACGAACCAAGGAAATCTCCTTGGTCCGCAGATCCTGTTTCGCTTTCTTATTTATTCTCAAAATAAGCGTTGAGCTTCGCAACCAGCTCGTCCGCATTCGTGCCGTGGACGGCGCAGGCGTCCGCGATGCTCTCGCCCCTTGACGCGGGGCAGCCCAAGCAGTGCATGCCTATCTCAAAGAAATATTCCGCGGTGCCGATGTCGTTATCCAGCACGTCGCCTATCAGAGTCTCCTTCGTCACTTGCATTTATCTTACACCTCCGTATTTTTGATAAGCGGTTTTTCCACAGTCATATTATACTCCCTGCGGGAGCAAATTTCAACCTTTTTTGTATTCTATTTGGCAAAGACGTGGTTGCCCACCGTCATGACCGTTTCGCGGGAAAATATCCACTTGCTGGTGCTGGTGCGGGGATTGTAGAAGTACACCGCGCCGCCCGTGGGGTCATAGCCGTTCATCGCATCCTGCGCCGCCTTGCGTGCCGAGGCGGTGACCGTCACGCTGTAAAACCGCCCGTCGGAGATCGGGCTGAAGGCGCCCTTTTGAAATATCACGCCCGAAAGGGTGTTGGGAAAGGACGGATGCTGGACACGGTTGAGTATCACCGCGCCGACCGCCACCTGCCCGAGATACGGCTCCGACTCTGACTCCGCCGTAATGATGCGCGCCAGCAGCGCCATGTCGTTCTCGCGGCTGCCGCCCGCGCCGCCGGACGAGCCGGAGGAGCCGTCGCTTATGCCGAGCGCCGCCAGCGTCTTCTCGCCGCATATGCCGTCAACGGCAAGTCCGTTGGTGCGCTGGAAATATTTGACCGCCTCCACCGTCTTGCTGCCGTATATCCCGTCCACCTCGCCGGTATAATAGCCCCACCGCTTGAGCTTGGTCTGTATCGTCCGCACTCCGTCGCCGCTGCTGCCGCGGCTGTAAGTGAGCGCGTCCGGCGCAAGCGTCTCCGTAAGCGCAAGTATCAGCACGATATTGAGCAGAAACACCGCCGCGACCGCCGCCAGACTGAATTTTTTATTCATGATATTACCTCTCCATGCATTTGTTTTTCCGTATATGTCTATATTTTTTCTGACAAACGGGCGCATATGCATAGAGCATGCGGATTTTTTGCCGGAGTTTTCGCCGTCGGTGCTTTTTATTTTTGTTTTTATATGGTAGAATGATGTTATTCTATACACAGGACGGACGGCATCATGCGTCATATCAACGAAATTTTCCCCGGCTATCGGATAATACAGGACGACGAGTATTTCAAGCTCTCGCAGGACACCGTGCTGCTGAGCGATTTTGCGCGTCTGCGGCGCGGCGAGCGCGGGCTTGATCTCTGCGCGGGCGTGGGCTGCCTCGCCATAATCATGCTGCTGCGCGGCGAGGGCGAGATGACCGCGCTGGAGCTGCAAGCCGGCGCGTGCGCCATCGCGCGGGAAAATCTCGCCATGTGCGGGCTGGATGCGCGCGGCGAGGTGCTGGAGGCGGACTTCCGCGCGCTTCCGGCGGAAATGCGGCAGAAATACGACGTCTGCGCTTCCAATCCGCCATATTTTTCCGCCGCGCGGGGCGGCGTTTCGCCCTCGCCCACCCTTGCTGCCGCGCGCAGCGAAAGCACCGGAGGCGTCGCCGAGGTCTGCGCCGCGGCGGGCGCCGCGCTGCGCGGGGGCGGACGCTTTTATGTATGCTACCGCCCGGAGCGGCTCGGCTCGCTCTTTGCCGCGCTGGCGGCTGCCGGGCTGACGCCCAAGCGCATGCGCGCCGTCTACCCCTCGCCGGAGCGCCCCGCCATACTGGTGCTGCTGGAGGCGGTGAAGCACGGCGGCGAGGGTCTTCAGCTTCTGCCCCCGCTGCTCGTCAGGGACGAAAGCGGCGCGGAGAGCGCGGAATACCAAGCCATATACGGAGGTCGCAGATATGACAGGTAAATTATACGTGGTGGCAACGCCCATCGGCAATCTGGGCGACATATCGCCGCGCGCGCTGGAGACGCTGCGCTCGGTGGACTTCATCGCCGCCGAGGATACCCGCGTGGGCGCGCGGCTGCTCTCGCATTTTGAGATAAAATGCCCGCAGATCAGCTATTTTGAGCATAACCGCCGCATGAAGGGCGAATATATAGCGGAGCGCATCGAGCACGGCGAGAGCTGCGCCATCATCACCGACGCGGGCACGCCCGCCATCTCTGATCCCGGCACCGACCTTGTGGCTCTGTGCGCCGCGCGCGGCATCGAGGTGCTGACCGTGCCGGGCTGCTGCGCCGCCGTGAGCGCGCTGTCCGTTTCCGGCATGGACTGCGGCAGATTTACCTTCGAGGGCTTTCTCTCCACCAACCGCAAGAGCCGCACGGAGCATCTGGCGGAGCTTAAAACGGAGAGGCGCACCATGGTATTTTACGAAGCTCCCCACAAGCTGCGCAACACCCTGCGCGACATGAGGGAATGCTTCGGCGGCGAGCGCCGCATCGCCCTCTGCCGCGAGCTGACCAAAAAGTTTGAGGAAACGCGCCGCTGCACGCTTGCCGAGGCGGATGCATATTATGCCGAGACGCCGCCGCGCGGCGAGTTCGTGCTGATAGTCGAGGGCTGCGGCGAGGCAAAGCCGCCGCAGGAGAACGCTGACCTGCTGGCGGAGGTGGGCGCGCTCATCGCGGACGGGCTGAGTCTGACGGAGGCGGTGCGGCAGGTCTCCCGCGCGCGCAGCACACCGAAAAACGCGCTCTACCGCGCGGCGCTGGAGAGGTTCGGCAATGAAGCTTGAGCGTGAGTTTTTCCTGACCGACGGGATATCGCTCGCCCGCGCGCTGCTGGGCAAGACGCTGGTGCGCCGCTCGCCGGAGGGCGAGACGCGCGGGATCATCGTAGAGACGGAGGCGTATATGGGCGAGCTGGACAAGGCGGCGCACAGCTATAAGCGGCGCGAAAACGGTCGCACGAACATACAGTACCGCGAAGGCGGATATGCCTATGTATATCTCATCTACGGCATGCACTGCTGCTTCAACATCACGGCAAACGCCGCAGACATGCCGGAATGCGTGCTGATACGCGCGCTGGAGCCATCGGGCGGCACGGAGCTGATGCGTCTGCGCCGCCGACAGGAGCGGGCGGAGGCGCTGTGCAGCGGTCCCGGCAAGCTCTGCGCGGCGATGGGGATCGACCGCAGTCTGTACGGCGAGGATCTGTGCGGAGAGCGCCTCTTTCTTCTGGACGAGGGGCGCACGCCGGATATCTCCGTCAGCAGGCGCATAAATATTGATTACGCGGAGGAGGCGGCGGACTTCCCGTGGCGGTTCACCGTGCGCGGCAGCCGCTTTCTCTCCGTCAGGGAAAGGAGGCCGAAATGAACCCGATCACCGTATTTGAGCTGAAGCTGATGCACGCGCTGGAGGCGCTGCACTCCCCTTTTGGGGACATTCTTGCGCGGGCGGTGTCGGCGCTGGGCGAGTTTGGCGCGGTGTTCATTCTGCTCGCGGCGCTGCTGCTCGCCTTCCCCCGCACGCGGCGGGCGGGCTGCGTGCTGGCGCTGGCGCTGCTGCTCGACCTTCTCACCGTCAACCTGTGCCTCAAGCCGCTCTTTATGCGCCCGCGCCCCTATACGCTGGACTCCGCTCTGCGCCTGATATCGCGGCTGCCGAGCGACGCCTCTTTCCCATCCGGACACACCGCCGTCGCCTTTGCTTCCGCCATGGCGCTGAGGGCGGCGGGCAGGCGGGCGCATGTCGCCGCGCTGATTTTCGCCGTGCTGATGGGGCTGTCGCGGGTATATCTGATGGTGCATTTCCCCACCGACGTGCTCGCCGGAGCTGCTATCGGCTCCATATGCGGATATTCCGCGCTTTTTATCTGGAAAAAGCTTGCAAAGTGTGATATAATTATTAAATAGCATTATTCAACAATTTTATGAGGTGAGTATCATATGCCTTTATGGATAGCCATACTGCTGGGCGTGGTGCAGGGATTTACCGAGTTTTTGCCCGTGTCCTCATCGGGACATTTGGCGCTGCTGCAGAACGTGCTGGACTTTTCCAAATACGGAGTAGACCATATAACCTTTGATATCCTGCTGCATCTCGGCACGCTCGTGGCGGTATTCGCCGCCTTTTGGAAGGATATCGTGGAGCTGGTGCGCGGCGCGCTGGGGCTGGTATTCGACCGCTTTCAGTGCAAGGGCAAGCCGGAGCGCAGGCTCGTCGTGCTGCTGCTCATCGCCACCGTGCCGCTCGTCGTCGGCGCGCTGCTGGAAAATCTCGTGGAGTCGATGTTTCAAAGCACGCTCTTCATCGGCTGCGCGCTGCTGGTGACCGCGGCGATGCTCTGGCTCTCGTGCCGCTTTGCCGGCGGCGGCAAGACTGCCGCCACCGCGAAAAACTCCGACGCCGTCAGGGTCGGGCTGATGCAGCTTTTGGCGCTGTTCCCCGGCATATCCCGCAGCGGCTCCACTATCTGCGGCGGACTTTTGAGCGGCTTTGGACGGGATTTTGCCGTCAGCTCTGCCTTTCTGATGTCGATACCGGCGGTGCTGGGCGCCGTGGTGCTGAAGCTGCCGAAGATGTTTGCCGCCGGAATCGCCGCCGAAAACGTGCTGCCCTATGCCGCCGGCTTTATCGTCTCCGCCGTGAGCGGATACGCCGCCATCCGGCTGGTACGGCTGCTGATGAAAAAGAATTCCTTCCGCTATTTTGCCGTTTACTGCGCCGTTCTCGGCGCGGCGGTGATAATACTCACTATCCTCTGACGGGGTGAAGCTTCATGGCAAAGAACACTAAAAATACCAAAACCACCAAGAAAAAGCCCGCCTCCGCTGTGCGTTCTTCCTCGCGGCAAAGCTCGGCGCGCTCGTCCGCACAGAAGAAAAGGACGCAGCCCCTTATTCGGCGCGAAATTTGGGCGGGGATAACTCTGCTGCTGGCGCTGATCGCTTTTCTGGCGTTTTTCAGTGTGCGCGGCTTTGTCATCGACTGGTATAAATACGCCGTTGGCTCGCTTATCGGTTATGGGCTTGTGATGATGCCCTTTGCCCTGCTGTGGGCGGGCGCGCTGCTGATAATCAAGCGCAAGGGCAGAGCGCGGCTGCGCGTGAGCTGCATCATGCTGATGCCGCTGCTTTTCGCCGCCATCCGCCACGTGCTCGCACCGCCGGTCAGCCTCGGCTCCGGCATGGACGCCGTACGCGAGCTTGCCGCCGCCGGACGCGATATCGCCTCCGGCGGACTGCTGTCCGGCGCGCTGGCGTCGCTGCTGACCGCCGCCATATCCAAGACCGGCGCCGTCATACTGCTGGCCGTGCTGCTGGTCGCCGCCTTTTTCATCGCCTGCAATTCGTCCATCGCCTCGCTGTTCGGCTGGCTGCGCGCGCACAAGCCGCTGCCCGAGCCGGATGAACCGGAAAAGCCTGCGGTCACCGTGGTGCCCGCCGCTCCCGCACGCAAGCGCAGAGGCTCGCCCGCGATAGATATTCAGCTCAACGACGACGACGCGATACATATCGCTCCGCAGACGGGGCGCGGCAAAAAGGACGACCCGCTGCCGCCTCCCTCCGTGAAGACTCCGGCGGAGGCGATAAAAAGCATCTTCAGCGAAAAAAGCAAAAAAACCGCGGCGGACAAGCCTGCCGCGGCTAACGACCCCACTGCGCCCGTACAGCCGAGCTTTGAGACCGCGCAGGCAGAGCTGCCGCGCCCCGGCGCGCCTGCGGAGCCTGATGCTGCGGCCGCCGACGAAACTCCGGTGGAACAGCAGATAGAAAACGCGCTGTCCTCGCAGGACGCACCGGTCTATCTCTACCCGCCGGCAAGTCTCTTGAAGCCCGGCAGCGGTATGCCGGAGGGTCTTGAGGAGAGCACGCGCATCTGCGCGGAGCGGCTGATCGACACCCTCTCCAGCTTCGGCATAGAGGCGTCCATCGTGGACGTGACCTGCGGCCCGGCGGTCACCCGCTACGAGCTGCAGCTCCGGCGCGGCATCAAGGTCTCGCGCATAGTCAATCTCTCCGACGACATCGCGCTGGCGCTGGGCGCCGCGGGCGTGCGCGTCTCTACAATACCGGACAAAAACGCCGTCGGCATCGAGGTGCCCAACGAAAAGCAGGAGCTGGTCACCGCCGGCGACATCATCAATACGCAGGCGTTCCGCGGCAGCCGCTCGCGCCTCAGCTTTGCCGTCGGCAAGGATATCGCGGGCAACTGCGTCATCGGCGACATCGCCAAAATGCCGCACGTGCTCATCGCCGGAACCACCGGCTCCGGCAAATCCGTGTGCATAAACAGCATCCTCATCAGTCTGCTCTACAAGTCCACGCCGGATGAGGTGCGCCTCATCATGGTGGATCCCAAGATGATAGAGCTGGGCGTATACAACGGCATCCCCCACCTGCTGATCCCCGTAGTGACCGACCCGCGCAAGGCGGCGGGCGCGCTCGGCTGGGCTGTGTCGGAGATGATGCATCGCTACCAGCTCTTCTCCGAGCTGGGTGTGCGCGACCTGACGAGCTATAACACCGAGATAGTCAAGCGCGAGGACGGCAAGGCGCTGCCGCAGATAGTGGTAGTGATCGACGAGCTTTCCGACCTCATGGCGACCGCGCGCAGCGAGGTCGAGGAGGCGATAATCCGGCTGGCGCAGATGGCGCGCGCCGCCGGCATGCACCTCATCGTCGCCACGCAGCGCCCCTCCGCCGACGTTATCACCGGTCTGATGAAGACCAATATCCCCTCGCGCATCGCCTTTGCGGTGTCGTCGCAGATCGATTCGCGCATCATACTCGACCAGATGGGCGCGGAAAAGCTGCTGGGCAAGGGCGACATGCTGTACAGCCCGCTCGGCAGCGGCAAGCCGCAGAGAATACAGGGCTGCTTCGTCTCCGACTCTGAGGTGGAGGCTGTGGTCAGCTTTGTCAAGCAGAGCGGTCAGCCCGACTATTCCGATGAGATAATGGATCATATAAACAAGCACGCCGAAAATCCCGGCGGCGCGGCGGGCGCGGCGGCGGATGGCGCAGCCGCCGGCGACGAGGACGAGCTGCTGCAGAAGGCGATAGAAATCGTCGTCGAGGGCGGACAGGCGTCCACCTCCATGCTGCAGCGCCGGCTCAAGCTGGGCTATGCCCGCGCCGCAAGACTCATCGACGAAATGGAGGAGCGCGGCATCGTCAGCAGGTTCGAGGGCTCCAAGCCGCGCGACGTGCTGATAACCCGCGAGCAGTGGCAGGAGATGGTCCTGCGCAAGAGTGAGTGATCATGGAGCTGAAGCCGAGAGAATTCTTTCTGCCTGTCTCGCGTGAGGACATGCTCGCGCGGGGCTGGTATTACTATGATTTTCTTTTCATCACCGGCGACGCCTATGTAGACCATCCGTCCTTCGGCACCGCCGTGATATCGCGCGTGCTGGAGAAGGCGGGCTTCCGCGTGGCGATACTTGCCCAGCCGCAGCGCAATGACGTTTCCGCGCTGACAGAGATGGGCAGACCACGTCTGGGCGTGCTGATAAACGGCGGCAACGTGGACTCCATGGTGGCGCATTACACCGCCGCCAAGCGTCTGCGCTCCCGCGATATGTACAGCCCCGGCGGCGTGACGGGACGCCGCCCCGACCGCGCCGTTATCGTCTACTGCAGCCTTGCGCGCCGCGCCTTTCCCGAAAGTCCCGTCATCATCGGCGGGCTGGAGGCCTCGCTGCGCCGTTTTGCCCACTACGACTACTGGGACGACAAGGTGCGCCGCAGCATACTTTTTGACAG
>JAFTDT010000051.1 GCA_017453985.1 Clostridia bacterium
AAGCGCCTCTCCTTTGCGGAGAGGCGCTTTTGCCGTTATTGCAGCAGTGATAAAAAGATTTCATTAAGCTGAGTCCAGTCTCCGGAAGGCTCCGTGGGAAGTTCGGCGATGCACGCACCGATTTCTTCGATATTTGCATCGAGATAATTATTCAGCTCGTCAATGCGCGCTCCCTCGCCGAGCTCCAGCGTTTCCCGCTTCAGCTTCAGCAGTGCATTGACCGCAGGCTTCAGCTCCGCCTCAAGACAAGCGTCGGCAAGCTCGGAGAAAAGCATCGGCGGCGGAGTTCCTTTGGAAAGGATCCATTTGCAGGCAAGCAGCGGACGCAGAACATAAAAATATTTTTTCAAGCGAACCGTCTGCCCGTGGAGATATTCACGGTAATTACTTTTGGCGGTGCTCAAATAGTGATAAAGCCCTGATTTTTGTGCGAAATATTCGTTGATAATATTGGAGATTTTTTCCCACTCGGGCGTAGTCTTATAGATGATCGGCGATGCATTCCACTCAAAAAGCGTAGGATTGGATTTGTGCAAAAGGCGCAAAGCCTTTTGTATATCCCAGCCGTTGATGTCAAGCGTATCGTCAAGCTGCCATTCTATCACGTCGCGTGTTTTTTCAAGCCGCAGGTAAAAATCCTTCGGGCGCACGTATATAAAGCGCACGTCATAATCGCTGTCCGGAGAGGCAAAGCCCCAAGCCCGGCTGCCGGACTCGACGCAGTGCAGAATGCGTATATTTTCACTCGTTTCTATTTCTTTAAGCTTTTCTTTAATAATTTCCGTCATGGCATTACCTCGATGGACTTTGTGTTCTTCGCGGCGCTTGCGGAGATAACTATGGATGTGCTTCATTACACAAAGAGTTTAGCAATTAAAAAAATTATAAGCATAATAATTCCTAAACTGATGAGAGCGACGATAAAAACGCGAGAATTTTTCCGAGATTGTACCGGAGATAACGGTTGAGGGCTGTTGGCTTGCGGCTGTTTTTTGGGAGGGGTGGTTAGCCTTGCCGCAGATGTTCTTCTGAGCAGCGACAGTGGGTCTTGCCCTGAGATAATGCGGCTGTGGAAATCTTGCACGAAAGCCAAGTCGGCTAATGTGCTGCTATGATACGCGCCGGAATTGTGGGCAATTTGGTTTCTTACCCAGCGAACGCGCTTCAGCATCTTATAATCCGCTGTCCAACAGGATATTTTGAACTGTCCTTGATAAGCGTTACTCTCCATATCCGAAAGATATTCGCTGACGCCATTTTGATGAGAGTATATATCTGAGCATAGTTGCTCAAGCCGCTTATATTCTTCAAAAAAATCATTGTCGAGAGCGTGCAAAGAAATCACCTGATAAATTGTTTTTTATTATTATAGCATAGCTGATAACGATGTCAATGGCGGCGTGCAAAGGCGGACGCAATGTTAAATCCGCGGGTTCAGCCCAAACCGGCGGAGCAGCGTAGAGCGAGGCTTGCTTCCGCATTTTGTCCGGCGCGGCGCTTTTGCCTCCTTTGAAAAATCGCGTGCAGCAAAACCGCCGCCGGAGGATTTCCCCTCGGCGGCGGTTTTATGTAAAGAAAGCGAAGATTTGCGCGGTCACGCAGTCACGGAGCGTTTACTCCGTCAGAGCTGTTTTTCATATACCTTGATAAGCGCCTGAGTTCCGTCGGAAGCGCCGCCGAGAGAGTCAAGCTCCTCAAACATATTCAGCACGTCGCCGAGTATCGGCAGGCTGATGCTGCGCTCGGCGCTTTCGCCCGCCGCGATCTTCATATCCTTGATGAAATGACTGACGTAAAAGCCCGGCGCGTAGTCCGAGTCCAGCATTTTGTAGCCGTTGTTGCTGAGCTGCCAGCTTGCCGCCGCGCCGGAGCCGATGGTGTCAAGCATCGTTTTGGCGTCCAGACCGACCGCTCTGGCGTATGTGATTGCTTCGCATACGCTGGCGAGCGCACCGGAGAGCGCGATCTGATTTGCCATTTTGCAGTGCTGTCCCATACCGGCGCCGCCTTCATATACTATGTTTTTGCCCATCGCCGCGAAGATATCCGCGCAGCGGTCAAACGCCTCGCGCTCGCCGCCGACCATGATGGCGAGAGTCCCGTTTTTGGCGCCGGTGTCCCCGCCGGAAACGGGCGCGTCGAGCGCAAAAACGCCGCGGCTCTTTGCCGCCTCGAAGATACGCTGTGACAGGCTCGGACTTGTCGTGGTCATGTCTATGATTACAGAGCCTGCCGGAACGTTTTCAATAATTCCGCCCTCGCCGAAATAGACCTCCTCCACGTCTTTCGGATATCCGACGATGGTGATGACGGCGTCCTTGCCTCGGGCGCATTCCCTGACCGAATCGCACCAGACGGCGCCCTCGGAGACGACGCCCTCCGCCTTGCTCTTGGTTCGGCTGTAAACCGATACTTCAAATCCGCTTTTCATAAGATTGCGTACCATGGACGCGCCCATGACGCCTATGCTGATAAAGCCTATCTTTTTCATTGCGATAACGACCTCGTTTCATATGTTTTTGAGGCAAAGCAAGCCTTTTGTCACATTATATGCTTTTAATTCCGTAAAAACAAGAGGCGTATCCGCGCTTACGGCAGGCTTACCTTGTCCAGTATGCCCGTCAGCGCGGCGATGACGATGCCGTAGTTGCATATCGCCGTGCCCTGCCGCTCCGCCTGCGCGATGCGCGTCAGCACATGGCGGCGGTTGAACATGCAGGCGCCGCAGTGTATCACGAGGTCGTAGGGGCTGAGGTCGTCCGGGAAGTCCGCTCCGCGCACGAAGTCTATCTGCAGCCCTTGCCCGACGCGCCTCCGCAACAGCGCGGGTATCTTCTCGCGCCCGATATCCTCGCCGGTCGGCGCGTGCGCGCACGCTTCCGCTATCAGCACCCGCGAGTCCTCCCGCAGCGAGCTTATCGCCTCTGCGCCGCGCAGGAAGGCGTCGATATCGCCCTTGCTGGCGGCGAAAAGCACGGAAAAGGAGGTGAAGAGGCTCTCCGGCGGCTTCTTCTCATGTACGAGCGGGAATACCTGCGAATCGGTGATTATCAGCTTTGGAGGGTGTGCCAGCGCCGCCAGCGCGCCGTCCAGCTCGGAGGCGGTGCAGCTTATCACTACGCAGCGCTTGTCCAAAAGCTCGCGTATGGTCTGCACCTGCGGCAGAATGAGTCTGCCGCGCGGAGCCTGTATATCCTGCGGCATGACCAGCAGCACGGTATCGCCCGCATGTGCCAGTCCGCCGGTGATGCTTACGTCCCAAAAGCCCTCCGGTGCAAGGTCGAGGATGCGCTGCCGCAGCGTTTCCGTGCCCTCGCCGCTCAAGGCGCTGACACAGACCGGCTCCAGCCCGTATTTTTCCGTTACGGCGGCGCGCACAGCATCCGCGTCCGTCAGCGCGTCGCATTTGTTTATTACCGTCAGCACGGGCACGCCGCGCCCGCGAAAATCATCTATCCATTCCGTCTCCGCGTCGGGCGCGGAGGCAAAGACGAACACTGCCACGTCGGTTTTGCCGGCAGCCTCCTTCGTCCGTGCCACGCGCGCCGCGCCCAGCTCGCCCTCGTCGTCCAGCCCGGCGGTGTCGATGAACACCGCGGGCCCGAAGCCGCGCAGCTCTACGGGCTTGTAAACGGGGTCGGTGGTGGTGCCGGGGACGGAGGAGACGAGCGAGGTCTGCTGCCCCGTCAGCGCGTTTATCAGCGAGGATTTGCCTGCGTTGCGCTTGCCGTAGATGCCGATGTGCAGCCGCGAGGCGTTGGGTGTGGATTGTAAGCTCATAACCGCTCCTCCTTGCTTGCTTTAAAATGACAGCGTCATGCCGGAGACCTCCGCCACGCGGCGGATATGCTCCGTGCCGGTCACGTTGCGGTCGTCTATCACGCGGAAGGAGCGTGCCTGCGCCTGCGGCAGCAAATCGCAGAACAGCACGTTTGCCCCGGCGCGCACGGCGTCGAGGTTGCCCTCCGCATCGGCAAGCCCTTTTTTCAGGTCTTTGCCGGGCTGCTGGGCGGTGATGCGCACCTCCGGCATCATCAGCCGCAGCACGGCGACCTCCTTGAGCATCATCAGCAGGTCGCCCCTGCCGCCCTCCTGCGCCAGCGGCGTACCGGCGGCGGGCAGATAGGGTATCACCGGTGCCCAGCTTATGCCGAGCTGCTTCATCAGCAGTATGTCGTCGGCGCACATCTCCGCCGTGTGTCCCGGATAACCGATGATATTGCCGGAGGCGAGCAGCATGCCGCTGCGCTGCACGGCGGCGATATCCGCCATGCGGCGGTCGAAGTCGGTGGACGGGTTGAGGCGGTTGAAGACCTCGCGCTGCGACATCTCAAACTTCAGCACATATTCGTTCACGCCTGCCTGCGCCAGCTCGTCATAGCCGCCCTCCGGCAGCTCACCGGCGGCAAGGCTGATGAACATGCCCAGCCCGTGCAGCTCGCGCACGATGCGCAGCAGGTTGTCAAAGCCGTATTTCGGGTCCTCGCCGGAAATGAGGAATACCCGGCTGAAGCCCGCGTCATGCGCCATGCGCACGGCGCCGATAACGTCGTCCGGCTCGATGCGATAGCGCGTCAGTCCGCTGTTGCCGGCGCGCATGCCGCAGTAAAGACATTGGTTGCGGCAGATATTGCTGTAGCCGAGCATGGAGGTGACGATGAGCCTGCCGTCCCGCCGGAGGTATTCCTCATAAGCCTGCGGCATGACGGCGGCGCGGAACTCCTCCTCCGGCATACGGAGTATCTCAAGTATTTCGGCTCTGGTGCTTATTTTCATGCTGCCGCCTCCATTTTTATCAGTTTGCCGCCGAGGGCGCGCGCCTCCTCCGCGTCGTGCGTCACGGCGATTACCGTCCGTCCGGCGGCGTATTCGCGCACGCACTCCAGCGCGATATCCTTCGAGGCGTCGTCAAGACCCTTGAACGCCTCGTCCAGTATGAGCAGTCCGCTGTCATACAGCAGCGCGCGGGCGAGGGCGACGCGGCGCTTCATGCCGCCGCTGAACTCCCGCACGGGGCGGTACATGCTCTCGCCCAGTCCCAGGCGGCGGAGCAGAGCCTCAATCTCTCCGCGGCTGCGCTCCGCGCCGGTGACGAGGCGGATATTGCTCACGGCGGAAAAATCCTCGCAGAGCCGGTCCTCCTGAAAGACGGCGCTTATCCGCTCCGGCACGCCGGACAGCTCGCCGCCGTCGGGCTGGATAAAGCCCATCAGCACGTTTAGCAGCGTGGTCTTGCCGCAGCCGGACTCGCCCATGATGCAGGTTATGCCGCCGTCGGGAAACTCGGCGGAAAAACCGTCCAGCACGCGCTTGCCGTCAAAGCTTTTCAAAAGTCCGTTTACACGTATGTCCATCATATCTTCTCCAGTCTGGCAAACACAGCCCGCAGCAGCCGCAGAAACAGCTTTTCAAACAGCAGGCTGGCAAGGATTATCACCACTGTCCAGGCAAACAGGTCGGCGGTCTTGAAGTACACCTTGGATTCATACAGCATCTCGCCGATGGAGCCGTTCGGTATGCCGATGACCTCGGCGGCAATGCCGGATTTCCACGATATGCCCAGCGCGACGCTGCACGCCGAGAGTAAAAAGGGGCGTACCTGCGGCATATAGATATACAGCAGCCTGCGCCGCCACGGCACTTTGTAGAGCTGCGCCATCTCCAGCATGCGCGCATCGGTGCTTTTTATGCCCTGAAGCACGTTGGAATATATGATGGGCAGCACCATGAGGAAGGAGATGAATATCGACAGGCGTGCGGCGGTGAGCCAAATGAGGCTGATGATGATGAACGAGGCGACGGGAACGGACTTCACCGTAGCCATCAGCGGCCGCAGCAGCACCTCCGCCGCGCGCAGCCTGCCCGCCAGCACCGCCAGCAGCACGCCCAGCACGAACGCGAGCAGAAAGCCCGCCACTATGCGGAAAAAGCTGAAGGCGAGCGTCTGCCAGAAGCCCGCCTCCAGCCATATCACGGCGAGCCGCCGCAATACGCTGAGAGGCGAGACCAGCAGCAGGGGCTGGGCGAGCAGCATCGACGCGCACTGCCAGAGCACGAGCCAGAACGCCACCGCCGCAGCCCGCTGCCAGAAAAGGGGTTTATTTTTCATAATAGAAGTCGTCTGCGGGCATGGCGCCGCCGACCGCGGCGGGGTTCTGCGCGAACAGGACATCAAAATATCCGTTTGCGGCGGTCTTCATCGCAGAGCCGTCGATGCAGACTATGTTGCAGTAGGGGATCGCCTTCTGCGCGATGGGCGCCTTGACTATGTCATATTTCTCCACGAGCTGCGCCGCGTCCTCGACGTTGGCGTTGACGTACTCGGTGGAGGCGCGGTATTCCTCAAGGAACTGCGCAAGCTGCTGCGGGTATTTCTCCGCGAACTCGCTGCGCACGATCAGTCCGGCGGTGATGAACATGCTGCCGTTCTGCAGCGCCTCCCATTCCTTGGTGAGGTCAAGCGCGATGCGGAGATCGCCCACCTGAGCCTGCGCCACGGTGACGAAGGGCTGCGGCAGCAGCGCCACGGCGCTGTCCTCAGCCGCCATCAGCGCCACGACCTCGCTCGGCTCGCTCTTCCACTCCACGGTCACGTCCTTGCCGATCTCCATGCCGTGCTGCGCCAGCAGATAGCTCAGCGCGTATTCGGGCGTGGAGCCCTTGCCGGTGGAATATACGGTCCTGCCGCGCAGGTCCTCCATGCTGTTTACGGTCTCGCCGCCCTTTTCGGTGACGTAGATGACGCCGAGGGTGTTGATGGCGAGCATCCTTACCGCGCCGTTGGAATTATTGTAGAGTATCGCGCCGAGGTTTGCCGGTACCGCCAGCACGTCGAGCTGCCCCTGCAGGAGCTTGGGCGTAAGCTCGTCGGCGGAGCCTGCCATGGTGAACTCATAGCTGTTTGCGGTCTTGCCAGTTTCCGCGTCGTCCAGCAGCTTTACCATGCCCATGGAGGTGGGACCCTTCAGCCCGCCGAGGCGGATGGTGACTGGCTCCTCGCCCGGCTCGTCCTCGCTGCCGCTGTCAGCCGGCTGCTGCGCGTCCTGATTATCTTCATTTTGCGGATTGCTTTCCTGCTGAGCATCGCCCTGCTGCTCCTGCGGCTGTGAATCGGGCTTTGCGTCCTGCGCGCAGCCTGCCAGCGCGGCGAGGAGCATAAATACGGCTAAAACGAGTGCAAGTGACTTTTTCATGATAGTTCCTTCTTTCTTTGTTGTTGGGGATTTCTGATTCCGGTACTTAGTATAAGCAAAAAAACGCAAAAACGCCGTTGCATCTGCAACGGCGTTTCGAAAAATATACTCATTCAGTCGGTTTTTGTCTTTATCACAAAGCGATTTTTCTCAAAATCTATCAGCCCATCGCGCCGCATGTTGGAAAGCTCGCGTGAGAGCGCGCTGCGCTCCGTGCCGAGATACGCCGCCATGTCGGCGCGGTTCAGCGGCAGCTCAAAGCGGCTGCCGAGGCGCTGCACGCATTGGGAGAAAAAGGTCGCCAGCTTTGCCCGCAGACTCTTTTTCGAGAGCACCTGTATGCGGTCGTTCATGGCGAGCGCACGGGAGGCGAGCATGGCGGTAAAGCGGTCCGACATCATACATTCAAAGGCGTCCCTGCCGCCGCAGGCGCGCAGACGGCGCGTGTCCATCCACAGCACGCGGGCGTCGCTCACGGCGCGGATGTATACCGGCGCCTCCACGCCGAGAAAGCACAGCGACTCCCCGAAGGTTTCGCCCGCCTCGACGGTCGCCATGATTATAAGCTCGCCGTCGATATCGTCCATCTGCACCTGCACAGAGCCCTCCAGCACCAGCCCGAAATGCTCCAGCGGATGCAGAAAGCGGTTGAGCGGCTCATCGCGGCGGTACTGCATTTCCGCCGCGGAGAAAAACTCCAGCGCGCGGCGCAGCCCGTCCGCGTCAAGTCCGCGAAAAAGCGGGTGAGCGGCGATGACGGCGTCCGTCGCGGCGCTCAAAACTCCACGCCCTCGCGCGCGGGCACGCCGCTGTCAAAGGGATGGCGCAGCGGGCGCATCTCGGTGATGTAGTCCGCCATTTCCACAAGTCTGCCGTCCGCGCCGCGTCCGGTCATCACGACCTCCAGCTTCTGCGGACGCGCCTGCAAAAGCTCCGCCAAAAGCTCCGCGTCCAGCGCGCCGACGGATATCGCACCGAAGGCTTCGTCCAGCACCAGCAGGTCGACGCCTTCCGCCGCGGCGCGGCGGAACAGCTCGCGGGCGCGGGCGTTGTGCTCGGCGCGCACCTGTGCCTTTTCCTCCTCGCTCATGGCGAAAAAGAACTTGCGCACCGGCTCGCCGCGATGCACCTCAAAGGGCGGCGGCAGCATGAACTCTCCGGAGTCGTAATCCTTTAAAAACGAGGTCCACAGCACGTGCCTGCCTCTGCCGCATGCCCGCAGGCTCAGCCCCAGCGCGGCGGTGGTCTTGCCCTTGCCCTCGCCGGTATAGATATGTATCAAGCCTTTATCCATCATTATCACTCCTTTGTGATAATTTTAATCTGCGCGCGCGCTTTTGTCAACTTGAACGCACAGAGGGAGCCTCGTGCGCGAATTATACCTTGACGGCGCATTGCGCGCGGTGTATTATAGTATAATAGGTAAAATAGGTGTATTATGTGCATTTATGAAAGGGACGCCTTATGTGGATAAGCGATAAATGGAAGGAATACCGCCTGCTCGACTGCGGCGAGGGGCTGCGGCTGGAGGACTGGAACGGGCACAGGCTCGTCCGTCCCGACCCGCAGGCGATATGGCGCAAGGCGCGTCCCGCGCTGTGGGAGCGCCCCGACGCGGTTTACCACCGCTCAAAAAGCGGCGGCGGGAGCTGGGAGATATTTTCCCTGCCCGCGGGATGGCAGCTCGGCTACGGCGATATGAGGTTCAATATCAAGCCCATGACCTTCAAGCATACGGGAGTTTTTCCGGAGCAGGGGGCGAACTGGGACTTTATCCGCGCCGCCGTCGGCGCGCGCGGAGGCAAGGCGCGGGTGCTCAATCTTTTTGCCTATACCGGCGGGGCGACGCTCGCCGCGGCAAAGGCGGGGGCGGAGGTCTGCCACGTGGACGCGGCACGCGGCATGGTGGACATGGCGAAGGAAAACGCCCGCCTCTCCGGGCTGGAGAATGCGCCGATACGCTATATTGTGGACGACTGCATAAAGTTCGTGCGGCGGGAGATAAACCGCGGACGCCGCTACGACGCGGTGATCATGGATCCGCCCTCCTACGGACGCGGTCCGCGCGGAGAGGTCTGGCGCTTTGAGGACAATATCGAGGACTTCGTGCAGCTCTGCACGCAGGTGCTGTCGGATGAGCCGCTTTTCATGCTGATAAGCTCATACACCGAGGGCGTGTCGCCGGCGGTAGCTGAATATATACTCTCCACCGCGCTGAAGCGCCGCTTCGGCGGGGAGACGGAGTCGGGCGAGCTGGCGCTGCCGGTGGAGTCCACAGGGCTGGCGCTGCCATGCGGCGGCGCGAGCCGCTGGATAGCGCGTAAGGAGGCTGGGAAATGCCTGAGATAATCAAAACGGAGAGCCTCTGTTTTTCCTACGATGAGGAGGAGGGCGCGCAGCTCGTGCTGTCAGATATCGGGCTGAGCGTGGAGGCGGGCGACTTTGTCGCCGTGCTGGGGCACAACGGCAGCGGCAAAAGCACGCTGGCAAAGCATTTCAACGTGATACTTCTGCCTACATCGGGCGCGGTATATGTAGACGGCATGAATACCGCCGATGCGGAACGGCTTTTCGCCATACGCGGGACGGCGGGCATGGTCTTTCAAAACCCGGACAATCAGATAGTGGCGACCGTGGTGGAGGAGGACGTGGCGTTTGCCTGTGAGAACATGGGCGTGCCGCAGGCGGAGATACGCGCCCGCGTGGACGCGGCGCTGGAGGCGGTGGGCATGACGGAATATGCCAGACACGCGCCCCATCTCCTTTCCGGCGGGCAGAAGCAGCGCGTGGCGATAGCCGGAGTGCTGGCGATGGAGCCTAAGATACTGGTCATGGACGAGCCGACCGCCATGCTCGACCCCTCGGGACGGGCGGAGGTCATGAACGCCGTCAAAAAGCTCAACCGCGAAAAGGGGCTGACGGTGGTGCTGATAACCCATCACATGGACGAGGCGGCGCAGGCGCGGCGCGTGGTGGTGATGGAGCGCGGCAAGGTGGTAATGGACGGCACGCCGGAGGACGTGTTTTCGCAGGTGGAGCGCGTGCGGGAGCTGTCCTTGGCAGTGCCGCAGACGGTGGAGCTGGAATACGCGCTTAACGCGCACGGGGCAAACCTTTCGCTGCGCGACCTCTCGGTGGAGGACTGCGCGAGAGAAATAATGAAGTATTTGGGAGCAGACTGAAATTGGAAAACATTCTTGTAGTCGAAAATCTTTCTCATATATACAGCGCCGGAACGCCTTTTGAGAAAAAGGCGGTGGACGGCGTGAGCCTTTCCGTGCGCCGCGGCGAGATCGCGGCGCTGATAGGGCATACCGGCAGCGGCAAAAGCACGCTGATACAGCATTTCAACGGGCTGCTGCGCCCGAGCGAGGGGCGCGTGCTGATAAACGGCGAGGATATCTTCGAGAGCAAGGACACCGTGCGCGCCGCGCGCTTTGCCGTCGGGCTGGTGTTCCAGTATCCGGAGTATCAGCTCTTTGAGGAGACGGTTTACAAGGACATCGCCTTCGGTCCCGGCAATATGGGGCTGGACAGCGCCGAGATAGACCGCCGCGTGCGGGAATCCGCGCAGATAGCGGGCATCGCGGAGGACGTGCTGGAAAAGTCGCCCTTCGAGCTTTCCGGCGGGCAGAAGCGCCGCGTGGCGCTGGCGGGCATCTTTGCCATGGAGCCGGAGGTGCTGGTGCTGGATGAGCCGATGGCAGGTCTGGACCCCGCCGGGCGCGAGGACGTGTTCAGATTTATCAAGGAATACAAGGAGCGCCACGGCACGACGGTGATATTCGTCACCCACAGCATGGAGGACGCCGCCCGCATGGCAGAGCGGCTGATAGTCATGCGCGGGGGAAGCGTCATGCTGGATGGCACGCCGGCGGAGGTGTTCGCCCATGCGGAGGAGCTTATCGCATCAGGGCTGGACGTGCCGCAGGTCACGCGCGTATTCATGCGTCTGCGCGAGCTGGGTGCGCCGGTGGACACGGCGGTATATACCGTGCCGCAGGCGGCGGAGCTGCTGCTGCGGCTGAAGGGGGTGCGCTGATGCTGAAGGATATCACCTTAGGGCAGTATTTCCCCGGAGAGAGCGTCATGCACCGGCTCGACCCGCGAACCAAGCTGGTCGCGCTGATAGTCTACGTCGTCATGCTGTTCGTGGCAAAGGGAACGGCGTCATATCTGCTGTGTGCCGTCTGCGCCGCCGTGCTGATCGCCATGTCCCGCGTCGCGCCGAGACTGATACTCAAGAGCCTCAAGCCCGTGATAGTCATCGTGATATTCACGGCGGTGCTCAATATGCTTTATACGCCGGGACGGGAGCTGGTCTCGTTCTGGATATTCAAGATAACCGCGGAGGGCGTCTACAACGGCGTGTTCATGGCGGTGAGGATAATCATGCTGGTGGCGGTTACCTCGCTGCTGACCTACACCACCTCGCCCATCGCGCTGACGGACGCCATAGAGCATCTGCTCTCGCCGCTGAAGAAGCTGAAGGTGCCGGTGCATGAGTTCGCCATGATGATGACGATAGCTCTGCGCTTTATCCCCACGCTGATAGAGGAAACGGACAAGATAATGTCCGCGCAGAAGGCGCGCGGCGCCGACTTTGAGAGCGGGAACCTGCTGCGGCGGGCAAAGGCGCTCATTCCGGTGCTGGTGCCGCTCTTCGTCTCCGCGTTCCGTCGGGCGGACGAGCTGGCGGTGGCAATGGAGTGCCGCCTGTACCACGGCGGCGAGGGACGCACGAGGCTGAACGTACTGCGCTTTTCGCGGCTGGACGCCGCCGCCGCCGTGCTGGTGATTTGCTTTGTCGCCGGCGTGGTGCTGCTGAACCGGGTGAGCTTATGAAAACCGCCTTTGTTATGTCGTACCTCGGCACGGCTTATCACGGCTGGCAGCGGCAGAAAAACGCGCTGACGGTGCAGGAGGTCATGGAGGAGACGCTGGCGCGGCTCTGCGCGCGCCGCCCCGCCGTGTCCGGATGCGGCCGCACGGACGCGGGCGTGCACGCCGAATATTACGTGGCAAGCGCGGATATCGAAACCGGCGTGCCGCTGGACAGGATGCCGCTGGCGCTCGGCTCGCTGCTGCCGAAGGACGTTTCCGTGCGCCGCGCGATCGCCGTGCCGGAGGATTTTGACGCCCGCTTTTCCTGCAAAAGCAAGGAATACACTTATCGCATACATAACAGCCGGGTGCGCGACCCGTTTTACGCGGACAGGGCGTATTTTTTCCCGCAGAGGCTGGACGAGCGCGCCATGGCGGAGGCGGCGCAGGGCTTTGTGGGAAAGCGCGACTTTGCCGCGGTCAAGAGCGAGGGCAGTCCGGTGAAAAGCACGGTGCGCACCGTGGAATATTGCCGCGTGCGGCGGGAGGGGGACATGGTTCTCGTCTCCGTCAGGGCGGACGGATTTTTATACAATATGGTGAGAGCCATCACCGGTACGCTGATATACTGCGGCATCGGCAAGCTCTCGCCGCAGGATGTGCCGCTGCTGCTTGCGGGCGGCAGACGCGAGGATACGGGACCGACAGCGCCCGCATGCGGGCTGTATATGACTGACGCCTTTTACGGCATGGAGGAGTTAGATGGACAAGCCGGCGGAGCAGGAAAGTAAAATAACACGGTTTCGCCGCGACAGGAGACTGGTGGTGATCGGTCTGCTGCGCTCGCTGGCGATGTTGGCGATGCTGGGCACGCTGGTGTTCGGCGTGCTGCGCTATCACGACAGCTTCAGCGCGGAGAACGTGCGGCGGCTGTATCAGTATGTCAAGGCATCCGCCTCACAGACGGAGGCGTTCAGCGAATACGGGCTGGAGCGCGGCTTCCGCATAATCTATACGCCCTTTGAGTCCGGCGTGGCGCTGGTGGAGGAGGACACCTACCATTTCATCAGCGGATACAGCGGCAGCGGCTTTTCGCATCAGCTCAAGTATCAGTCGCCGGCGCTGGAGGCGGGGGACGCCTCGCTGCTGATATACGACCGCGGCGGCACGGGCTACTGCGTCGCCAACAGCTATTCGATAAAGGGCAAGCGCAGCACGGAGTCGGAGATAATCTCCGGCTGCATGAACCGCCGCGGAGATTTTGCTCTTGTGACCAACGAGCAGGGCTACCGCGCGGGCGTGACCGTGTTCGACAGCCGCCTGCGCCAGCAATGCAAGTGGCAGACCTCGAAATATTACGTCATGCTGGCGGCAGTGTCGCCCAACGGGAGCCGCTTTGCGGCGCTGTGCCTGTACGAGGCGGACGGAGCCGCCCAAAGCGATGTGCTCGGCTTCCGCATCGGAGAGGAGGAGCCGTCGCTGCGCATACCGCTCGGCAGCCGCAGCGTGTATTCGATGAAATATTCGGGCGGCGGAGAGCTGGTAGTCATCTGTGACGACGGAACGTATATATATGATGAAGAAGGAAAAAGGGTGGGAGAATATCTCTATTCTGATCTGGTGATGTTCTTCCACCGCGGCGGGGAGATGCCGCTGCTGGCGCTGCGGCGCTCCGGCAACGACCAGACGCGGATATGTCTGCTGGGCGAGGACGGCGCGCCCGTCTTTGAAAAGGCTTACAGCGGCTCGCTGCGCGCAATGGCGCGGGGGGAGGACGGCTTTGCGCTGCTGTTCGGCAAAAGACTGGTGATCGCAGACCTGCGGGAGGAGAGCGAAACGGAGCTTGCCGTCAGCGAGGTGCGGGACGTGATCGCCTCCGGCGGAGGATATCTCGCCGTATATTCTGACCGCATGGAGCGCGTACAGACGGAAGAGGGGAATGAAGAATGAGAGCTTCGTTGATTATAGATATTATACTCGTGGCAATACTTATACTGTGCATAACGGTCGCTGCCCGGCGAGGCGCCTTCAAGGCGGTGGCGTCGCTCGGGGGGACGGTGCTCGGGGGCGTGCTGGCGTTCAGGCTGACGCCGCAGCATTCCGGCATTGCGGAGGGACTGCTGCGTCCGTGGGTGTCGCGCACAGTGGACAGCTCCGAGGCGTTTTCCGGCGGCGGAGATAAGCTGACGGAGCTGTTGGAGCATCTCAGTCTGCCGGCGTCGCTGGCGGACGGCTGGACGGACAAGGCGGAATCGGCGCGGCAGGCGCTGGCGGAGTCCGTCACGGACAGGGTGACGGCGCTGATCGCGCCGGCAGTCACCTTCGTAGTGATATTTCTGGCGGTCAAGCTGGCGGTGTGGCTGCTCAGTCGGCTGCTCAGCGCGGACGTGCCCGTTCTGCGGACGGTAAACCGGTTTGCCGGCGGGCTGCTGGGCGCGGCGGCGGGACTGCTGCTGGTGTTCGTGCTGTGCTGGGGGGCGTTTCGCTTTGCCCCGGAGGAGGAGCTGCTGGGATTTCTCAGCCGTGAGGCAGTAAAAAGCAGCGTGATCGGCGGGATCGTGGATATCCTTGTGGGATAAAGGGACAGAATATTTCAGATAAAGAGGAAATGCATATGAACATACCAAACGCGCTCTCCCTGTTCCGGATAATACTCGTGCCGGTGTTCGTGGCGGTGTTCTTTTCGGATACGCCGCATGCCTACGCCATAGCCACAGCGGTGTTTCTGGCGGCAGGACTGACGGACGTGCTGGACGGAAGGATAGCGCGCAAATACGGACAGATAACGAAACTGGGCAGGCTGCTCGACCCGCTGGCGGATAAGCTGATGGTGTTCGCCGCGCTGATATGCCTTGCCGTGAGAGGGCTGGCGCCGGTGTGGGCGGTGGCGCTGTATTTCGGCAAGGAAGCGGTGCAGGGCATAGGGGGACTGATATTTTACCGCCGCATGGCGGACGTGCCGCAGTCCAATCTGCTCGGCAAGGCGGGGACCTTTGTATTTTACCTGACGGTAACGGCGATAATACTGCTCGATATCCCCGATACGGCAAAGAAGATCATGCTCGCCCTCAGCTTTGCGCTGATATTCGCGGCGGCGGTGACATACGCGGTGAGAGCGGCAAGGCTCTTAAAACAGCAGGACAAAAAGGAGAAAAAGCAATGAAGATGCCAATCTGCGCCCGCTGCGGCAAAAACGTGGCGGTAGTATTCATAACCAAAATGGAAAACGGCAGGACAACCAACGAGGGACTCTGCCTCAAATGCGCCCGCGATCTGGGGATAAAGCCGGCGGGAGATCTGATGAAAAAGTTCGGCATAACCGACGAGGACGTGGAGAATATGACCCGTGAGCTGACGGAGTCCGAGGGCATGCTGGAGGAGCTGATGGAGGGCATCGGCGGCGACCGCGAGGACGGGGAAGAAGAAGAGGACAGGCGCGAGGATCAGCCCTCGCGCGCACCCGCCATGCCGTTTTTCAACCTCATGCGTCAGGCGCCAAAGCAGGAGGAGGAAGAGCGCGAGGAGCGCGGAGGAAAGCGCAAAAAGAAGAAATTCCTCTCAAATTACGCTCTCAGCCTTACGCAGAAGGCGGCGGAGGGCAAGCTCGACCGCGTCGTCGGACGCGAGCGCGAAACGGAGCGCGTGATACAGATACTCAACCGCCGTCAGAAAAACAATCCATGTCTGATAGGCGAGCCGGGTGTCGGCAAGACCGCCGTGGCGGAGGGGCTTGCACAGCGCATACACGACGGCGATGTGCCGTATAAGCTGAAGAACAAGGAGGTCTGGCTGCTGGACATGACGGCGATGGTTGCCGGCACGCAGTTCCGCGGTCAGTTCGAGGCGCGCATGAAGAGCCTTATCGAGGAGATAAAGGCGCTGGGGAATATCATACTGGTCATCGACGAGGTGCATAATCTGGTCGGCGCGGGCGATGCGGAGGGCAGCATGAACGCCGCCAATATCCTCAAGCCGGCGCTGTCGCGCGGGGAGATACAGGTCGTCGGCGCGACGACCTTCAAGGAATACCGCAAGCATATCGAGAAGGACAGCGCGCTGGAGCGCAGGTTCCAGCCGGTGGTGATAAACGAGCCGACTCCGGACGAGACCTTTGAGATACTCAAGGGAGTCAAGGGCTATTACGAGCAATATCACAAGGTCAGGATAAGCGATGAGGCGGCGCGTCAGGCGGTGTATCTGGCGGACAGATATATCAACGACCGTTTTATGCCCGACAAGGCGATAGATCTGCTCGACGAGGCGTGCTCGGACGTCAATCTCAAGAATACCGAGCTGATACGCATAGAGCAGCTCAGGGACGAGCTGGCGGATATAATCGCTCAGCGCGAGCAGGCAATGCAGCGTCCCGACGACGAAACGATATACGCGCAGATAGCACAGCTCAAAAGCCGCGAGCTGCAGGTGGAGCAGGAGCTGGCGGAGGCAGAGCGCGTGCCGTGGCCGAGCCTGACGGTGGACGATCTTTCCCGCGTTATCGAGCTGTGGACCAAGATACCTGCCAGCCGCGTGAAGGAGCAGGACTTCGAGCGCATAATCAAGCTCGACAGCAGACTGAAGGAGCGCATCATCGGGCAGGACGAGGCGGTGGACGCGGTCGCCGCCGCCATACGCCGCCGCCGGGCTGGCATCAGCGAAAAGCTCAAGCCGGTTTCCTTCCTTTTCGTAGGACCGACGGGCGTGGGCAAGACCGAGCTGGTGAAGTGTCTGGCGGAGGACCTTTTCGGAACGCAGGACGCGCTGATAAGGCTGGACATGAGCGAATATATGGAAAAGCACAGCGTTTCCAAGCTGATAGGCGCCCCTCCGGGATATATCGGCTACGATGAGGCGGGACAGCTCACCGAGAAGATACGCCGCCGTCCGTACAGCGTGGTACTGTTCGACGAGATAGAAAAGGCGCATCCCGATGTGCTGAACATGCTGCTGCAGATATTGGATGACGGGCGCATCACGGACGCGCAGGGCAGATATGTCAGCTTTGAGAACGCGGTGGTCATCATGACCTCCAACGCCGGCTCGGAGCGACAGGACGGCGCGGTGGGCTTCGGCAGGACAGCAAGCGAGCAGGGACGCGAAAAGGCGCTCAAGGCGCTGAGAGATATCATGCGTCCGGAGTTCATCAACCGCATCGACGAGATAATCTCCTTCAATCAGCTTACCAGAGAGGACTTCATGCGGATATGCGATATCATGCTGGGCGACCTCAGCCGCGCCGTGGCTCGCAGCGGCATAGAGCTTATCTATGACGAGCGCCTGACAGCGTATCTGGTGGAGAAGTCATACTCGATAAAATACGGCGCGAGAAACCTGCGCCGCACGATAGAAAAAGAGGTCGAGGACCGTGCGGCGACGCGGATAATAGCCTCCTACGAATCGCCTGTGACGAAGATATTCGCCACGGCGGACGAGAGCGGCGTCGTAATCCGCGCGGAATAGCGGCTGAAGCCTGCGGAGAAGCCTCAGGCTTGCCGCCGCACCCTTCTTGGCTCTCTCTTTGGGAGTCGGTGAACTGCGGCACTTCGTTATAATTGTATTCCGTTTTTTGGAAGAGTGATGCTGCAGCTAAAAGTTCTTTATAAAATTAAAAAAATTATTATATTACGTAATTGGGTGGTGATTTGCTTTGAACGATAAACAGATTACTAAAATAAAGATTAACGGATTCAAGTCTATCCAAGAATGTTCAATAGACTTGGACATGGTGAATATTTTAATTGGCAGCAACGGTTCTGGCAAAACGAACTTCATATCTCTGTTTAGAATGCTGCAGGCATTGATTGATGGAGAATTACAAGCGCATATTTCGAAATATGGAGGACCTAATGCATTTTTGTTTTTTGGCAGCAAAAAGACGGAGTGTATGAGCGCGGAATTCTATTTTGGGGAAAATGGCTATCAATTTACCTTAACTCCAACCGCAGATAATCGAATGATGTTTGAAAAAGAGTCTTTTTATTGGGTGGAGTGCGGTTCTAAACCTGTAGGCAGTGGTCATTTTGAATCAAAATGGGAGGAAGGCTGTGGTTACCGAATTGATAAATTTGTAAAACCTATTCTGCAAAACCAAAAATGGAGAGTATATCATTTTCATGACACAAGCGATACAGCGCTTGTGAAGCAAATGCATGGAATTAATGATAATATTGACTTTGCCACAGATGCCCGAAACTTGGCGGCATTTCTTTACCGCTTAAAGACTGCGGAAGAAAACAGCTATAATCAGATCGTTCGCACCATTCAGCTTGTCGCACCGTATTTTGAAGATTTTATTTTACGCCCTAATCCGCTTAAGCCGGACAGCATTCGTTTGGAATGGAAGGACAAAAACAGCGAAGCACCTTTTATTGCAGCTCAACTTTCAGATGGAACGCTTCGGTTTATCTGCTTAGCAACTTTATTATTACAGCCGGCAAATTTAATGCCTGAAACAATACTGATTGATGAACCGGAGCTTGGCTTGCACCCATATGCAATATCGCTGCTTGCCTCTTTAATAAAAAAAGCGTCAGTTGAAAAACAAATTATTGTTTCTACACAATCTGTTGAATTGCTTAATGAGTTTGAAGCTAAAGATATTATTGTAGTAAACCATAAAGAAAATAAATCTGTTTTTTCCCGATTGAATTATGAACAGCTTAAAGTGTGGCTTGATGAAGATTATACATTAGGTGAGCTTTGGAAGCGAAACGTCTTTGGGGGGCGCCCATAAGATGAAGAGAGTAATAGTGTACTGCGAGGGACCTACGGAGGAAACGTTTGTAAACAGGCTATTAGCTCCCATTTTCTATCCCAATAATATCTTTTTGTCTGCATCTTCGTGTAACGGCGTTTCTAAATACAGCATTATCAAAAAAGATTTGAAAGTATTGTGTTCGAACGACAGAACTGCGATTATTACAACAATGCTTGATTATTATGCCTTTCCTTCCGACGCACCAGGAATGCAAAATAATGCAAACACAGATATTTATAGCAAAGTACAGTTTGTTGAAGATGCCATAAAGGCTGATATCGGCGCAAACAATCTAATACCGAATTTGATGCTGCATGAGTTTGAAGCGCTGCTGTTTTCTAGACCGGAGTGTTTTTCCTATTGTGGTTTACCACAAAGGAAACTGCAAGAACTGTGCGATATCAGAGCAAAAGTGGAAACCCCCGAACATATTAATAACAACCCAAGCACCGCTCCGTCAAAGCGCATATTGTCGCTGTATCCGGCATACAGCAAGTTCTTGGATGGATATAATATTGCAGAAGACATTGGCATAGATGTTATGCGGTCACAATGTTTACATTTTAATGAATGGATTAATAAATTGGCAAAAATCAATGAAATATAAAAGAGAAGAGGGCAGAAAAGCTGTCCTCTTCCCTTAACAATGTGATACATGATCGCATAAACAATGCTTTTGCCGACGCCGAAATGCGTTGCTGCGGTATGAATAAAAAAGTTCATAAAACTCTTTTGCGTCGATTATACGCCGTAGCCCCAATTTTCTTGCTAAAGCTATTGACAAAGCGGAAGTGTCTGTATTATAATTGAAAAGCTGACTTGGAGGGGCACATGCAGGTGTAGTTCAATGGTAGAATGTCAGCCTTCCAAGCTGAACACGTGGGTTCGATTCCCATCACCTGCTCCAAGTTAAGTAAACGCTGATATGCTCAGCGTTTACTTAACAGCCTGCTTTCCGGGAATTGCCCGGGAGCCATGTCAAAAGTCACATGTGCCTGTAGCTCAGCAGGATAGAGCAACTGCCTTCTAAGCAGTAGGTTGGGGGTTCGAGTCCCTCCAGGCACGCCAAATATGGTGGGTGTAGCTCAGGTGGTTAGAGCGCCAGGTTGTGGCCCTGGAGGCCGACGGTTCGAGTCCGTTCATCCACCCCATTTTCTTTTTTATGCCGTGCGGCGGCAAATACTGGGCTGTCGCCAAGGGGTAAGGCACCAGACTTTGACTCTGGCATCGTAGGTTCAAATCCTGCCAGCCCAGCCATATGACCCATTAGCTCAGTCGGCAGAGCACCTGCCTTTTAAGCAGGGTGTCCGCAGTTCGAATCTGCGATGGGTCACCATAGTTGTTTTGTCCGACGCCGCCGTGGCTTCCGGCGGCGTCGTTTTTATGCAAAAAAGGGAGATAAAGAATATGTGGTTTTGGTTTGCGCTCATCGCACTGCTCTGCTGGAGCGGCTCAGACCTGTTTTCAAAGATAGGCTGCGGCGACGGCAAGGATAAATACAGCCATCTCAAGATGGTCACCGCCGTCGGCGTCGTAATGGGACTGCACGCGGCGTATGAGATATTCATCGGCGGCGTGGAGATAAACGCCTCCGTCATCATGACCTATCTGCCGGTCTCGGCGCTGTACATACTTTCCATGGCGATAGGCTATCTCGGTCTGCGCTATATCGAGCTTTCCATCTCCTCTCCGATATGCAACAGCTCCGGCGCAATCGTGGCGGTGCTGACGCTCATCACCGTCGGCGTGGGCGACGATCTGCCGCCGGTGGCGCTGGTTGCGGTGGCGCTGGTCTGCCTCGGCGTGATTGGGCTGGGCGTGACCGAGGCGCGTGAGGACGAGGAGCTGCGCCGCGCGCGTCAGGACGAATCCAACCGTCACTATGCCAAGAGCTGGATAGCGATACTGATACCGATAGTTTACTGTCTGCTGGACGCGCTGGGCACTTTTGCGGACAGCCGCGTGCTGGAGGTGCTGAACGAGGACTCGGCAAACGTGGCGTACGAGCTGACCTTCCTCGCGGTCGGTCTGCTGTGCCTGATATACGTCGTGCTGATAAAAAAGCAGCCGCTGGTTCCGCGGCAGGAGGCGCCCAAGTACACCGGCGCAATATTTGAAACCATCGGGCAGTTCTTCTACATCTACGCGCTGGCAGATACGGAGCATGTCGCCTTCGCCGCGCCGATAATCTCCGCTTACTGCGTGGCGTCGGTGATATGGAGCCGCCTGTTCCTCAAGGAAAAGCTGTCCAAAAAGCATTACGCCTGCATCGCGGTGGTCGTCGCCGGCATAATCATTCTGGGCGTGCTGGACATTTGAAAAAGATGCAAAAGCTCTCCGGCAGCGGCATTATCTCGCTGCCGTTTTTATTTCGCTGCCTGTCAACGCCTCTTGCCTTGCCGCCGCGGCTGTGGCATAATATCGGTATCAGAATAAAATATAATGTCGGAGGTAAGGACTATGGTACTCGACCACAGCAAGCCGCATCAGAAATACTTTGAGCGGATATGCGCCATTCCGCACGTTTCGTACAACGAGAAGGCGCTGAGCGACTATATCGTGTCCCGCGCGCGGGAGCTGGGCTATTGGCATCATCAGGACGAGCTGCACAACGTGATAGTGCGCGTGCCCGCCTCGCCCGGTTATGAAGACTCGGAACCGCTCATGCTACAGGGGCACATGGACATGGTGGGGACAAAGCTGCCGGACTGCGGACACGATTTCGATACCGATCCGCTACGGCTTTACGTCGAGGACGGCGTACTCCGCGCGCGCGGCACCACGCTGGGAGCGGACGACGGCGTTGCGGTGGCGTATATGCTCGCCATCATGGACGAGCGGGAGGCGCCGCACCCGCCGCTGGACTGTGTATTTACCGTGCAGGAGGAGGTCGGATGCGTCGGCGCGCGCGCGACTGCCGAGAGCGGGTTTATCCGTGCCCGCCGCATGATTGGGCTGGACGCCGCCGGCGAGCATGTGACGGTGGTGGGAAATTATTGCAGCGACAAGCTGATAACAGATTTGCCGCTGCGCCGCGCGCCGCTGGCGGGCGAGCGCGTGCTGCGGGCGGAGTTGTCCGGCATCGCGCCGCCCTCCTTCGGGCTGGAGGCGCTGGACGAGCGCGCAAACGCGGTGAAGTATCTCGCATGGCTGCTGCAAAATGCGGGCGGGGAGCTGCGGCTGATCTCGCTCTGCGGCGGCACGGCGGAAAACGCCCACCCGCTGAGCTGCACGGCGGAGCTGGCGGCGTGGGACGCGGATTCGGTGCGCGCACACCTCACGGAGCTGACTGACAAGGGATTGCGGCTGGAGCTGACGGAGAGCACGGCGGAGGAAGCCTTCGACGCGGAGTCCACCGCAGCGGCGCTCGCCATGATAGGCGAGCTGCCAAACGGAACGATAGAGCATACCGATGAATATATGCTTACCAGCAATCTCATCGGCATGGTCGAGACGACTGCCGAGGGTCTGCGGCTGACCGGCTCCACGCGCTGCCGCAGCAGCGAGCTGAACGGCGCCTTGCTCGCCTCGCTGCGCGCCGCTGCGGACAAATACGGAGCGCGGCAGAGCACGGAGGTGCGCTACCGCTCGTGGGACTATATGGAAAACTCCCCGCTGCGCGAGCTGTTTGCGCGGCTGGTACGCAGCGAGTGGGAGCGCGAGATACGCGAGGAGATCTGCCCCGGCGGGCTGGAGATATCCGACTACGCGGCGGCGATACCGGGGCTGGACGCGATAGCGATCGGACCGCTGTCCGGCGACTATCACGTTCCCGCCGAGTGGCTGGATATCGCCTCCTTTGACCGCGTGTACGACATGCTGCTGAAAATGCTGGAGAATTTAAAATAAGACTTGCGCCGGGCGCAGTTTTGTGATATTATTATTTACAGTTTTGAATAATTAAAGACGGTGAAGAGGCAGAGTAGCCCTGCACCGCCCGCGCAGAGAGGGGCGTATATGCTGCGAGCGCCCTGCGGGAGGGCTTGGTAAAGTGCGCCTTGGAGTCCGGCGGGACAAACGGTGTGCGCCGCGGTATCCCGCCGCGGGTCGCTTCCGTTACCGGCGCATGAGTAAAATCAAGAGTGGGACCGCGCTTTGCGCCTCTTGCCGCTTCGGCGGCGGGAGGCGTTTTTTATACGCTAAGGTAAATGAAGAACAAATGCTGCGTCGGCGTCTTGCGGCGCTATTCATCAATTGCTCAAGAGGTGCTTTCATATGTGCAGACTGATATACGATATAAAAACGGTAAGAAAAAAAGACCCCGCCTGCCGAAGCTGGCTGGAGGTCGTGCTGCTGTATTCCGGCTTTCACGCCCTGCTGTGGCACCGTGCGGCGCATGCATTCCACCGGCTGCATCTGCGCTTTTTAGCCCGGATGATATCGCAGATATGCAGGTTTTTTACCGGAATAGAAATACATCCCGCCGCAAAAATCGGGCGGGGGCTGTTCATCGACCATGGCAGCGGCATCGTGATAGGCGAGACGGCGGAGATAGGGGACGACTGCACGCTGTATCAGAGCGTGACCATCGGCGGCACGGGCAAGGAGAGCGGCAAGCGCCATCCCACGCTGGGCAACGATGTGCTGGTGGGCGCGGGCGCCGCGATCCTCGGGCCCGTCAGCGTCGGAGACCATGCCAAGATAGCCGCGGGCGCGGTGGTGCTGTCCAACGTGCCGGAGGGCGGCACGGCGGTGGGCGTGCCGGCGCGGGTGGTGCGCATCGGTGAGCAGCGTGTCGCGGAGCGGGACAATGCCGACCTCGATCAGGTCAACATACCCGACCCCGTTTCACAGGAGCTTTGCCGCCTGCGCGCCGGACTGGAGCGCATGCAGGCGCGCATAGACGAGCTGGAGAGGGAACGCACGGCTGGGTAGCGGAGCTATTTGCCCTTCTTGTCGGCGAGCAGCGGCTTGAGCGCCTTGTATATCACGCCGGTTTTTTCGCTGCCGAACTGCTTTGCCAGCGCGTTGTTAAAGCCCTGCTTGGTCTTGTATTTTTCCAGATAATCTATCACCAGCGGCACGTCATTTTTATATTGCGGTATCAGCTTGCTCACGCGCTCCTCGTAAGATTCGCGGTCGTATTCCGAGAGGTCATAGGCGCACTTGATGCGTATGCCGCGCTCCTTCCAAAAGCTGACCACGCTCTGAAATCCTTGGTCGCGGCTGACTATGACATAAGACTCGCCGCCGCGCTTGGCGATGAGCCAGCCGAGGTAGGACACGAGCTGAAAATCGAGGCTGTTTTTGGAGCCGGCGGTGACGGAGATGAGCTGCACCGCGGCGCGGGAAGCATTGATGCGCTCGTGCAGGGAAAAGGTGAGCGTGTTCGACCGCTCGCTGTAAAATATCATCACGCTGTCCTTCTCTCCGAGACTCTCCACCCCGTTCATGCCCTTGATATGCACGTTTTCGTAATCTATCAGATATGTCGCCATAATATCACTCCTTTGCTTTATTTTACCACACGCCGCGGCTTTTTTCAAACACGGCGCAAAAAAACGGTTGACAAAGCGGCGCGAAGGCAGTATAATATGCGTCAAAGGCTGTGAAGGACAGGAGTAGCCGTTTTCCCGCAGGCAAAGAGAAGGCGCGGTCGGTGCGAGCGCCGCTGACGGGTACGGTGAAGGTCGGTCCGGAGCCGCGGGGCAGAACTGAGAGTAAGCTCCGCCGTATTCCGCGTTAAGGATAGGGGCGTGCAGGCGCCTCGAGTGCGCGCTTTCGGGCGCGAATATGGGTGGTACCGCGGGCTTTTATGCCCGTCCCGTAGCCGTTTGTGCGGCTGCGGATTTTTTATTTTCGGTAAAAAAATAATTATAACACGGGAGTGATTGAAATGAGCACGGCAAAGGAACTTCCCAAGACCTACGAGCCAAAGGAGACAGAGGAGCGGCTGTACCGGTTTTGGGAGAAGGGCGGATTTTTCCACGCGGAGATAGATAAAAGCAAAACTCCGTATACGATAGTGCTGCCGCCGCCCAATGTCACGGGGCAGCTCCACATGGGGCACGCTTTTGACCATACGCTTCAGGACGTGCTTATCCGTACAAAGCGCATGCAGGGATATTCAACGCTGTGGCTGCCCGGTACGGACCATGCCGGCATTGCCACGCAGATAAAGGTCGAGGAGGTGCTGCGCGGCGAGGGCTTGAGCCGCTATGACCTCGGACGCGAGAAGTTTTTGGAGCGCGTCTGGGAGTGGAAGAATAAGTACGGCGGGCGCATCATCGAGCAGCTCAAGCGCATGGGCGCCTCCTGCGACTGGGACCGTCTGCGCTTTACCATGGACGAGGGCTGCTCGCACGCGGTCAAGGAGGTATTCGTAAATCTCTATAACAAGGGGCTGATATACAAGGGCAGCCGCATCATCAACTGGTGCCCGAAATGCACCACCGCGCTCAGCGACGCCGAGGTGGAATATTCGGAGAAGCCTGGCCATCTCTGGCATGTGCGCTATCCCATCGAGGACAGCGACGAATATATCGTCATCGCCACCACCCGTCCGGAAACCATGCTGGGCGACAGCGGCATCGCCGTGCATCCGGAGGACGAGAGATACAGCCATCTGGTGGGCAAGCACGCCGTGCTGCCGCTGGTAGGCAGACGCATACCCATTTTTGCCGACGAATATGTAGAGCGCGAGTTCGGCACCGGCTGCGTCAAGGTGACGCCCTGCCACGACCCCAACGACTTTGAGATGGGGCAGCGGCACGGGCTGGAGTTCATACTTGTTATGGACGGCGAGGCGCGCATCAATGAAAACGGCGGCAAATATCAGGGGCTGGAGCGTGACGAGGCGCGCCGGGCGATCCTTGCCGACCTTGCGGCGGAGGGCTATCTTGTGCGCGAGGAGGAGCACGTGCACAATGTCGGCGCCGGCTACCGCTGCGGCACCACCGTGGAGCCGATGACCTCTGCCCAGTGGTTCGTGAAGATGAAGCCGCTGGCAGAGGAGGCGCTGCGCGTCGTGAACGACGGAGAGATACGCTTTGTTCCCGACCGCTTCAGCAAAATCTACACAAACTGGATGGAGAACGTGCGCGATTGGTGCATATCCCGCCAGCTCTGGTGGGGACACCTCATACCGGCGTGGTACTGCGACGACTGCGGACACATGACGGTCAGCAAGGACGAGGTATGCAAATGCGAGAAATGCGGCAGCGCGAATATCCGTCAGGACGAGGACGTGCTGGACACCTGGTTCAGCTCGGCGCTGTGGCCGTTCTCCACTCTCGGCTGGCCGGAAAAGACGCCGGAGCTGGAATATTTCTATCCTACGAACGTGCTGGTGACCGCATACGACATCATTTTTTTCTGGGTGGCGCGCATGGTATTCTCCGGCATGGAGCATATGAAGGAGCGCCCGTTCAGGGACGTGTTCATTCACGGCATCGTGCGCGACGCGCAGGGACGCAAGATGAGCAAGTCCCTCGGCAACGGCATCGACCCGCTGGATGTAGTCGATAAGTACGGCGCGGACGCCCTGCGCTTTGCGCTGGTGACGGGCAACGGCCCCGGCAACGACATCCGCTTTTCCTACGAGCGCGTGGAAAACAGCCGCAACTTCTGCAACAAGATATGGAACGCCTCGCGCTTTGTAATGATGAATCTGACGGTGAGCGATTTTACCCTGCCGGAGCAGCTTGATTTGGAGGACAGGTGGATACTCAGCCGCCTTAACACCGTTACCCGCGAGGTGACGGAGAATATCGAGAAATACGAGCTGGGCATCGCGGCGGAGAAGCTGAACAGCTTTATCTGGGACAATTACTGCGACTGGTACATCGAGCTGTGCAAGACCCGCCTGACCGACCGCGAGGACACGGCGGCAAGCGAGCGGGCGCAGCGCGTGCTGGGCTATGTGCTGGATAAGTTCCTCAGACTGCTGCATCCCTTCATGCCCTTCGTCACCGAGTCTATCTGGCAGGCGCTCCCGCACGAGGGCGAGAGCATCATGGTCGCGGAGTGGCCGAAATACGACGAGCGTCTCGCCTTCCCGCGGGAGGAGGCGGACATGGAGCGCATCATGCAGGCGATACGCGCCGTCCGCACCCGCCGCTCGGAGATGAATGTGCCGCCGTCCAAGCGTGCCGCGCTGCTCATCGTCAGCGATATGCCGGAGCTTTTCCGCGATAACGCGGCGTTCTTTAAGCGGCTGGCATGGGCGGATGACGTAAGCGTGAGCGCACAGGCGCCCGCCGACGCGGGCAAGATGATCTCCTGCGTGACGGAGGCGGCGAAGATATACATGCCGCTCAGCGACCTTGTGGACACGGAAAAGGAGCTGCAGCGGCTGAACAAGGAGCGTGACAACGCGCTCAGGCAGATACAGAGCATCAGCGGCAAGCTCGCCAACGAGTCCTTCGTGGCAAAGGCGCCGGAGGCGGTCGTTAATGCGGAGCGGGAAAAGCTGGCGAAGTTCGAGGAGCTGCTGAGAAAGCTCGACGAGAGCATCGCGGCGCTGGCGTGAGGTGTGGCGCGTATGACGTATGAGGAGGCTTTGGAGTATATCCACAGCCGCATCCACCTCGGCTCGCGCAAGGGGCTGCGGCGTATCCGCCGCCTGATGGAAAAGCTGGGCGATCCCCAGAAGAAGATGAGGTTCATCCATATCGCCGGCTCCAACGGCAAGGGCAGCACCGCCGCCATGTGCGAGAGCGTGCTGCGCCGCGCCGGCTGGCGCACGGGGCTGTTCGTCTCGCCGTATGTTTTTGACTTCCGCGAGCGTATGCAGATAAACGGCAGACTGGCGGAAAAGGAGGATGTGACGGCGGCGCTGGAGGCGCTGATACCAGCGCTGGACGAGATGCGCGCCGAGGACATGGAATGCACGGAGTTTGAGACGGTCACTGCGCTGGCGATACTGCTGTTTCTGCGCTGTGGCTGCGAGATAGTGGTGTTCGAGGTCGGCATCGGCGGGCTGCTCGACTGCACTAACGTGATAGACGCGCCGCTGGTGGCGGTGCTGACCTCCGTTTCGCTGGAGCATACGGATATATTGGGCGATACGATATCGCTCATCGCGGAGCAGAAGTGCGGGATAATCAAGCCCGGCAGTCGCGTGGCGGCATACTGCGATTTGCCGCCGGAGGCGCTGGAGCAGCTTCGGCTCGCTTGCCATGCGGCGGGCGCGGAGCCGAACGTGGCGGACATGTCGCGGCTGGAGGTGCTGGAAGCCTCCGCCGCCGGCTCGCGCTTTCGCTATAAGGGTGAGGAATACCGCATCCGGCTCGCGGGGCGGCATCAGATATACAACGCGCTGACGGCGATAGCCGTGACGGAGGAGCTGGCAAAGGCGGGCTTTCCCATTCCGGCGGCGGCGCTGCGCGAGGGGCTGGAGCGCACGGAGCTGGTCGGCAGACTGCAAACCGTGCGCGAGACGCCGCACTGCCTCATCGACGGCGCGCACAACCCCAAGAAGATAGAGAGTCTGTGCGAGGCGCTGGACGAGCTGTATTCCGGCGTGCCGCTGGTCTGCGTGATGGGTATGCTGAAGAAGAAGGATTACGGCGCGTGCATACCGATGGTGGCGCGGCGCTGCCGCGTGTTCATCGCCGTCACGCCGGACGCGCCGCTGACTCTGCCCGCCGAGGAAACCGCGGCGATCGCGCGGGAATACTGCGCGGACGTGCGCGTATGTACCGACGCCCGCGAGGCGGGCAGGCTCGCCGTGAGCCTCGCGCGTGAGGGAGAGCTGGTGCTGGCGTGCGGCTCGCTGTATTTCCTCAGCGAGGCAAAAGAGGGCTTTACCGCCGATATTTGACAATTTTTAGGGAATAAATACGGTACAATAGCCGTGCAGAAACATCTGCACGGCTGTTTTTTTATGCTTATTCGGGAGGGAATGCAATGACGGTAAATCACAGTCTGAGCGACGGGCTGGTAAGGATAGAGCTTCAGGGCGAGCTGGGGCATCACGAGGCGATCACAGCGATGCAGCGGATAAACGAGATAATCGAGGTGCATCTGCCGCGGCGCGTGCAGCTCGACCTCGCGGGGCTGAGCTTCATGGACAGCTCCGGCATCGCGGTGGTCATGCGGACGCTGCGCGGCTGCCGCGATATCGGCGCGGCGCTCAGTCTGCAGGGTACGCCGCAGCAGGCGCGGAGGGTACTCAGCGCCGCCGGGGTGGATAAAGTGGTGGATATAAAGTAAAGGGGGAATACATAAATGAAGAATATCATAAACGAGTTCACGGTCAGGTTTCCCAGCCGCAGCGCCAACGAGAGCTTTGCCCGCTCTGCGGCGGCGGCGTTCGTGGCGCAGCTCGACCCGACGGTGGAGGAGCTGTACGACATCAAGACCGCCGTTTCCGAGGCGGTGACGAACTGCATCGTCCACGGCTACCGCGACACACTGGGCAGCATCAGCATGACGGTGCGGCTGTATGAGAACGGCACGGCGGAGATAATCGTCCGCGACCGCGGCTGCGGCATCGACGACGTGAAGCTTGCGCGCGAGCCGATGTTCACCACCGGCGGCGCCGACCGCAGCGGCATGGGCTTTACCATCATGGAGAGCTTTATGGACAAGCTCTCTGTGCGCTCCGTCGCCGGCTGGGGCACCACTGTCAAGATGAGCAAGCGCCTTACCCGCCGCGAGGCGAAATGAGCGGCGGCACGCGCGAGCTGATAGCCGCGGCGCAGCGCGGAGACGGCGAGAGCATGGGGCGGCTGGCGGAGGAAAACGCGCCGCTTATCTGGAGCGTCGTGCGCCGCTTTATGGGGCGCGGGACGGATGCGGAGGACCTGTTCCAGCTCGGCAGCATCGGCTTTATCAAGGCGGTGCGCGGCTTTGACGAGAGCTTCGGCACGCAGTTTTCCACCTATGCCGTGCCCAAGATAGCGGGAGAGATACGGCGTTATCTGCGCGACGACGGCATGATAAAGGTCAGCCGCAGCGTTAAGGAAAACGCCGCGAGACTCCGCGCCGCGCGCGAGAGCTTTGAAAAAACGCGGGGGCGCAGCCCGCATATCAGCGAGCTGACAGAGCTGACGGGGCTGAGCGGCGAGGAAATAACATTGTGCGAGCAGGCGGCGAGCGACGCGCTCTCGCTGGATACGCCGCCGGACGCGGGAGCGCCGCCGCTGGCGGAGGTGCTGCGGGGGGACGGCGGCGAGGACAGGCTGGTGGAGAGCCTTGCGCTCTCCGGCGCGATAGAGCGGCTGGAGCCGGTGCAGAAGGCGGTGATAATCCTGCGCTATTTCCGCGACCTGACACAGCAAAAGACCGCGCAGATATTGGACATCTCACAGGTGCAGGTCTCGCGGCTGGAAAAGCGCGCCTGCGCCGCCCTGCGGCAGAGCCTCGGTGAGGACTGATGGAGTCAGACATTCCTTAACTTGCCTCTTTTGCGCCGTCAGGCGTAAGGAAGGTGGTTTTCGCATTGGCGAAAACCGGTGGGATTCTATTGGATTGTCTTATGTCGCAGCGCACCGTAGGGCGGGGGTTTATCTCCCGCCGTTTGACTGAGGCACGGCGCAGAAAAACCGCAGGGCGGCGCAAGCTTGCGCCGCCCTGCGGTTTTATTTACTCAGCCTTACTTTTTCCATGCCTCCAGCGTGAGGTACATTATTGTTCTCCAGTCGTTGGAGTCTACAATATCGCGCCATTGGGCTTCGTCTGCGGAATTGCTGATGGCTTTGCCGTCTATGTCCGCCATAAGTATCCACAGATTATAGTCCTCGTTTTCGTTGAGCGTGACCGTGTATCCGGCGTCGCTCGGCTTGGTATCGCGGCTGCTCGGCGCCTCCAGCGCCCAGCGCATGACATTCGCCCAGTCGTTGGCGTCCATCTCGCCGTCCAAATTGACGTCGCCGGGGGTGGCGAGGAGATATTCCCTGCCCTCCAGCGTGAGGCGCACTGCGCCGGGGGCGAGGGAGGTCAGCTCGATGTGTACGCCGCCGTCGTCATAGGCGCGGATGTGCATGACGGGTACGATCTCGCCGTTTTGCTTCGCATAGCTCAAGATCCGCTCATCTTCGGGCGAGCTGTCGCTCTCCGTCAGCGTCAGCCTCTCAAATCCTATGCTTCCGCCTGCGTTCCGCACTGCCCGCTCGAATGTCGCGCCGTTCAGCGCGGTCAGCGCATCACCCGGCGTGCTTGCGCCAAGGACGCGCAGCGTCATGCTGATGTTGTCCGGGTCATAGCCGTAGGTATTCGGCTCGCCGGTGCCGCCCGCCGTGCGGCTCATGCCCTCAGACCGCAGTATCTTGCCGACGGTAAACGGCTCGCCGTCCTCGCTCAGCAGCCCCACGTCATCTGTAACCGTGAAGGACACCGTACAGCTTCCGAGGGTTACTTCGTACGTGCCGTCGCCGTCAACGTCGTACTCAAGCGTCAGCACCGTTTCGTAATAACCCGCATCAAGCCCCTCTCTCGGAGCCGCGCGGAAAAGCTCCGCGTTGTCAAATCCTCCGTTGATACCCAGCATACCCGCGCCGCTGTTGAAATAGGGGATGATATCCTCATTATCCGCATAGACACGGATTTTCGCGGGGTCAAGCGGCACGCTGGAGTGGTTGACAAAGTAGATGCTCTGGGAAAAGTCCGCGGGGTCATAGCCCTCGCGCGCAGTGCCGAGATGCTTATCGGATATGGTCACGCTATATGTCGGCAGAAAGTCAAATCTGAGAGTCACCGAGCGATTATCTCCGGAGATTCTTATGATGATTTCGTTAATGAGGTCGGCGGGTATATCCTTGAACACGGCGGTCATATCCTCCCGCGGCGCAAACTGATAGCCCTCGTCCGCCTTGAACTGCGCGTCGAACTGGTACATCTTGCCCTGCTCAAACTTCTCACCCGCCGCCATTTGGTGCCTATCCGTAAGATTGTACCAATGAGGCGTCCCGACAATGCTGTAATGCGCGTCTGCGGGGAGCGTCCACGAGGTCGTGTCGGGAGCCTTGCCGACGAGGGGAGCCGTGCCGCCCTCCAGCGCGACCTCGGTTATCGGTATGGGAGGCATCGGACCCTTGTAATAAATATAGCCACCAAGATTGGAATAGACCTCAATAATGCCGTTGGTCAGAATATACGGATTGATTGGCAGAATATATCCCGGCGCGATGACCGAGGACAGGTCGGGCGAGACGATGAAGTAATGCTTGCCATACTCAAAGGTCGGCGTGGTCATAGGTACTGCCTCGGAAAAAAAGTGGCTATCGCCCTCGTACCACACGACGGCGACGCTGTCCACGGTCAGTCCGCCCGCCGGCTCTGTCTGCACCTGCATGACCGTGGACGGGACTGCGCCTGTCACAGCCTCCTCAATGGTAAAGCGCAGTTCCCTTATCTCCACCGGCTCGCTGGCGGTAAAGATATGTCTCACGCCGAGGCAGCGTATACCCGGTATCTCGGTTACGATCGTTACCTCGTCCGGCTCCATGCCGTTGACGGTCGCCGTTGCAGCATCGTCAAAGAAATATCCGTCCTTCGGCATGAGTATCGTGATAAGCTCATATTCCCTGCCTGCCTCAAAGACGTCGCCCGCCTGCGCCGGCTCCATGCGGCCGTCCTTCATGACGCCCCAAGCGGAGGCGAATACGACATAGCCCGCGCCGTCCTCGACGCCGACGTCCACCGATAAAAAGTCACCTGCGTTTCGGCGGACGGGTATCGGCGCTCCGATGACGGGCTCCGCCACCGTCAGCGCGGCGGACTCTATCGCATCCTCCGGCAGAGTGGGGTCAAGCGGGTTGATGGGATACCAGACGTAGAAGTCGCCCGACGGCAGCCAGGGCGGCGCGTCCACGGCAGTGCCGTTCACGTTCACGACCGTGTCGGCGTCGAACAAGCAATCGCTTTGCTTGCACTGGAACTCAACAACGGCATAGTAGGTCTTGTCCTCGTAAACGCCGCTGACGGCAGTGCCGTATGGCGCATCGTCTATACTTGCAACCCTTGCATAATAGTCCGTGCCGCCCGGCGCGGTGAAAATGGCGGACGGGTCTATCGTGTCGCCGATACGGGGCGTGCGAAAGGTCGCCTCGGCAGAGTGCAGGACGGTGTACTCATTCCAGAGGGCATAGAGCGTGAGGTCTGCGTTGATAACGGTAACATCAAACCTGCAAAGCTCCGTGCATTCAGCATCAAGATACCAGTCATCGAGCATGTATTTGCCGTCGATAAGCTCATTCGGGAAGTATGTATCCCACAGCTCTCCTAACTCTATCGCATCATGAAGGTTCATGCCTGCGGCGACCTTCAGCGGCGGGAACTCGCCGTGGCCGTTGCCGTCAAAGGTGACGGTGTAGAACACCGAAGGCGCGATCTTTACATATTTGTATGCGGAGCTGCTGCCGCCCAGAGCAGCCATGCCGTCCCACGCTGTCGCGCCCGCGGACGAAGCGGCTGTATTCACCCGCACGGCAGGCGCGGGAGCGTAGCCGGAAAGGTCGGGGTCATGTCCAAAAGCTGCGCTGTTGCCTCTTGCCTCCACCGTGCCGCCGTTGATGGTGTAGACGTGCTCGCCGCTTTGATCATTGCCGACGCCGTAGCTTCCACTCTTTGCCTCACCGCCGGCGGCTATGAGGGAGCCGCCGTTTACGGTAAGATTTCTTGCGTAAACGCCGTAGCTGCTCGCGTTTTCCGATTTGCCGCCGCCGGCGATAAGCGTGCCGCCGTCCATGGTCAATGATTTTACGCTCACGCCGATGCTCCCTATACTGACGCCTTCTCCCGCCGTCACGGTCAGACTGCCTTCGCCGGTGACGGTGAGGTGATAATCGGGGTAGTAAGTACAGCAGATGCCGTAGCTGTATGAGGATGCCGGAATACCGGTGATGGTGCTGTCTCCCTCCAGCTTCAGGGTCATGTCCTCACCTATGATGATGCCGGCAGTGTGAGTTCCGGCAGGAGGCCCGGAGATATCCGCCGCCGTGACGTCGGCGTCCGTCAGGGTCAGGGTCTTGCCGAGCGGGTCGTAGGTGACGCTGCCGCCGTCCTCCAGCACGTCGTCTTTGTTGGCGCCGGTCACCTGCACGCCGCCCACCCAGACGGGATATACCGGCTCCGTCGCGGTGCTGAGCTTCGCCCGTACATATACGTCCACATCGCTCTTGTAACTGCTATGCCACATCGCAGCGTCCGGAGCCGCGCCGTTGACGGTTATCGTCGGAAAGCTCTCTGTGTCCCATTCGTACTCACCCGTGTTCTCGATGTTGAAATAGAAATAGTATTCGCCGTCTGCACGCAGCGGCTCGTCGCTGTTGTGCAGGGGCAGGTAGTTCTCTCCGCGATTTTCCACAAGGGTAGTATAGTCACTGTCTGTATAGACATACCAGCCGCCAGGCGCGCCGGGCGAGCTCGTGCCCTTGGGCGAGGTGATGCTGCTGCGCAGCAGCTCCGTCGCCTCGCGCCCGGTCATTTCCTCCGTCAGCGTGACAGGCTCGTGCCGGATATCTATCGCGGCGGAAATGATGTGCTTTGGCAGCACCTTCACGGTCAGCTCGTCGTATTTTGAGGAATCCCGCGCGGAGGTCGCCCGCACGGTGAGAAGCTCCGCCGTCTCGCCATCGCTGACATTGAGAGATGCCGAAAGAGAGCCGTCGGGGCTGTAGATTTCGGTACTGGCTGAGCTGTTTCCGCTGAGCGTCCAGAGCAAGTCGTGGACGTCCGTGCCGACGACCTCGGCTGTGAAATAGACGGAGTTGCCCCGGATGACCTCCGTTTTGTCCGCGCTTATCTTCACGCTCTCTATCGTTACAGGCGCGTCAATAAGAGATACCTCGCACTCGGCATAGTATGCCGTGTTCACGGCGGAGGTCGCCCGTACGGTCAGCGTGGACGCCGTTTCGTCCGCCGCAACGGTGAGAGTCCCGTCCGCGCCGATGCGCGTGCCGGCTGCCTCGTTGCCGCTCAGGCTCCACGTCACGGTATCCAGCGTGCCCTGCACCTTGGCGTGCAGCTGCTTCTCCGTGCCGCGCTGCACCCTGAAGAGGTTCGGCTCGATGGAAATGCCCCACACCGCATCCGCCGTCTCGTCAAAACGCGCGCGCACATAGACGTCCACATCGCCGTTAGGCTCCTGATTGCGCCACTCCGCAGCGTCCGGAGCCGCGCCGTTGACGGTTATCGTCGGCAGATTTTCCGTGTCCCATTCGCAGTCACTCGTGTTCTCGATATTGAACCAGAAATAATATTCTCCGTCTGCGCGCAGCGGCTCGTCGCTGTTGTGCAGGGACAGGTAGCGATCTCCGAGCTTTTCCACAAGGGCCGTATAGTCGCCGTCTGCATAGACATACCAGCCGCCAGGCGTGTCGGATAGATTCACACCCTTGGGCGAGGTGATGCTGCCGCGCAGCAGCTCCGTCGCCTCGCGTCCGGTAAAGCGCGTGGAGACAAAGGCGAGCGCCGCATCATATCCGATGTTGATGGAGGACGCGACCTTCGGCTTCTCTGCAAACGTCTGCACGGGCAGCAGCCCTGTCAGCATGGCGAGCGCCAGCAGCAGACTCAGCAGCCTCGTCGTTCGATTTTTCATGCGTGATGACCCCTTTCCTTCTATGCCGATATTGTTGACCGTGCTTGCTCTCTGGAGCTTATTTATGTTATTTTACCAGATATTTTCCGTCTCCGCCACCCCCATTTGGCGGGAAAAAGGAGAAATATTTGAAAAAAATCGGAGCCTTTCACCGAGGCTCCGATGCAGAATAATTCAAAAAGCGCGGCCGTCCTATCTGCGGCTGCTGCCGCTCGCCTTGTGCGCGTCAAAGCTCATGATATGGAACTTCTCCAGATATGCCATCACCAGCTCCTTTTTCTCGTCGGGGTATTGCAGAACGATGTCGCGGCGGCGGGTGTGCAGCCGCAGGATAAAGCTGCCGCCCTCCTCGCGCTCGACGTGATAATACTCTATCTGGTCATAGCCATAGCGTTTGCCGCGGTAGTATACAAAGCTGTCGCCCAGCCCGTTCTTCATCAGCGCGAAGATGACGAGCACCAGCGGCATGGCGCCGAAGGCTATCCACAGCGTGGTATTCATCCGGCTCCGGTTGCGGTATATCGCCACCGCGACGAGCGCGGCAAAGAGAATGAACGAGGCGAGCTGACCGGGCATTTTGCCGGCGACGCGCACATTCCTGCCGGTGGCGATGAGTCCGGCAAGCTGCCAGACCAGCAGCAGCCCCACGACGGCGAGCAGTAAGTAATCATAATGTTCCATATCATCAATCCTCCTGTAATTCGTCGAGAGTACATTCGTAGGCGGAGGAAAACTCCTCCATAAAATAGTCCGCCTCCGGCAGCTTCAGCCCGCGTATCGCTTCCCTGAGCTGCTGCGCGGCGCGGCGGAACTCCTCGTTGCCCAGCTTCAGCTCCTCCACGCACTTGATATAGGCGCTTATCTTGTCCGCCGCCTTGACGTAGGCGTACAGCTCCGGCTGCTCGGCGTCAAAGGCGAAAAGCACCCGATACTTGGGGCGCAGCGCGTCAGGCAGCATGGACAGCAGACTGTCCGCCGCCGCCTGCTCCACGGACTTGTAAGCGTTGCGTATCTCGGGGTTGTTGTACTTGACCGGCGTGGGCAGGTCGCCCGTCAGTATCTCCGGTGCGTCGTGGAACAGCGCCGCCGCCGCCACCTGTCCGGGGTCGATGCTTTTGCCGAAGTACGTCTGACCGATGAGCGCAAGCGAATGCGCTATCACCGCGGTGTCAAAGCTGTGCTCGGAGAGGTTTTCGCGCAGTCCGTTTCGCATCAGCCCCCAGCGCGTGATGTTCTTCATGCGCGAGAGCATGGCGTAAAAGCCGTTTTTCTTCATTTGAATATCAACTCCGTCTCCTATTGTATCAAATAAAGACGGCGAGCACAACTTAAAAATCACAAAAAAATCTCCGGGGGGACGCCTCCCGGAGAAATCGGCTGTTTACGGCCGTCTGCCGACGCGGACGATCATCACCGTCATATCGTCCGTGCTGCCGCCCGCTGCGGCGGCGTTTATCAGCTCGGCGGCAAGCTGCGGCGGTTCGAGCGCCGCTCCCGTGCGCAGCACAGCTTCGATGCCCTCGCTGTCCCAGACGCCGTCGCTGAGCATCACCAGTCGGTCGCCGTCCGAGAATTTTATCACGGCGGGCGAGCTGTCCTGCGGCAGTACATTTTCGATCCCGGCGGGCATCGCCTCGCCGCAGATGCGCCGCATGCTCCCGCCGCGCAGCAAAAAGCTGGGCGAGGCGCCGTATTTCAGCAGCTTGCCGCCGCCGCTGAAAAGGTCGATCTCCAAAAGATCCAGCGTGACAAAGCCGCTCTGCTCAAAGCCGGCGTTCAGCACGGGCAGCACCGCGCCGCAGCTTTCCTCCAGACTGCAGCCGGAGCTGACAAAGGATGCGATCAGCTCCAGCGCGCGCCGTGACACGTTCTGCGCCGCCTCGCCGGTGCCCATGCCGTCGGAGAGCATGACTACGGCTCTGCCGTCCTCGGTGTGCAGATGCATGCTGCTGTCGCCGCACACGCTTTCGCCGTGTTTTTTGCGCACGGCGCAGCTTACGGAGGCGGCAAAGCGTTCGCACTCGCTGATGCGTATGACTGCGCCGCTGCGGTCGGGGATCTCGGACGGGGGGAGAAAGCTCTTGCCCAGCGCGCGGGAGACCGTGCCGAGAAAGGCGCGGCTGTCAAAGCTCTCTGCCGGCTCGCGCGGGAGATGCACCTCGATATGCATGCGCCCGTTGTCGGAATAGACAAAGGCGCGCGCGCCGCGGCAGTAAGCCGAGGCGATGTCCTGCACCTTGCGGCACAGCTCGGGGTAATATTCCGGGTAAGGCGTCACGCTGCCCGCCATATCCCGCAGCACGCTCCGCAGGCTTTCATACTGCCCGCTTATCAGCTCCATCGCCCGGTTTTCCCGCGCCTGTCCGGCGCTGCGCAAAAGCGAGCTGCGATAGCGGTGGTTGATCTCGCCGCACAGCTCCGTCAGCCGCATGCAGCGCGAGGCAAAGGGTGCGGGAAAGTCGCTCAGTTTAAGAAAGTTTCGGCGGCGCAGCGCGGCGGAAACGTCGTTTAGCGCGCCCTTGGTGTCGATATAGCCGTCCTGCCAGCAGGCGGAGACTCGCGGGCATTTGCGGCAGACCGCGCCCGCCGCGCCGGAAAAGACGGAGGACAGCTCCGGCTTGCTCCGCTGTGTCTCCTGCGCGTGTGCGGGCGCGGCGACGGCGGCGCCGAGCCTGCCGATGGCGTCAGAGATGCTGCGCAGCTTGCCGGCGGTGCGCAGGCGCTGTCCCTCGCCGCCGGCGGGGACGGGCTGCGCCAGCCCCGTTTCGAGCGGAGCGGAGAGCCGCAGCGGCAGCGCGATGAAGCTTACAGAGGCGATGAAGCATTCGTACAGTCCGGGCACGGAGCAGGGATTGCCGCGCCCCCAGAGCGTCGCGGCGGCGTTGGCGGCGACAAAGCACATGGTCTGCCGCAGGCGGCTGCTCCCGCGGCAAAAGCCGCTCATCAGTCCGGCAAAGCCCCAGATGCAGGCGAAAAACGGTCCCGAGGAATAGGCTATGTCCATCACCGCACCGAAGGCGACGCCCGCCAGTGCGCCCATGTCCGCACCGCCCACGGACATGCATATCACGGCGAGACAGGCGGCGGCGCGCGAGAGGGAGATAGCGCCGAACACCATCACCGATCTTGCCGCCAGCAGCACGGAGGCAAGCGCGGCGGCGCGCCCCCAGACGACGAGCAGGCGGCTGCGGCGGTCGATCCGCTGGCGCGCGCTGCTGTAAAAAACGCAGAAGCCCGCGCACAGCGCGCATTCGCACAGCAGCAGCACCGGCGCAGAGCCGCCGTCATGCAGCACGACGGCGCTGCGGGTAAAGAGCAGCGCCACGGAGGACTACAGAGCGGTGAAATACACGCTGCGGCTCAGGCGCGTGCCGCGGAACAGCGTGCGGCAGGTGAGGACGACCAGCACGGCGGCGCAGTACGCCAGCCCCTGCGTGCCCTGCGCCAGCATATAGCCGAAAAATGCGCCTGCCGCCGCGCCGAGCGCGCTGTGCGGCGCGGTGGCGGCATACGCCAGCCCAAAGGGGGAAACGCCGCTTGCCAGCGAGGCGGTCGCCATCAGCAGCCCCACGGCGGCGCTCGCCGATTTTTGCAGCCAGACGGAGCCAAGCGCCTTTTGCAGCGCCTCCGCGGCACGGTTGCGGAGCGCCGCCAGCTTTCCGATAGTTTTTTCCCTGTCCATGATGAGTCCTCCCGAAAAAGGGTCTTTTTGAATATTTTAGGACAAGCTCAGGGAGAAAAACGACGGGAAATGTAGAAGAAAAAGAAAAAAACCGCCGCGCAGAGCGCGGGCTCATGCACGGCGAAGGGGCGCCAATATCCGCCGTATATGCCGCCTCCAAACGCCGGAAACCGGAATAAAGCGAAAATTCCCGCAAATTTCCTAAATTTTAATTGACAGAAGCACGGGGGGTAATGTATAATATAAGTCGCGCTATTGGCAGCGGCAAGCGCCTCAGGCGGCTCTTGCCGGTGTCAATAACAGCAGACGTAGGAGGTGTAAGACCATGGTAAGGACATATCAGCCCAAGAAGCGTCAGCGTCAGAAGGAGCACGGCTTCATGAAGAGGATGAGAACGCGCAACGGACGCAAGGTTCTCGCCCGCCGCCGCGCAAAGGGCAGGGTTCGTTTGTCTCACTAAGGGGTGCCCCTTTCAAAGACCGCTCCGGCGGTCTTTATTTTGAAAGGCAGGGCGTCCGACTCCCCTTGGGGGTGGAGCATTTATGGAAAAAACGGTATCCATAACGGAAAATCGCACTTTTCGCGCGCTGTACCGGCGGGGCAAGACCGCGGCGCGCAGAACGATGGCGGTATATGTCTGCAAAAACCGTCTGAAAGCGGTGAACCGGCTGGGTCTCACCGTGTCGGTAAAGCTCGGCGGAGCGGTCAGACGCAACAGGATCCGCCGCCGCATCAAGGAGGCGTACCGTCTCAGTGAGGGACGGCTGAAAAGCGGATACGACGTTGTCATCGTGGCGCGCAGCGCCGCGCATTCGGCAGAGTTTTCGCGCCTCACGGACGATCTTCTGAGCATAGCGGCGGAGCTTTCGCTGCTGGAGGAGCGCCATGATGACTAAGCTGCTGCTTGCCCTCATCGGGTTTTACCGCAAATATCTCTCTCGGCTCAAGCGTGCGCCGAGCTGCAGATTTACGCCGACCTGCTCGCAATATGCGCTGGAGGCGGTAGAGCGCTATGGCGCCCTTCGCGGCGGAGCGCTGGCATTGCGCAGATTTCTGCGCTGCAATCCCTTCTTCAAGGGAGGGTACGATCCCGTGCCGGATCTTCCGGCGCGCTCTGATAAGGAGAAAAAATAATGTTTCAAACCATATTCAGTATAATATCCGTTCCGTTCGGATACATCATGCGCTTTATCTATGAGTTTGTCGGCAGCTACGGTCTGGCGATAATCATATTCTCATTTCTGGCAAAGCTGGTCACGCTGCCCATCACGCTCAAGCAGAAGCGCAGCATGATACAGACGCAGCGCATACAGCCGAAGATACAGGAGCTGCAGCGCAAATACGGCAAGGACAGGCAAAAGCTTAACGAGGAAATGCAGAAGCTGTACGACAACGAGGGCGTGTCGCCCATGGCAGGATGCGGCACCATGCTGCTGTCCTTCCCGATCATGATAGGGCTTTATTACGTCATTTCGCAGCCGCTGACATACTTCATGCAGCTTTCGCAGGCGCAGATAACCGAGATCGCGGATAAGCTGGGGCATACCATGGGCAGCGGCTACACCGCGCAGATACAGCTTGCCGGACTGATGTATGACAAGTTTGACCTGATCCGCGACGTGTCGGACAGGATACTCAGGGTGGATTTCAATTTCGGACCGATCAATTTGGCGGCTACGCCGAGCTTCGGCAATTTCAACATCATGTGGATCGTGCCGATCCTCTCGGCGCTGACCGCGCTGGCGTCCGCCGTGCTCATGCAGCGCATCAACAAAAAGAACGGACTGACGCCCGAGGGACAGACGCAGGGCAATGTAATGCTGACTCTGCTGACGCCGGCGATGTCGCTGTATTTCGGATTTATACTTCCGGCGGGCTTGGGACTGTACTGGATAACCAACAATATCCTGACGGTCGTGCAGGATCTGGCGCTGCAGGGCTATATCAAAAAGAGCATCGAGAGCTCGCAGCCGCAGAAAAAATAACGCTGAAAAGGAGGCGGGAAAATGGTAAAGTCGATCGAGGCAAAAGGGGATACCATAGAGGCGGCGGTGGAAAATGCACTGCAGCTTCTGGGCTTGGATAGAGACGATGTTTCGGTGGAGGTGCTCAAGAACTCCAAATCCGGATTTTTGGGCATAGGCAAGGAGCCGGCGATAGTGAGAGTGTCATACTCCACCTCGCCGGGCGAGCGCGCCAAGAGCTTTTTGGAGGGGCTGCTGATACGCTTCGGCACGCCCGCTGAGGTCAGAATGACCGAGGACACGGAAACGAATACGATAAGCATGGAGCTGAGCGGCGAGAAGATGGGCGCTGTGATCGGCAGACGCGGCGACACGCTGGACGCGATACAGTACCTCACCAACATCGTCGCCAACCGTGACGAGGACGAGCGCTGGCGCGTGGTGGTGGATACGGAAAACTACCGGGCAAAGCGTGAGACTTCGCTGGAGTCGCTGGCGGAGAAAACGGCGCAGAAGGTGATAAAATATCGGAAGTCCGTGGCGCTGGAGCCGATGAATCCGCACGAGCGCAGGATAATCCATTCCGCGCTGCAGGGCAACGAGGCGGTGACGACCTATTCCATCGGCAGCGAGCCGAACCGCAAGGTCGTGGTCGCGCTGGCGGGCAGCGAGGGGCAGCAGCAGAGGAGCGGAGGCTCTGGCACGGCAGGCGGAGGAAAGCCGCGCCGCCGCCGCAGGAGAAGCGGACCGAAAAAGGAGTATGCCCCCGGGCAGAGCGCCTCTGCGGAAGAATAACAGAAAATATACAGAGCCGTGACGGGATACCGCCACGGCTCTTTTCATGCTTTACGGTTTATTTTCCTGCCAGATACAGGGCAAAGGCGGCGAGGGTAAAGCCGTCTTTTATTTCGCCTGCGCGTATCAGCTCCGTCAGCTCGCGCTCGCTCAAAAGCTCCAGCGCCTCGATGCCCTCGTGCCCCGTCTGCAAGGCGGGATTGTTCACCCGGCAAAGATATACCTCCGCCTCGCCGCCCAGCACGCCGCTGTCGGCGGCAACGGAGCCAAGCCTGCGGATATCCGTCACCTCGGAAACGCCCAGCTCCTCCCGCAGCTCCTTGCGGAGATTTTCCTCGGCTTTAAGCCCCCGTTCGCCAAAGCCGCGGGGAAAGGCGAGCATGCTTTCGCGCGGTGCGTGGCGGAACTGCCGCAGCAGCACGAAGCGTCCGTCGTATACGGGCGCCGCCACGATGGCGCCGCTTTCCACGGCGGGCAGCAGCCGCTCGTAGGCAAAGGGCTCCGTGCCGCCGCTCTCGCGCACGAGGTCTACGACCAGCAGGTGATAGGGGCTTTCATAGACCACGCCCAGCCTCCTGCCGGTTTTTTCATAATAAGCGTTCACCGCGTCGCGGTCGGTGATTATCTCCGTCATGCCGCCGCGGAACGCCGCCGGCCGCAGGCGCAGCAGCTCGATATATCGCCGCCATTCGGGCGTATCGCAGTATTGCATCAGTGTTTCCTCCTTGCATTTCTTTTTTCAAAGTCTTTCAGCATGCGTCGCTCGCGAACGCCGCCGATGACGCTCTGCACAGTTTCCAGTATATCCGGCAGTCCGGCGCGCAGGAACAGCAGCGAGGACAGCAGCCCGAAAACGGCAATCAGGAAAAAGTCGAGCAAAAACCTGCCGCCCAGTCCGAGATCTATGCCCAAGCCGTCTGTTACGGCGTCCTGCATCACGTTGAGCAGATAATTTATAATGATGAACGCCAGCGCGTACAGCGCCGCCAGCAGCAGCCGGTACAGCAGACTGCGCTTTGTCAGCCGTGTCCAGCGGCGTTTTTGTTCAGCAGCCCCTTCTGAGCGGCTTTTGCTGCGCACGGGCGGCGTGGCAGGCTTGCCGCGGGAGGCGGCGTATTCGAGATTTCTATGCACCAGCTCCAGCGCAAGTCCCCATTCGGGCAGCGCGGCGGCGCGGGGAAAATCCTTCTGTGCGCTGCGGCGAGCGTCGTCCTGCCAATGGAAAACATGCTCGCCCAGCTCCGCCGAGCGCATATACTGCTCCATATCGGCGCGAAACCGACGGGCAAAGTCCGTCATGTCCTCGCCGTCCCAGCGGCGGTCTATATCGTGCATGCTGTCCTCGACCGCGTAGTTATAGCAGAGGTCGATCATCGCTTCCGCCGCACAGACATCGTCCGAAAAAGGCTCCGCGTCCAGCAGCCGGTACCATACGCTGCGGCGCTGCAGCGCGTCCGGCGCGGCGCCCTGCGAGATCCGGCGGAGGAGCGCGGCGGCGGGGGCTATGGCGGCGTCTGTGCCGCCGAGCTCACGCTCCGCCAGCGAGAGAAAATCTGTCAGCGTGCGGAAAAGTCCCTGTCGCTGCCTGCGGTTTGCCGTGTCGCTGCGGCTCAGCATCAGAATAAGCTCGGCATAGCGGTAGAGAAAAAGGTATTTTTCGCTGTTTGCCGCTTCGCTTTGCGACTTTTCTCTGAGAAGCTGTACATCGCTGTACTGGATCGCATGATATACGTCCTCCAGCATGCCGCGGTCGTCGGCGTCCAGCGGCACGAGGGAAAAATAAAACTGCCGCTGCTCGCCGTCGGCATCGTCCAGCCGCCGCATGCATTCGCGGATATGCTCCAGTATGTACTGCGCTGCGGTGCGGTGTCCGGCAAACAGCGAGACCTGTATGCGCCCCAGACGGCAAAGCTCCATGATGGCGGAGTAGGTCTTTTCATCGCGCAGCCCCGCCCAAAAGGCGGCAGAGTCCGAAAGCTGGTTGTACGAAAGCACGACGGTGCTGCCGTTTACGACTATCTCGCGGAACAGCGCCTCCTGCCCGCGTGCGATCTCCGCCTCGGAATTGCGCACGGAGTCAAGCTCAAAAAGATATACGTTCATCGTCCCTATCCCTTTCCGGCGTTTATGATACTATTATGCGATACTTCGGAGAAAAAAACAACCCCGCCGCGGACTGAAGCCGCGGCGGGGCAGGTTTGATTGTTACTTGGAATACTGATTGATGCGCCAGATGATCGCGCTGACCTCTGCACGGGTGATGGTCTTCGTGGGATAGTAATAACGGTCGCCGGCGCTGTCAAAGCTGCCTTCCACGATGCCCGCCTTGAAGAGCGTGAGCACGTTCGCGTCGTTGGTATCCTTGAAGACAGAGCTGCCGGAAGAAGATACGGCGGTCAGTCTCATTGCGCGGACTGCGATCTGTGCGACAGCCTGACGGCTGATGGTGGAATTGAGGTTGCTGACAGCGTTGGTGATAAGACCGTCGGAGATCGCGCGGTTCATATAACCGGTCGCCCAGTGCGTGCCGGCGGGAGTGGGCTGCTCGTTGTAGCCGACGGCAAGCATTATCAGCTTGAGCGCCTCGCCGTACTTCACATCGCCGTTGGGCTGGAAGTTGCCGGCGGGATAGCCGTTGACAACGCCCGCGTCGCTCAGCTCCACGACGTATTTATAGAACCAGTTGGAGCCGGATACGTCGCTGTACGACTTGATCTGATTTACCACGCCGAGAGAGAGATTGCCGGCGGCTATCGCAGTGCCGGCGCTGTTGTAAGCGACATACGGCAGAGTGATGGAGCCGGTGTAGCCGCTTGTCGGGACAAAGGAGATATTGTTGACGAGATATGCCCCGGAAGCGGTGCTGGAATAATAGTAGGAATTGTTCTTATCGACCTTGTGCCCGTAGCTGTTTGCGGAGGTGTAGTTGTAATAGAGCGTGCCCTCCGAGGCAGCGGGCAGAGCCGCAAACTTGATATAGCTGAAGGTCTGACCGACAGCGGCGTTGAGCTTGGTGTTGAAATTGCTGCCGGACAGCGAGACCTTGGCTCCCTTGGTGGTGACGGCGTATACATCAGAGAGATTGGCGTTGGAAACGCTGATCATGATGTTGCCGCTCACGCTGCGGTTGGAGCTTGCATAGGCGGTGAAGGGTATCATCACGCAGTAGTTCTTGCCGCTCGGAACATACGTCAGCCGGTCAAGATCGCGCTGCGAGGAGTTCGGAGCGTAATAGAACGAATAGTTGCCGTAATTGCTGTTCGTCAGCGTGAGCGCGCCGTTGGTGGAAGCGCGGTCATAGTACAGCGTGCCGGTCGCGGGAACGCCGCCCAGCTCGACATAGCTGAGGGTATAGCTGGGATAGGTCTTCTTGAAGAAATCGGCAAAATCCTTGGCACGGATCGCCACGGGATCCTTGGAGATGGTGTTGTAGAGGATATCGAAGTTCTCCGTCTTTACAGCGTCCGTGACCTCGATGACAAGGGTGCCGGTCACGACGCGGGAGCTGTCGTAATAGGCGGTAAAGTCGATCTCAAGGCTGTACTTGCCGCTTCTCGTGCCGGGGACAAAGGTCAGCTCGCTCAGCGGATAATCGCCCAGCGTGGTGTTTTTGCCGGTATAGAAGTAATACGAGTTGATACCGGCGGAGGTGAACTGACGCTGGCTGCTCTTGCCGTAATTGTAGTAGAGATAGCCATAGCTGCTGCCGAGATTGGAGCCGGAGTTGAACCTCACATATCTGAGGTTGTATCCGGAATACCTTTTCTCAAAGAGATCGGCAAAGGGCTTGTCGGTCAGGGTGAGCGTGCTGTCGCGCGCGACGGTGAGCTTCACCTGTCCGCCGCTGACGGAGCCGACCTCTATGACGAGGGTGCCGTTCAGACGCACGGAGTTGCTGTGATAAGCGGTGAAGGGGATCTCAACGGTATAGCTGCCGGTGCGCGTGCCGGGAACGAAGGTCAGCCCATCCAGCGGATAATTACCGTAGCTGGAGTTATTGCCGAGGTAGAAATCATAATTGGCGATAGTAGAGTTGGTGAAACGCTCCTGATTTCTGCCGTCAAGATTGTAATACATATATCCGTAGCTGGCGCCGAGATCGGAGCCGGCGCCAAACCTCACGTATCTGAGGCTGTAGCCGGGATACTCCTTGTTGAAGAAATCGCTGAAGGCTCTCTCAGTCATGGCAACAGTCCCGTTGCTGGCGACCGTGTAGACGACCCTCAGAGAGGAGCTGTCATTGACGTTGATGACCAGCCTGCCGGTAACGGAGCGCGACGAGCCGGAATAAGCGGTGAAGGGTATCTCGACGCTGTAGCTGCCGCTTCTCGTGCCGGAGACAAAGGTCAGTCCGTCCAGCGGATAATCGCCGTAGGTGCGGCTGCTGTAATAGAAGCTGTACCTGGTGAGCGCAGAGGCGCTGAACATATAGCTGCCGGAGCCGTTGTAGTCGTAGTATATATAGCCGTCAGAGCTGCCGAGCGAGGAGGAACCGAATACCACGTGGGTAAAGTCATAGCCGCTGTAATTCTTTTCAAAATAGTCACGGAACGCCGCCGCGGAGAGGTCCACGGTGCGGTTTGCGCCGACAGTAAAGACCACGTCGCCGCCGGAAACGCCGCCCACGGAGATCACAACTATGCCGCTGGCATAATGCGTCCTGTCGTAATAGGCGGTGAAGGGTATCTCAACGGTGTAGCTGCCGGTGCGCGAGCCGGGGACAAAGGTCAGCGAGCTGAGGGGATAATCGCCGTAGCTGGCGCTGTTGTAATAGAAATCATAGCTGGTGATGTTGGTTGCAGTAAACTGCTGTGAATTGTTGCGTCCGTAATTGAAATAGAGATATCCGTTGCTGGCGCTGAGATCGGAGCCGGAGCCGAACTGCACATAGCGCAGCGGATAAGAGGCTGACGAATAGTGAGTGCTGAAGAAGGCGCTGAAATCAGAGAGCAGGAACGTGACTGTGTCGTTGGAAGGCACCTCATACCTGATCTCATTGTTTGAAGAAGCGCCGGAGGTCGCGATGGCGATCATTCCGGAGATGCTGTGACCGTACTGGTTGTATGCGGTATAGTCGATGTAAAACGTTCCGGAGCTTCTGGGCACGAAATACATGGAGCCGAACTCAGAAGCAGTATAAAGCTTCGTCGTGGAAAGCGGGGTCCTGCTGCTGTCGGCATAGAGCGTGCCTATCCGGTTGGAGGCGGAGCTCGGCGCGTTCAGCTCGATATTGTACAGCGAGCCGCCCATGCTGCCGGAGAGCTTGGAGGACACCTGAGAAGAGATGGAGGACGTACCCGAAACAGCAGTGGAGAGCGTATAGCTCGTCGCATTGCGGTTAAGAGTGATCTGAACGTCCTGCAGCCTGTCAAGATGCTGAGTAAAGACAGCATAGAGCGTGGTGTTCTCGCTGAAGGTCTGGGTGCTCATATTGACGATCCTCGTGCCGGGACCGTAGATATTGGTATCGGTGGAAGACCAGCCGGAGAAATCATAGGTCATGCCGGTGGTCTCGGTCTTGGTCGGGTTGGGTCCGCCGTATGTTATCTTGCCGCCGGACGTGGTCTTGCCCTCATAAATGACCTTGGTGCCGTTCATGAAGGTGATGGTTATCTCGCTGGCGACGGTCTTGGTGATAGTCCCGTTGCAGACGGTGCAGGTGCCGGTGGATACGCCGCCGACGGGCGCGCTCCAGTTAGTCACGGTGTGCTCCGCCTTTTCAGTCTGATAGCCGCAGTTCTTTCCGCATTCTTCCCAATGATGCGTGTTGTCGTGCTTCCAGACCTTGGTGTGCTCTTCCTTGGAATCGTTATCGATGTAGCTGCAGTTTTTGCACTTGTTGACGTGATGAGTTTCGTCAAGGTTGAACAGCTCATACTCATGCGGGAGCATATCGGTCTCATCGTCCGTGTAGGTCTGATCGCACAGCGAGCAGGTGTAGGTAGTGTAGCCCTTCGCCTCGCAGGTGGGGTCGGTGACGACGGCGGAGTTTGCCTTGGGGACGTGCTTGCCGTCCACCGCGTCTGCGTGCGTACAGCCGGTGACGCCCTCGCCGCCTGCGGCAAAGACCGCCGGCGCGGCGCCGAGGATCATCAGTGCCGACAGAAATACTGCCAGCGCGCGTTTGAGATTGTTCGTTTTCATAAAATTCCTCCTGTTCTGTTTTGGCAGCTTAAAAACTTACGTTTTCTCAACGGGGCTCATGCCCCACATGTCATTTTAACATGTATTCACGCAGAAAACAACCGAAAGAGGCTCTTTCGGCGCGAAGTTAAGAAATTTGTAACTTGTATTTTAGACTGCGCGGCGGGAAAAAAGTTCCCTGTTTCGGCAAAAAAACGCCGCAAAACAGTTCGGAGGAAGGTACGGGGGCGTTCAGGCAGGTCTTTGTCATGCCGTGCAGACCCTCAAAGCAAGGGCAGTTCTTCCGTAAAATCGTGGATGACACGTCCGGCGAGCGCGCACAGCCGCGCCCATTCATGGCGCCGGTTGTCGTTCAGCATGCCTACGGTCTGCATGCCTGCGGCGGCGGCTCCGGCAACGCCGTCCGGAAGGTCCTCGAAAACGAGGCATTCCTCCGGCGGCACGCCCAGCGCCTCCGCCGTGTGCAGATATATCTCCGGCGTGCCCTTGCGTATGCCGGTGTATTCCGAGTAGGTGATGCAGTCAAAGGCGTGCGCCAGTCCGTGCCGCCGCAGCGCCGCCATGCACAGCTCCTCACGGCAGGCGGTGGCGATGGCGGTGCGGACGCCGCGGGTGCGCAGAGCGGCGATATATTCGGCGGCGCCGGGCTTGAGCGGCACGCGCAGCGCATATTCCTCCAGCGCCAGCACGCGCCATTCCTCAATGACGGCTTCCTTGCTGTCCGTCAGCGCAAAGCGTTCTATGGTATAGTCCGCCGCCAGCTCCAGCGTCATATGAGCGATGGAGGTGGTGTAGTCCGCGGGCATGGTCATGCCGCGCCTGCCGAAAAAGTGGTGGTCGATCTCCGTCCACGCATTCAGCGAATCCAGCAGCGTGCCGTCGAGGTCAAAGATGACGGCGCTGAGCTTTTTCATAGTCTGTCCCCCTGATTTATGTATTCAGCAGCACGTCAAAGCGTGCCCATTTCCCCGGCTCGCTCGCCGCGGAGATGCGTCCGCCGTGCTCCGTGACGATGGCCTTGGCGATGGCAAGTCCCAGCCCGTAGCTGCCGCTTGCGCGTGAGCGCGCCTTGTCCGCGCGGTAAAAACGGTCGAATATGCGCTCCAGCTCCTCCGGTCGGATGCCTTGCCCGGTGTTGTAGACCTGCAGCAGCGCCCGCCGGTGATCCTGCCTCAGCGTCACCTTTATTTCGCCGCCCTCTTCGCCGTATTTCAGCGCGTTGCTCAGAAGAATGGTCACGAGCTGCATGAGTCTTTCCTCATTGCCGCGGCAGCGCACGCCGTCCTTCACATCGAGCGAGAGCGTCATGCCGCGCTCAAAGGCGAGGCTTTCAAAGGGCAGGGCGGCGCTGAGCACCGCGCTGCTGAGGTCAAGCTCCGCAAGCTCGCCCTTGCCCTCGGAGGCGTCCATGGCGGCGAGCGCGGTGAGATCCTTCACCAGCCCGTCCATGCGCTGTGTCTCCGTGCGGATATAAGAAAGCCACTTGCTGCCGCCGCTCTCGCTTTCCAGCACGTTGGCATTGGCGGCGATGACCGCAATGGGCGTTTTCAGCTCGTGTCCGGCGTCAGCGATAAACTGACGCTGCCGCTCAAAGGCTTCGGCAACGGGACCTGTCATGCGGTTTACCAAAAAGACGGAGAGCGTCAGCAGCAGCACCCACGCGGCGGCGCCCGCCGCCAGCGACAGCAGCAGGTTGCGGCGCGCAGAGGCAAAGCCGATGCCGTTGTCCAGCAGCAGGAGCAGCCGCTGCGTTCCGGCGGAGCGAAGCAGATAATATTGCCCGTCCCGCACGCCGAATTCCTTGCCGGAGGCGAGCACGTCCTCGGCAAAGGCGGTCAGATATTCGCGGCTGAAGCTTTCCTCGCGGTCGCCGGCCCATGAGAGCACCGAGCCGTCCGCGCTGAGGCGGACGGTGACGGCATTCGCCATGGAGAACATATTGCCGCCGCCTCTTTCGTTCGGCGGAGCGTCCGGCGCGCCGCCCGCGGGCAGGGGCGAGAGCTGCGGACGTCCGCCGCCGATTTCCGACATGCGGGTGAGATATTCCCGCGCCTCCTGTCGGTCACGCTGCACGGGCACCGCGTTTATCACGATGAGAAAGGCGGCGATTATCAGCGTGACAAAGCACATGATGGTGACGAGCACCTTTTTTCGCAGCTGTTTTATCATGCTTCCGCCTCCAGTGAATAGCCGATGCCGCGCGTCGCCTTGATGCGCACGGCGGAGCCGACAAAGTTGAGCTTCTTGCGCAGAAACGATATATAAACTTCGATATTATTGTATTCGGAGTCGCTCTCCAGCCCCCATACGCGCTCGAAAAGCTGCTCCTTCTCCAGTATGCGCCCCTGATTTTTCATCAGCAGCTCCAAAAGGTGCAGCTCCTTGACGCTCATCTTGACGAACTTGCCGGTGGCGGCGCAGTATATCCCGCCCTGGTGCGTCCGCAGCACAAGGTCGCCCGCCTGCAGCTCCGCGTCGGCGGTGTCCTCCGGTCGGCGGGTGATGGCGCGCAGGCACGCCAGCAGCTCGCGCATCTCAAAGGGCTTGGTGAGATAATAGTCCGCGCCGGCGTCCAGTCCCTCCACGCGGCTGTCCAGCTCCGCCCGCGCCGTCAGCATCAGCACGGGCGTGCCGAGCTTTTCCCGCCGCAGCTCGCGCAGGACGGAAAAGCCGTCGCGCCGCGGCAGCATCACGTCCAGTATTATCGCGTCGTATATGCCGGTCAGCGCCTCATCCAGTCCGCTTTCGCCGTCATAGCGCGCCTCGGCAGACCAGTTTTCGCGCCGCAGGGTTTGGCATAGCGCGTCGCTCAGCCCCGGCTCGTCCTCTATCACGAGTATCTTCATGCATGACGCCTCCCTCGGAAAAGCTTATCTTGTTTCCATTATACAATAAATAATTGAAAAAAGCTTGAATAAATTTATTGTTTGCAAAAAAGGGCGATAATTGCTATACTGTAAAAGAATGCAAAGGGGGACAGAGAGATATGACAGAGCTTTCGCGCACGATACTCGCGGAGTATCAGGTACGCAAGAAAAAGGCGCAGAAAACGCGCTTTATAGAGCTGATACGCGCGCATTTTCCGCAGGCGGCGGTGGAGGAGGACAATGGCACGCCGCTCAGCCGCAATATAGTCGTCGGCAGTCCGGAGCAGGCGCGGATCATCTTTACCGCGCACTACGACACCTGCGCGGTGCTGCCGTTTCCCAATCTCATGACGCTGAGCGTGCCGCTGTACGTATTATACATGCTGGCATTTGCGGTGATCTTTGCGGTGCTGTGCTTTGCCGTAAACTTCGGCATGTTCCGCTTGCTGCCGCTGCGATGGGCGTCCTTTGTCGCGCCGCTGCCGTGTATAGGACTGCTTTTGCTGATGCTGATCGGCCCCGCCAACAAGCACACTGCCAACGACAATACCTCCGGCGTGGTGACGCTGTGCGAGCTGATGGCGGGCATGGATGAGGAAACGCGGGCAAAATGCTGCTTTGTGTTTTTCGACAACGAGGAGCTGGGGCTGCTCGGCTCGGCGTTCTTCCGTCGCAGGCACCGCGCCGCGGTGCAGGACAAGCTGCTGGTAAATCTCGACTGCGTCTCCGACGGGGACAACATCATGCTGATGCTGAGCAAGCGGGCGCGGGCGGCATACGCAGAGCGGCTGCCGGCGCTGTTCGGGCAGAGCGGGGACAAGACTCTGCTGACGGGCGGCTCCTCGCTGCTGGTGATGTCCGACCACCGCAAGTTCCCCGTGCATATCGGCGTGGCGGCGTTCAACCGCAATCCCGTGTTCGGGCTGTACGCCGGCAGGATACACACGAGCCGCGACACCGTTTTTGACGAGAGAAACATCGAATATCTGCGCCAAGGGCTGACAAGGCTGGCGCAGTCGATGTGAAATACAAGGGAGAGGTAAAAGGCATGAAGAAAAAGGATTTTTCCAGACGCCCGCTGCGCGTGTTCCTATCATATTTCCGCCCGCATATCGGCATATTTACGCTGGATATGTCCTGCGCGGTGGCGGTGGCGGCGATAGATTTGGCGTTTCCGTTCGTTTCCAGGCTGTGCATGCAGCGGCTGCTGCCCAATACTCTGTTCGGCGCCTTCTTCACGGTGATGGGCGTCATCGTGCTGGCATATGTGCTGCGCTCGGTGTGCTATTATGTCATCACTGTGGTGGGGCACGGCATGGGCGTGCTGGTGGAGGCGGACATGCGCGAGGATATTTTCGCGCATATGCAGGAGCTGAGCTTCAGCTTCTACGACCACAACCGCACCGGCGTGCTGATGAGCCGCATCACCAACGACCTGTTCGATATCACAGAGCTGGCGCATCACGGTCCGGAAAACGTGCTTATCTGCACGCTGACCATCATCGGCTCGATAACGGTCATGTTCACGATACGCTGGGAGCTGGCGCTGGTGCTGCTGGTGCTGCTGCCGGTGTGCTTCATCTTCACGCTGTCGCAGCGCCGCCGCATGATGAGCGCCAATATCGAGGTCAAGAAAAAGACCGCGGAGATAAATGCGGCGATAGAGAGCGGCATCAGCGGCATCCGCACGGCAAAGGCGTTTGCCAACGAGCAGACCGAGGGGGAGAAGTTCGGCCGCAGCAACGACCTTTTCCGCATGGCGAAGCGCGCCTATTACAAGGCGATGGGCTCCTTCCACGCCAGCATGGAGTTCACCACCAGCATCATGCAGGTGGCGGTGATAACCGTGGGCGGCTTTCTCATCATGCGCGGCAGACTGGATTATATCGGACTTATCACCTTCACCATGTATGTCTCCACCTTTGTTTCCCCGATACGCAAGCTGGTGCAGTTCATGGAGCAGTACATGCAGGGCAGCGCGGGCTTCATGCGCTTTCTTGAGGTCATGCGTACCGAGGCGGATATCAAGGACGCGCCGGACGCCGAGACGCTGGACGGAGTGCATGGCGATATCCGCTATGAAAACGTCAGCTTCAGCTACGGCGACGGCGTGGACGTGCTGAAGGACGTGACTCTTGACATCAAGGCGGGCGAGAGCTTTGCCCTCGTGGGACCGTCGGGCGGCGGCAAGACGACGCTGTGCCATCTGCTGCCGCGTTTTTACGACGTGACGGCGGGGCGCGTGACGGTGGACGGGCACGACGTGCGCGAGGTCACACAGGACAGCCTGCGCCGCAATATCGGCATAATCCAGCAGGACGTGTTCATGTTCGCGGGGACGATACGCGAGAATATCCGCTACGGCAGACCGGACGCCACCGACGAGGAGGTCGTGCAGGCGGCGGTCATGGCGCAGATACACAGCGAGATAGAGGAGATGCCGGACGGCTATGATACCTATGTGGGCGAGCGCGGCGTCATGCTCTCCGGC
>JAFTDT010000052.1 GCA_017453985.1 Clostridia bacterium
CAGCTCGTACACCTCGCCGTTGTAAGTCAGTTGATACACATGACCGTCGCTTTTTGCCCTGTAGAGAGTCTTGGAGGTGTTCAGGGTATCATTCGTTAAAGTGACCGACTGCGGCACTGCGTCTCCGGCGCAGTCGCCGTACAGCAGCAGCTTGCCGGAGCTGTTTGAGGTGTTGTTCACAAGGTAGTCGGTATTGTATGTTGTGCCGTCAAGCACGATGGGATATGCGCGTGAGGTCACGTAGGCAAAGGAGTTCTTCGGGCTCCAGCTGGTCTGCCAGGAGGCTATCTTTTTCCATGCATTGCGCACGACCAGATCTCCGCCCGCCTTTATGCGGAAGGTGAACTTGCCGTCGCCGCCGAGGGTCTGCTTCTTCACGGTGAGGTTTTCAGAGCTGGACTTCTTCCACTTTACATGGATAGCCTCGTCTTTCATATTGGTGGGGAATGTAAAGGTGTAGTATTTCACGCTGCCGTCGGTATTATAGACGACGTTCGTCTTGACAACGTCTGTTTTGTCCACGCCGCCATGCGTATAGCTCAGGGTGTTTTCCGCCACGGTGACGGTGTCCAGCTCATAGCCGGGGTCCGGCGTCATGGTATATACCACGGTCTTGCCGTCCGGCACAACATAGGTGCCGGGCTCAAGCACCGAGCCGCCGTCGGAAAGAGCGCCGCTGTGGTTGGCTTTGGTGGTCGTCTGTATCGTTCCTCCTCTGGTGGAGCTGGAACGGATGCGGTGCCAGATGGAATAGCCGTCCATGTAGTAGGTGTCAAGAACATCCTTGTTACCCACGGAATAATTAGTCATCTGTGCGCCTGCATAGGCGTCCATCGTGGTGACGAAGCCTGCTGAATAGGTGCCGTTGGGACCTTGCGCGGGATCGGTTCGTCCGGGCACCTGCCACTGCACGCCGGTAAATTTGATGCCGCCTTCACTTTCCGTCACATAGGGATAATAATATTTTCGCTGATACTCACTACCGCCGGTGCTTGGCTCTAGAACATTACTGTTCGGTCTTACATAGATATCGCAGAGCCTTCCGCCGTTTACCTGGAAGGATTCGGAATAATCATCATAAAGATGACGGTCATGAATAGGTCTGGCAATCATGGTGCCGTATCTGGCAACATTGATTCCGGTGCAGGCAACGATAAAGCTGCCGGGAATGGGGTTGCCGGAATTGTCTACTATCTGTATTTTGGCGTTCATACGGACAGCCGCAGATTTGGAATCATAGTATGGTTCGCCATCAAAAGCGCTCTGACTACTGGAATTATCGCTGGTCTTAACTTTCAGATGTTTTCCCTTGGCGAGAGATATTTTATAATTAAATGGATTCTCGCCCACGCGGCTATCCACACTGATATGGAGATCGGAATAGGTGATTCTTACGTTTGCTACAGTTCCGTCGTGTAAAATCGCCGCGTTGTTATAGGTAAAGGAAAACAAATCTCCTTCAAAAAAATTATCCTTATTTGCAGAGAGCTTTGTGGCGCCGGTTTTTGTCGGGTCGTAACCGATAAAGTCGTTTACCTCAGAAGCGAAGGCGGTGGAAGAGGTAAACATGACAAAGCCGGGATTGGTCGAAATGATCTTATAGCTGCTGGGAGTCTGAAAATAAGCGTTGTCGATATATATCGTGGAAAGCGGCATACCGGAAGCAAAGGTATAGACGCTGCCGCCGACCGTCACGCCCTCTATTGCACCGGGGTCGTTATCCGAGATGGGTCGGGCGACATACTTTAGGTTGACGCTATAAGTGATTTCGCCCACGGTGATCCTGATCCTGTAATTGCTGGTATAAGACCGCGGTGAGGTTGTCTGTATAAACCATTCGTCATTCCCTTCGTTATTTTCCTTTGTTATGGTATAATGGCCTAAATGATAGGCAGAGTTGGTGGAATCGTTATCGCTTTCCACATTGGTTATTGTTCCCGTGATGCCGAGCGCCGTCGCGATATCCGACACCTTGATGGGATTTTTTACCGCGGAAACGTTATAGGTCGCGCCACTGCGGGTAAATGATACCGTATAGTAGGACTCGCCGTCCGTGCCGGTAGCGGGAGGATCGTCCTGAGGCACGGCGGGCGGCACGGAGGGGAAAGCGTTGCCGCCCGCATTGGCAGCAGTCTCCGGCTCCGCCTGTATCTCCGCCTCCCTGCCGTAAGCTATGTCCTCGGCGGAGGGATTTGTCTGCTGCTTGGGATCATCGGAGATGGCGTCGGGAATATCGCGCGTCTGCACTTGCGGCGCGGATTCCGCCTCCGGCTCCGCCTGTATCTCGGCTTCGCGCAGAGGGACTGACGCATCGCCGCCGTTTGTTTCCTGCTCGCCTGCGGGGGTGTTTATCTCCGGCTCCGCCTGTATCTCCGCCTCCGTGGAAGGAACATAATCCTGAGCGGTTTCCTCCGCGCCGCCTTCATCAAAGTCCGCGAAAAGCGGCAGATAGGGCATAAGAAGGCAGCACACCAGCAAAAGCGCAGTGAGCACCCGAAGACGTTTCAGTTTCATAGCAAGAAGCCTCCTAACGCGGGGCGCAGCCATCCGAAGGGACGCTGCTTCCATTATGAAAGTTATCTGCATAAGCAGTTATGTGTACAAATACAAAAGAGTCGGCATATGCAAAGAAATGCGGGAAACGACAAGATGTCATAACAGTATATACAATACGAAACACTCTTACACATTTGCCTCTTACGCAATTATAACAAATCATTAAAAAAAAGTAAAGCACAACATTAAAAATAATAAAGCAATAATTAGTAAATAATCCGTAAATAATAAATTAAAAGAAAAATCTTTACAAAATGCGATCTTTGTGATATCATGCATGTTGTGTCCGCGAGCTTGGTAAACGGGAGCGTTCCGCGTTCAGCGCGGCAGCAGCCTCTGCCCTTTACTCGGCCGCAGGGTAGAAAATATTCAGGAGGTGGATTTTTATGATCCTCAAGGAAAAAAAGACTCAGGTCATCGCGGAAAACCGCACGCATGAGACCGACACCGGTTCGCCGGAGGTGCAGGTGGCGATACTTACCGCCCGCATCAACGAGCTGACCGAGCACATGAAGACGCATCCGAAGGACAAGCATTCCCAGCGCGGTCTGCTTAAGATGGTCGGACGCCGCCGCAACCTTCTCGCCTATCTGCAGAAGAAGGATGTCGAGCGTTATCGTGCGCTCATCGCAAAATTAGGTCTGCGTAAGTAAAAAACAAGGGGGGCAAAAGTCCCCCCTTGCTTTAATTTTATGAGAGTACAAGCCTTGCCTTTTAGCAGTTGAAAGCGCCCGTGACGCGACCTTTCACGGGCGGCTTCAAGTGCTAAGGGTAGGCTTGGCGCAAAGAAAGGTGGAAAAAAATGAAACACGCAAGCTTTCCCGAGTACAGGACGTACGAGACAGAGCTGGGCGGACGCCCGCTCAAGGTAGAGATAGGCAAGCTGGCAGGGCTGGCAAACGGCTCTGCGCTGGTGCGCTTTGGCGATACCACGGTGCTGACGGCGGTCACGATGGCGGCAAAGCCGCGCGACGGGATAGATTTTTTCCCGCTGTCCGTCGATTTTGAGGAGAAGCTTTACGCCGTCGGGCGCGTCCCGGGCAGCTTCATGCGCCGCGAGGGACGCCCGAGCGAAAAGGCGATATTGGCGGCGAGAATGATAGACAGGCAGATACGCCCCTTCTTCCCGTCGGACATGCGCAACGATGTATGTGTCAACTGCACCGTCATGTCGGTGGATTACAACGAGTCGCCGGAGATTGCCGCAATGATAGGCGTTTCCGTCGCGCTTTCCGTTTCCGACATTCCGTGGAAGGGGCCGATAGTGGGCATTCAGATGGGATACATCGACGGGCGCCATATCGTTTGCCCCAACAGCGAGGAGAGCAAGGAAACTGCGCTGCACCTCACCGTCGCGGGCAGCGAGGAAAAGGTGGTCATGATCGAGGCGGGAGCGGACGAGCTGCCGGACGATATCATGCTCGAGGCGATAAAGAAGGGACACGAGCAGATACGCGAGCTTATCCGCTTTGTAAACAAGATAAAGGCGGAGAACTTCAGAGAGCCGGCGAGCTACCCCAGTGTCACGCTGCCGGAGGAGATGTTTGAGGATATCAAAAGCTACGCGATGAACGCCGTCAAAGAGGCGGTGGATACGGATGACAAGACCGTGCGCGACGAGCGCATCGCGGCGGTGACCGCTGATGTGACGGAGCATTTCGCGGAGAAATATCCCGACAGCGAGGCGCTGTTCGGCGAGTGCATGTACAAGCTGCAGAAGTACGTCGTGCGCCGTCTGCTGCTCGACGAAGGCAGGCGTGTGGATGGACGCGGCATGACCGAGGTGCGTCCGCTGGCGGCGGAGGTCGCGGTGATACCGCGTGTGCACGGATCGGGACTTTTCACCCGCGGACAGACACAGGTGCTTTCGATATGCACGCTCGGCACGCTGAAGGACGCGCAGGAGCTGGACACGACCTATGAGGAGACTGAAAAACGCTATATGCACCACTATAATTTCCCATCCTTCTCCGTGGGTGAGGCAAGACCCTCGCGCAGCCCCGGCCGCCGCGAGATCGGTCACGGTGCGCTGGCGGAAAAGGCTCTGCTGCCGGTGCTGCCCTCCAAGGAGGAGTTCCCGTATTCCATCCGCGTAGTCAGCGAGGTGCTGTCCTCCAACGGCAGTACCTCGCAGGGTGCGATCTGCGGCAGCACGCTTTCGCTGATGGACGCCGGAGTGCCGATAAAGACGCCGGTGGCGGGCATCTCCTGCGGGCTTGTTACAGAGGGTGACAGGCATATAACCTTTACAGATATCCAGGGCATAGAGGACTTCTTCGGAGACATGGACTTCAAGGTCGGCGGCACGAAAAACGGCATCACCGCCATTCAGGTGGATATCAAGAACGACGGTCTGACCTATGAGATAATCGCGGAGGCTTTTGAAAAGACCCGCGTCGCCCGCATGGATATCCTCAATGAGATAATGCTCAAGGCGATAGACACGCCGCGTCCGGAAGTCAGCCCCTATGCGCCCAAGATGATACAGATAATGATCGACCCGGACAAGATCCGCGAGGTCATCGGCAAGGGCGGCAGCGTCATCCAGAAGATAACCGCCGAAACAAACACCAAGATCGACATCGAGGACGACGGCAGCGTGTGCATCGCGGCGGTCAACGCCGCAGACGGCGAGCGCGCCCTGCGCATGATCGAGGCGATAGTCAAGGAGCCGGAGATCGGCGACCTGTATTACGGCAAGGTCACCCGCATCATGAACTTCGGCGCTTTTGTGGAGATCGGTCCCGGCAAGGAGGGACTTATCCGCATGGCGCATCTGGACAACAAGTTCGTCGAGAAGGTGGAGGACGTGCTCAATATCGGAGACGAGACGTGGGTACAGGTCAGCGAGATCGACGACAAGCGACGCATCAACCTCTCGCGCAAGCAGGCGCTGAAGGAAGTTGCGGAAAAGGGTGAATAATCGCCCGCAGCTATAAGCAAAATAACAAGGGACTGGTATCAGTCCCTTTGTTTTAAAGAGGTGTCTTATGGTAAAAAAGATAGTTTTGAAAAACGGCGTGCGTATCCTGCATGAACGGCTGACGCAGGTTCGCTCCTGCGCGATAGGGATAATGGTGGGCAGCGGCAGCCGGCACGAGCCGGAGGAGCTGTGCGGCATATCTCATTTTATAGAGCACATGCTTTTCAAGGGTACGGAGAAGCGCACGGCGGCGCAGATAGCGGAGGAGTTCGATGCGATAGGCGGACAGGTGAACGCCTTTACAAGCAAGGAAAATACGTGCTATTACGCTCGCACGCTGGATACGCATGTGTGCAGGGCGGCAGAGCTGCTCTGCGATATGTTTTTCAACAGCGCCTTTCGGGAAAAGGACGTTGAGCTGGAGCGCGGAGTGATATTCGAGGAGATAGGCATGGCGGAGGATACGCCGGAGAGCCTGACCTACGAGCTGCTTTCCGGCGCGGTATACGCCGGTTCCTCGCTGGCGCGGCCGATACTCGGCTATAAAAAGACGCTGGAGGGGATAGACTCGGACACGCTGCGGGCATACAGAGCGCGCAATTATACGCCGCAGAATACGCTCGTGGCGGTCTGCGGCAGTTATACGGACGCGGATATCAAATATATCACAGAGCTGTTTGAAAGCATGCCGGCGGGTACGCCGCCGACTCTTGAGGCGGCGGAATATGCTCCGGCGATATCGCGGAAGAAAAAGCTGGATATCGAGCAAAATCACATAACCGTGGCATTCCCCGGCATAGCCCTCGGCTCGGACGAGCATTATGCCGTGCAGGTGATGAACAGCGCCTTCGGCGGCAATATGTCCTCGCGCCTGTTCCAAAAGGTGCGGGAGCAGAGCGGGCTGTGCTACACGATATACAGCTATTCGTCGATGTATATCGGCACGGGGCTGCTCGGCGTGTACGTGGCGCTGAGTCCCAAGACGGAGCTGCAGGCGCTGGAGCTGATACGCGAGGAGGCGCTGCGCATGAAGCAGAGCGGCATGGACACGGGCGAGCTTGCCCGCGTGAAGGAGCAGATAAAGGCGGGCATGCTGATGGGCATGGAGGATACCGGCTCGCGCCGTAGCTGGATAACCAGAAACGAGCTGATATACGGCAGAGAGATCACCGTGGACGAGGTGATACGGAAGGTGGACGCGGTCACGCAGGCGGATATACTGAAGGCAGCGGCGCGCATATTCGACATGTCGAAGGTGTCCATATCCGTTGTCGGAACTCCGCAGACAGAGGCGGATTATCTGAAGATATTCAGGAAGTAAAGAAAAACTCCGGTCAAATGACCGGAGTTTTTAAATCGGTTAAATTACTCGCCATGCTCCTCGGCGTGCTGCTTGCTCTTGAAAAAGCTGTCTCTGGCGTTGGAAACGTGCAGCTCGGTGAGTCGCTCCGCCTCGTCGGGGTTTTTGTTTAAAATGGCGTTGAAAATGTCCCGGTGCTCCGAGGTGGAGGCGGCGGCTCTGCCGCTGCGGACGGTGCTTTCGCGCGCCTTTTGAATATAGTTGTGGAAAAGCAGCAGCATCTGCTTGATGGGTCGGCTGCGGCAGCCCTCATACAGCAGCTCATGAAAACGGCTGTCCAGCATCCACACCTGTGCAAAATCGCTTTTGCTGACGTAGAACTCCTGCAGCTCCACGATCTCGCGCATGGCGTCAAGCTCGGCGTGGGTGAAGTTCTCGGCGGCTCTGCGTGCGGCAAGTCCCTCTATGCGGGTGCGGATGGTGTATATGTCATGTATGTCCGCGTCGGAAACGCCCACCACGACAGCGCCCTTGTTGGGGACTGTTCTCACCAGCCCCTCCAGCTCAAGCTGCATCAGCGCCTCGCGCACAGGCGTGCGGGAAACGCCGAGCTCATTTGAAAGCCTGACCTCGGTGAGACTGGTGCCGGGCTTGAACACGCCGTCCATGATCGCCTTTTCGATCTCGTGGTAGACGTGGGTACGCATGGGATTGCCGACGTAATCGCTTTGAAATTTCTTCATCCTGATCTCTCCTCGGATGCGCAATAAATACATCTAAACTCCATTATAGCTGTAAAAAGCGAGTTATGCAAGAGCTTATCCGCGGAAAATCGAGTTTTTATTTATTTCGCTGAGACTGTGCGTTCCGCACATCTCCATCGTCTCGCGCAGCTCGCGCCCCAGCTTTTCGGTATAGACGGCGACGCCCTCGCGCCCGCCGCCGTAGACCATGTTCACATACGGACGCGCGATAAGTACGGCGTCCGCGCCGAGAGCAAGCGCCTTGAAGATGTCCACGCCGCTGCGGATGCCGCCGTCAACGAATATCTTTACCTTCCCGCCGACGGCGTCTGCGATCGCCTCCAGTACCTCGGCGGTGGCGGGAGTCTGGTCGAGCACTCTGCCGCCGTGGTTGGACACCACGATGGCATATGCGCCCGCCTCGGCAGCCTTTTCAGCGCCGGCAACGGTCATGATTCCCTTGACGATGAAGGGCAGACCGGCGTACTGCGCGAACTCGCGCAGCTCGGCGGCGGACTTGCCGGAAACGGCGGGAGTCACATTTTTCAAAAATGGGAGACCCGCGGCGTCCACGTCCATGGCGAGCGCCATAACGCCGGCTTCCTTTGCCATGTCTATGCGCGCCTTGACGCTGGCGGCGTCCCAGGGCTTGACGGTGGGGATGCCCAGTCCGCCGGAGTTCTTGATGGCAGCTATCGCGCCGGTAAACACGGCAGGGTCGCTGCCGTCGCCGGTAAAGGCGGCGACGCCCGCTTCGGCGCAGGCGGGTACCAGTATGTCGTTATAGCTGAGGTCGTCGTGCTTGTCGCCGTAGTGCAGCTTCAGCGCGCCGACCGGCGCGGCAAAGAAGGGGTATTTGAATTTTCTGCCGAACAGCTCTATGCCCGTATCTACGGGCGCGTCTCCGCAGATGGTGTCCATGTTGACGCGAATATTGCGCCATGCCGCAAAATTGCGGGCGAACACGTCGCCGCTGTCCTTGGCGCCGGGACCGGGTATCGCATTTCCGCAGGCGCGTCCGTCGCAGACGGGACATGCCTTGCATATGCCGCCGTTGCACTCGCGCGCTTTGTTCAGGACTTCTGTGTAAGTCATATCATTACCTCCGAAATATTTATTTTCTTCTCAGCAGTCCGCTTTTGTCAAGCGCACGCAGCACGCCGGAGGCGGCGAGAGCGGTCAGCGCGCCGGTGATTATTGCCGCGAAAAGCAGCGTTGACAGATAGTAAAATACCGCCGTGCTGTGCATGACGAGCATCGCCGCGGCGATTTGCCCGACGTTGTGCGCCGCCGCGCCGAGTATGCTGACGCCGTATATGGAAAGATGGCGCGAGCGCATGGCAAGGCTCATCGTCAGCAGCGAGAGCAGCCCGCCGCAGACAGAAAAAAGGAGCGCCATCGGCTGTCCGCTGAAGATGGCGGAGAGCAGACAGCGCGTGAGCATGACGGCAAGAGCATATCTCCGCCCCAGCGCAAACAGCGCAAACAGCGTGACTATGTTGGCAAGCCCCAGCTTTATTCCCGGCAGGGGGATCAGCGCGCCAACGGGAATAAAACGCTCGCAGTAAGACAGCGCGAGCGCCAGCGCCGTAAGGCAGGCGCATATCGCGAGAGTCCTCGGGCGTCGCAGAACGCTGCCTTGCTTATTCATTTGGAAAGCACGTCAAGATATCCGCCCTCGATGGAGACGGAAACCTGGTTCGGCAGGCAGACTATCGACTCTCCCGCCTTGCTTATCGCGCCGGCATGCACACAGTCCTGCCCGGGGCAGGTCGATTGGGATATGTACGCTTCGCCGTTTTCGATGGTGACGACCGTGGTGTAAACGCCGTGCACGGTATAGGTGTACGGCTCGCCGGAAACGACGCTCAGATCGACGCGCTCAAGCGTTTCTCCGATATGCGTTATCACCACGGTATCGCCGGTTCCGCCGACGAGCAGCAGCACTATCACTGCGGCGGCAAGCCCGATTATCGCCACGGTGACGTAATCGCCCCAGCGCGGCTTGCGGCGGTACATATCGGAAAGACTTTCGTCGCGGCTGTAATCGTCATACGGGCTTTCGCCCCTCTTTTTTCGCATATTATGCGCCTCACTTCTTGCGCGTGCCTTCCGGCATGGCGATGATCTCCAATGCGTTTGGCACGTTTTCTATTTTCACGTCGCTGAACGTGCCGCCGCGTTCGCCGTCAAGCGTCCAAAGTATGTCATCCGGCGAGGTGATATGTACCTTGCGGCTCTTGAGAGAATATATGCGGTTTTTGTCCAGCTCTCCGGCAAGAAACTTGCTGATGACGGGACCAAGCTCCAGAGCATTGTGTGGGTCCTTGAGCAAAACGACCTCCATTATGCCGTCGTTCATGCAGGCGGCGTTTATCTTGCCCACGGGCATGCCTGCCACGTAAGGACTGTTGCTTATTATGCCGAGCAGGATCTCGTCCTCGATCACTCCGCCGTCATACTCAAGCCGTATATGGTGCGGATGGAGACTGGGGAGGCGTTTTACGCCCTCCATGAGATACGCCGCCTTGCCCCATGTGTTTTTGGCGTCCTGCGGAGTGTCGAAGGATACGTCGATAAAGGCGCCGAACGCCGCCACGTAGGCAAAATAGCGGTCGTCCATGAACTTTCCCGCGTCAAACGGGGTAGGTACGCCGTTCATTATCACGTCAGCAGCCCGGGAGGGATTTTTCGGCAGGGCAAAGCTGACGGCAAAATCGTTGGTGGTGCCGGCGGGGATATAGCCGAGACGCGGGGGACTGTCAAGATGCAGCAGCCCGTTGATGACGTGATTGAGCGTGCCGTCGCCGCCGCTGCACACGAGAAGGTCGTAATCCTCTCTGCCCAGCAGCTCGACGGTAATCTCGGCAAGATCGTCTTCGGGCTGCGTGGTGTAAAGCGTGACGAGATATCCGTTCCGAACGAACAGATCCGTGATATACGCCAGATGATTTTTGATATTCGCTTTGCCTGCGTTTGGGTTCACAAGGAAAAGGAGCTTTTTATCATATTTCATGTTATCATACCGCCTTTCCGCATAAATACGGCGTGAAGAAGCCTCTCAGTTCAGCGGCGGACGAGCAGGGTCAAGCACCAGCGCCGGGTCGAAGAAAAACTTGCTTATCCGCTGCGGATAATTGAGCATGGTTATGCCGTCGAGGTTGAGCCGATAGGACAGCATATTGTCGTTCTGCCAGGTGGTGCTCATATCCGAGCCGACGGGGCAGTAGATGTTGAAGCCGTGGTCAACGATATAGCGGAAGCGCGGGTCGTCCTGGTCATAGGTCACGCCGAATGGCGTGATGATGATATTTGTCTCTCCGACGTACGGCATTATCTCGCCCAGCCATCTGCCGGTGTCGTATTCGAGCTGGGACATGGTCATGGTCTTGTTGGTCCAGTACTGGTTGTGGGTGTAGCTGTGGCTGGCGATCTGCCACCCGGTATTGCGCAGAGCCTGCGCCACCTCGGTTACCTTGTCCAGCATGTATTTCTGCGTCGCCGCGTCGTAGTCTTCCAGGTCGGTTATGCGGTAGCCAAACGCGCCCTGATAGCCCGTGACTGCCACGATGCCCTTGGCTCCGCGCCACGAAAACTCCGGATGCTCCTTGACAAATGCGTCGAGGATGGGCATCACGTCACCGTCGTAGGTCATGCTTTCGGTGCCGTCGTCATTTTTGACGATCGTCACGACGTTGCCCTCGCTGTCCACGTCCAGCCTGTCGGCAAAGCCGTCCGGCTTCATGTATTCATAGTAGTTTACGTCGTCGATGGACAGCACCAGCGGCTTCTTGCCGGCGGGCAGATATATGTCCTTGGGTGCGGATTTGCCGTCCTTGAACTCCACCATTTCGGTGATGTCATACAGCACAAAATCGTTCTCCAGCAGCAGCGGCAGCATCTTCTGGAACTCGCTGACAGTAGTCATGTACATGTTGTAGCCGCGCTCCATATAGTCGCCGTCAAACGCCTTGGAGGTGTCGATTATCAGACTGTGGAAGAACACATGGTAATAGCGTCCGTCATATTTGACGAGCTGGCCTTTCAGCTCCTCGCATTTCTGCCGCAGAGCCTGCGCCTGCTCGCTGTCACCGGCGGAAGCAAGCAGTTCCAGCGCCTCGTCGTAAAAATATCCGTCGATGAGTGCCTGCGCCTGCTCGAGCGAGGCGTCTGAGGGCGGAGCGACTTCGCCGCCGCCTTCGTGGTCGGCGTTTTCATCCGAGCCGTTCTGCTCGTCCGAGGAAAGGTTCTGCACCTCGCCATCCTCCAATACGGCGGGATCATTCCCCGGATCGTCATGACCGCTCAGCACCATCTTGTACAGCGCGGCCACCGCCAGCACCAGCGCGACCGCAGCCAGCACATAGAGTATCCATACCGGCTTTCTTCTTCTGCTTGAACGAACAGCATATTTTCCTTTTGACATACCTGCAACCCTGCTCCCTTTCTTGTGTTTCGGCGCGGGGCACAGACCCCGCTTCTATTATTTGCATACATAAGCATTATATCGCAAAATGTAAAAAAAATAAATATCTAAAATAAAAAAGCACGAAAATATTAAGAAAATCGCATGCGGGCGTCTGCGCGGAGATTTGCAGAGAAAGCGATATAAGGGGGGTTGAATTTACAGCCTGATATGATAAAATATAATGTACAAGTCAAGACCGCAGATAAAAAGGACGACTATCCGGCTCCGGGAGGAGCCGGCGGCGGAACGGGGTGCAAAGCCCCACGAGCCGGTCACTGTGAAGCCTGCCGTCAGGCGGGATAAGCCAGATACGCCGACAGTCGCGCCTTGGCTCACGCCGTTACCGGGGCCGAAGGGGCAGGCATTGCTGTGCCTGTTTTTCGCACGGTGCAGGCGCCGTGCGTTTTTATTTTTGATGAAAGCCGCAGCGCCGAAAGCGGAACTTGTCATACGATATCCGCAAATAGGCTATAAAAGGGAGGTGTAAAGACAACATGCTTGCCGGGATGCGGACGGCGGATATTGCCGGTAAAACGATTGATGTTGCATCAAAGGACTTTTTGTGATATCTTAAAGAAGTATTTGGGAGGTAATAATATGAAAAAAATATTGTCTGTGTTTCTTGTATGCCTGACGCTTGCTGGCGCGGTGTCCGTGGGCGTGACGGCTGATAACGATACGCTGCTCGTCTCCGCAGGCGACGTCAGCTTTGACGTGCGCGTGGAGGGAATAAAGGGCAATCTGCTGTATAAGAAGGGCGAATCAGTCGCGGCGGGCACTGTGCTGCTCGACGCGCTCAAGGCGCTGCTGGACGGCGAAAAGATAGCTTATCAGGAGGCGGACGGATATGTTTCCAAGATAGGCGAGGACGCCGCGGCAACCTTCGGCGGCTGGGACGGCTGGGTGTATTACATCAACGGTGCGGAAGCCAGCGTGGGCATGAATGACTACGTCATTCAAAACGGCGACAGCTTCGTCATCTGCTACGCCGACCCGTACGGCGATCCGGCGACGCTGTTCCCGCAGGTTTCCGCCGAGCGTGACGCCAAGGGCATCGTGACGCTGGTGGTCAGCGCCTCGGTCGCCAGCTTTGACGAAAACTGGAACATGAGCGTGGAGATACGCCCCGTGGCGGACGCGACGGTGACGGTGGACGGCACGGCGCTGAAGAGCGGCGCCGACGGCAGGGTAAAGCTCGACGCTGAGGACAGCAAAAAGGATAAGGTCACGGTGCAGCTTGACAAGACTGCCGAGAACGGAAAACCGCTGGTCGTGCGTCTTGCCGCAGATCATACTGTTTCGCTGGCGGATGTGAAGTTTGTGCCGCCGCAGTTTTCCGACGTAGCGGAGGGACAGTGGTATCACAGCTATGTGTACGAGCTGGCGAACAGCGGCGTGATTGGAGGCTATGCCGACGGCAGCTTCCGCCCGGACAAGAGCGTCACCCGCGCCGAGATATGCAAGATGCTGGCGATGGCAGCTCCCGAGGCTGATCTGAGCGTCAGGGAGAGCAAGTTTTCCGATGTGAGCGCGGACGCATGGTATGCGCCTTACGTTGTGTGGGCGGAGAAGAACGGCGTCGTGCTCGGCTCGGACGGCAAGTTTGACCCGAACGCCGACGTAAAGCGTCAGGATCTGGCGGTCATGCTCTGCCGCTTTGCGGAGAATGTGCTGAAAAAGCAAGTCGGCGGCGATGCGCCCGCGCCGAGCTTTACCGACGCCGCAAGCATCCGCGAATATGCGGCTGAAAGCGTATATCTGCTGCAGAAGGCGGGCATCATCGGCGGCTTCGGAGACGGCAGCTTCGGTCCGGCAAGGCAGGCGAGCCGTGCGCAGTTCTGCAAGATGCTGAGCGGACTTCTTGCCGCCTGACGGAATGAGCGCGGAATATATCACGGTAAATCTTGAGGAAGGTATGCCGACGGCGGAGCTTGCGATCCGCCGTCTGACATACTTTATAAAAAGCAGTCAGGAACGCGGCGTAAAGCTGATGAAGGTGATCCACGGCTTCGGCTCGTCCGGCGCCGGCGGGAGGATCAGAAAGGAGGCAAGGACATACCTTGCCTCCATGAAGCGCCGCGGACAGATACGCGCCTTTGTGCCCGGCGAGGAGTTTTCGGTTTTCGACGCGGGGACGAGGGCGCTGCTGGACGAATGCCCGGAGCTGCGGCGGGACAGAGATCTCGAAAGGCACAACAACGGGATCACGCTGATCCTGCTTTAGCTGCGGATAATGTAAAGCGAAACGGCTTGAAAGACAGTGTGATGCAAGGGTTGGACAGGATGAAAAAATGGCTGATATGCGTTTTGGCGGCGCTGCTTGCGGCGTCTGCTTCCGCATGCTCGCTGATGCGCTTCACGACGACGGAGGAGCAGCGGCAAAAGGAGGAAAGCGCCCGCAAGCTGGCACAGGCGGCGGAATATGTGTCTCCGCAGGACGCGCTGCTTGGCTCGCTGACCTATGAGCGCAGGCTTGTCAATGCGGAGGGGAGCGAGCTGGCTCGGTATTTTGCCTCGGTGCCCAAGTTTTCGGAGGAAGGAGCAAGAAGCCAGATATTCGAGCGGATAAATGATTTTTATGAGGCGGAATACAGCGCCTTTGAGGACGACTGCGCGGTATTTTTCGATTTTGTGAAAAAGTCATACGGAGACGGCGACGAATGGGCTTCGATTTCCGTGCCTTCGGCGCCGGCGAGGAGCCGCTTTGATTATCAGATACTCAGCGGTCCGGAAAATTACATTTCCGTAGAGCGGACATATGTCAATGAAAACGGGGGAAAGCGTGAGATATATTACTATTCCGACGTATTTTTGGCGGATTCGGGCTGGCGGATCGGGCTGAACGATATTTTCGGGGAAAACACCGATAAGGCGTATGAGCTTATCCGTAAAGAGCTTACCGATTGGTGTCTCGGCAGAAACATTCCCACTGACCGCGCAGCCGCGATAAATGTGGAGAATTTCAAAAGGAGCTTTAGCATAGACAGCAGCTTTGTTACAATATATACGGAGCCGTTCACCTTTTCGCTGGATGACGGCGAGAGCCATGTGATACAAATTCCGATAAGCGTTTTTGAGGGATTGTTTGCGGAGCAGCTTCGATAAGCGGAGACGCGCATTCCCCGCGTGGTGCGCTGTACGGCACAGGCGGGCATATTTTGATTTCAGAGCAGATAAAAGTCAAAATATATGAAAGGCAGGTAATTCGAATGGGAGGCTACGAATCGGCGCTTAGACGCAGGAGCGTGAGAGAATATCTGGAAAAGCCGGTGGAGCGTGAGCTGCTTATCAAGCTGCTGGAAGCAGGCGCGGCGGCGCCCAGCGCGGTGAACCGCTGCCCGTGGGAGTTCCTCGTGCTGACGGAAGACGAGCGGATGGAGGAGCTGCGCGGCATGATGCGTTTCGGCAAATACAACGCTCCGGCGGCGATAATAGTCTGCTGCGACCTCAATAAGGTTGTGCGGGAGTTCGTTTCCGTGCAGGACTGCTTTGCCGCGACGGAAAATATCCTCAACGCCGCGCCGGACTTTGGGCTGGGCACGGTCTGGCTGTCGGCTTACGGCTCGGAGGAGCTTGACGGGAAGATGCGCGCCGCCTTCGGTCTGCCGGAGCATGTGCGCCCGACCGCGGTGATATACGTCGGCTATCCGCAGAGCGAGCCGGAGAGCCGCACCCAGCTCAGCGAGGAAAATATCCACTGGGAAAAATACTGATATCAAGAATGCATATTTCCCGCGGAG
>JAFTDT010000053.1 GCA_017453985.1 Clostridia bacterium
CGCAACATTATGAACGAGTGGTACGCCCGGGATATTTCCCGTAAAATCCGAAGCTCCCAGCGTTTGCGCGGTAATGCCGGTGTCCCGCTTTCTCTGCCGCCCTACGGCTATGTGAAAAGCCCCGACAACCCCAAATACTGGATCGTTGACGAGGAAGCTGCCGCCGTGGTGCGGCGCATCTACCAGATGTGCATTGATGGATACGGGATCGACTAGACCGCCGCAATCTTTGAGCAGGAGGAAATCCTGAAGCCTACGGAGTATTGGAAGCTGAAAGGCGTCAGGAAGCCGGGGAGAAAGCCTTTTTCCGAAAGCCCCTATCATTGGAGCTCAAACACGGTGAACAAGATATTGACCTCCCGCGAGTACATGGGGGATGTAGTCAATTTCAAGACCTACTCCAAATCCTTCAAGGATAAGCGTCGGTATGAAAACCCCGAGGAAAACCATGTGATCTTTGAGGGCGTGCATGAGCCCATCATTGACCGTCAGACCTGGGAGATGGTACAGCGTATCCGGGAGGGTACGAAACGCAGGCAGCCGAAGAAGGTGGAAAAGAACATGTTTGCCGGACTTCTCTACTGCGCGGATTGTGGCCGCAAGCTGCATTTCAACGTCAACCATCCGCATACGGAGCTGCAATATTTCAACTGCTCCAACTATCGGGGCAACCGGGGTACATGCAATCAGACCCACTATATCCGGGTGGATGCGCTGGAACAGGTCATGCTTTTGGAGATTCGACGGCTGACGGCCTTCTTGCAGGACAAGGAGGAGGACTTTGTAAAGCTGCTGATGGCTAAAACCTTGGAAGTGGCCGAGCGTGAGAGCGCACGGCGCGAAGAGGAACTTCGGGCCAACCTGGCCCGATGTGCCGAGCTGGACGGGCTTTTCTCCAAGACCTACGAGGACAACGCCAGCGGTAAACTGTCCGACGAGCGGTTTATGATGCTCACGAAGCGGTATGACGACGAGCAGCTTATCCTGAAAAAGAAAATCTCCGCTTTGCGGGCGGAGATCGACAAGGATAAGAAAAGCCGAATGAACGCTGCCAGCTTTCTGAGGCTTGTCCGAAAGTATACGGACATACAGGAGCTCACGCCGCTGGTCCTTAATGAGATGGTGGAAAAGATCGTTGTCCATCAGGCACAGGGCACAGGGAAAAACCGGACACAGCAGCTTGACATCCACTACAACTTTATCGGCGTACTGGATATGCCGGAGGTTGCTTCTTTGCCGTCCAGCGTGACGATAGATACCCGACAAGGCGTTGCCGTCGAGTACATCACGCGCAAGGCCGGATAAACGAAAACAGGAGCAATCTTTCGATTACTCCTGTCTACGGAATGTTCATTGTCGTTATGAACATTCGACATGGTGCGGATGAAGGGACTTGAACCCCCATGAAATTGCTTTCACATGGACCTGAACCATGCGCGTCTGCCAATTCCGCCACATCCGCGTGCGAACATGATATATTATAGGAGATAAAAGCCGATTTGTCAATAGCAAAAAGCAAAAAACTGCAAAGCAAAATTACGTATGGAAATATTTTGAAAAAGGCTTGACAATCGAACGAATGGAATGTATACTAATAACGTAAATAAAGGGGAGAAACATATGCGGATAACTCATGAGGCGGATTATGCCGTCAGAATAGTGTACGTGATGACAAAAAACGGCGGAATGATGCCGGCGAGTCAGATATCTCAGGAGACGGGCGTTACGCTGAGATTTACGCTGAAGATACTGCGCAAGCTGTTCCTTGCCGGGATAGTCAGCTCGCAGAAGGGCGCGTCGGGCGGATACATGCTTGCCATGAAGCCGGAGGATATCTCGATGGGGCTGATAATCGAGAGCATAGACGGTCCCTTGGAGCTGAATCACTGTCTCAGCGGCAGCTTTGACTGCACGAGGGTAGAGGACAAGAACATGTGCGAGTTCCATCAGATATACGACCAGTTGAGCGTGAAGCTCCGGCAGGAGCTTTATGATATAAAAATGAATACTTTTAAAATTTAAGGAGGAAATAGCAATGAAGAAGTTTGTATGTTCTATCTGCGGTTATGTTCACGAGGGCGACGAGGCTCCCGATTTTTGCCCGCAGTGCAAGGCGCCCAAGGAGAAGTTCAATGAGGTCAGCGGCGACAAGACCTATGCCTGCGAGCATGTGGTCGGCGTTGCGGAGGGCGCTCCCGCCGATATCATCGAGGGTCTGCGCATGAACTTCAACGGCGAGTGCTCCGAAGTAGGCATGTATCTCGCCATGAGCCGTCAGGCGGAGAGAGAGGGCTATCCAGAGATAGCCGAGGCTTACAAGAGATACGCCTTTGAGGAGGCAGAGCATGCGGCGAAGTTTGCCGAGCTGCTGGGCGAGGTGCTCAAGCCCTGCACCAAGACCAATCTTCAGATGCGTGCCGACGCCGAGGCGGGCGCCTGCGAGGGCAAGCTGCAGCTGGCAAAGCGCGCCAAGGAGCTGGGACTGGACGCCATACACGACACCGTGCATGAGATGGCGAAGGACGAGGCGCGTCACGGCAAGGGCTTTGACGGACTGCTGGCGCGTTATTTCGGCAAATAATTTTGCGGAGGTGCAAAAATGGATAAGTACGTTTGCCCGTGCGGATATGTTTACGATCCCGCGGTCGGAGACCCTGACAGCGGCATAGCGCCGGGGACCCGCTGGGAGGACGTGCCCGAGGATTGGGTATGCCCGGTGTGCGGTCTCGGCAAGGACGTATTTGAAAAAGAATAAGACAAGTAAAAAACATAAGCGTTACGGGGGTGCTTTGCAGAAAAGCGCCCCCGTTCTTTTAAAAACAGGCTGATTGACAACGCCGGACGGCGTTGGTATAATCTATTCAATAAATCTTAGGCATTGAGGTTGATGCAGATATGAAAAAGGGCTATGGCATATTCGGAAAGCCGTATGAAATAATGCTGAAAAACGATCTCCACGATGAGGCGTCGATTGACCATGAGCTCATGCGCAATATGGTGCTTTTGGATGAGGAGTCTTGCCAAACGCTGTATACCAAGCCTGCGCGTCCGGATATGAAAAAGCATGAGCTGTATGCTTTTGCCCAGCAGTTCAAGGCGGATTGCGACCGGCAAAGCATACGCAATGTTTTGGATTATACAAGCGGCATAGCACTGAAATATGATGTGGATTTCAAGGACATGCTTTTTGGCGGCACCGAAAAAGAAATTCTCCGGCGCGGCACAGATTGGTGCGCGGATATGGCGAGAGTCGGGGCTGTTTTGCTGCAGTGTCTTGATATTCCGTGTCGAATTATAACTCTGGCGGACTTGAACAAAGCGTATAACGGACATGTGGCAGGCGAAGCGTATTATGAGGGGCATTACGGCGTTGTCGATTTTATATACGGATACCGGTTTTATGCCGATAAGCCCGTCAGCGCCTATGAGATCCTTCAGGCTCCCGATATCCTGAGCGCATGTCCAGACTCATACAGAGGGCTGTTTTCCGCGGTCGGCGTCAGCGATTACGACCCGCTGGACGCCAGCAATGATTATTCCATATCCAAGCCAAATGATTATTCCATGAAAATCATTTATACAGAGCACAAAGATAAGTGGTTTATGGGAGAAGCGGACTAACATTGAGATTACCGGCAGACAAAACAGCCGTGACTGTGATAGTCACGGCTGTCTTAATAAATCAAATCTTCATGACAAAGCGGCAAGATTTACGCTCAGCTTTTCGATGGCGCTCAGCAGCGCGTTTTTTTCCTCATGCTCCAGCCCGCGCTGCAGCAGCTCGCTCAGACTCTCGGTAAATCCGGTGTGAAAGCGAAAGGCGGTCAGCCCCTTTTCGGATAGCTGCACGCAGACTGCGCGGCGGTCGTCGGGGTCCTTTTCCCGGCGGATAAAGCCGCGCTCCTCAAGCTTGTCGCAGGCGACGGTCAAGGTGGCGAGCGTGATGCCGAGCGAGGCGGCGATGCTGCCCAGCTTTTCGGCGCCGTCCGGACCGATGCGGCTGATTATATTTATCTCGGCGGAGGAAAGCGGCTCGCTGAGTCCCGCCTCCAGCGCCCGCATCTCAAGCTTGCGGACTCTTTTTGAAAGCTCCTGCAGGAGCCAGTAAAATCTGTTTTCCGACATGCGGATACTCCTTTGCTTAGCAAGACTAACTAATTTAAATGATATCATCGACGGCTGATATTTGCAAGCAAAATATGCGGACGCAAATATCAGCCTTGACATTTGCAGAGAATACAGATACGATGAAAAGCGGAAAACTATGGGAGCGTGATAAGCATGGATTATATAAAGGTAAGGGTATACACCTCGGCAGAGGCGTGCGAGCTGCTGGCGGACGAGCTGGCGCCGGTGACGGGCGGCTGTCAGGTGAACGACCCGGCGGCGTGGGACGAGCTGTTTTTGGAAAAGAAGCTGCGCTGGGACTATATAGACATGGACGCGCTGGAGGACAGGGATGGCAGCGCGTGGGTGGATTTTTTTATTCCGGCAGACGCGGAGGGAGAACGGATACTGCGTGCCGCAGGGGAAAAAATAAATGAGATAAAGCAGGGCGACGCCGCCGGATTTTACGGCGAGCTGCGGATAGAGGTCAGCGATGTGCAGAGCCGCGACTGGGAAAACAACTGGAAGCAGTATTACAAGCCCTTTGAGGTGGGCGAGACGCTGCTTATCGCGCCGAGCTGGGAGCAGGCGGAGCCGGGAGCGGGCAGAAAGCTGGTAACGATAGACCCGTCCTCCAGCTTCGGCACGGGGCTGCATGCCACGACGCGCATGTGCATGGAGAAAATATCCGCCATGGAGCTTGCGGGCACGCCGATGCTCGACATGGGATGCGGCAGCGGAATATTGGCGTGCTGCGCCATGGCGCTCGGCGCGGCAAACGCCGTGGCTTGCGATATCGAGCAGAACGCCGCCGCGGCGGTGCAGGAGAACATGCGCCGCAACTCCGTGCCGGAAAACCGCTATACGATAGTCACGGGCGACGTGCTGAGCGAACCGTCCGTGCGCGGCGAGATAAGCGCCTACGCCCCGTTCGGGCTGATCTGCGCAAATATCGTGGCAGACGTGCTTATCGCCATGAGCGACATGCTGCTCGGCTGGCTCAAAGCGGATGGCGTGCTGCTGCTTTCGGGCATAATCGACTTCCGCGAAGGGGACGTGGCGGCGGCGTTCGAGCGCGCGGGCGTGCGCATCACCGACAGGCGGACGCAGGATAATTGGGTCATGCTGGAGGTAAAAAAGGTCGAATAAAATAATAAATGGACAAACGGCGCTTGATTTGATATAATATCTTTCAGTGCAAACAGGAGGTATGAGGATTGAGGCTGTTTGTGGCAAGGGAAGACGTGAGCGGAGACTGCGTCAGCTTCGGCGCGGCGGACGCCAGACACATGTATCTGGTGCTGAAAATGACGCCCGGCGAGGAGGTCTCCGTCTGCGACGACGACGGCAATCTGTACGAATGCCGCCTGACGCGCATAGACAAGAGCAGCGCCGAGGCGGAGATAATCAGCCGCCGGGAATACAGCAGCGAGCCGAGCGTGGGCGTCACCGTGTATGCCGCGCTCTCCAAGGGCGAGCGGTTTGACTATCTCATTCAGAAGTGCGTGGAGTGCGGCGCGGCGCATATCGTGCCTTTCGTTTCCGAGCGGTGCGTCGCCCGACCGGAAAAGCGCGATTATGAAAAAAAGAGGCTGCGCTTTGCACGGATAGCGGAGGAGGCTTCCAAGCAGTCCCGCCGCACGCGCCGCGTCAGCGTAGGGGAGATAGTGGATTTTTCGCAGGCGCTGGCGCTGGCGGCGCAGAGCGAGCTGCCGCTGCTGCTGTATGAGGGCGAGCGCGGATTTTCGCTGAAGAGCGCCCTGCAGGGGCTTGGCAGCGGTGCGAGCGTCGCCGTCATAACGGGACCGGAGGGCGGCTTTTCGTCGGGAGAGGCGGAGGCAGCCGCGGCGGCGGGCGTGCGCAGCGTGTCGCTCGGTCCGCGCATACTGCGCTGCGAAACTGCGCCGGTGGCGGCGCTGTGCGCCATAATGTACGAAACGGGTAATTTTGAGATATCGGAGAGTGGAGAGCTTTGAAGGAGAAAAAGGCGAACAGGTCGGAGGAACGGATAACGAACAGAGTGCTGATAGTTTTTCTGTCAGCCGGAGTGATGCTTTGGGGACTCAGCTATCTTTTTAAATATATCGACGTCGGCGCCACGTACCGAGCGGGCAGGCGGCTGGCGTTGATACTCGGCTTTGCGGCGCTGGCGTGCGCGGCGCTGTCGCTGGCGTGGTATCTCGTCGAGCGGAAAAAGCGCAGGGAAAAGGAGCGCACGCTGGACGGCTTGCTGCTGGCGCTGATATTTGCGGCGCTTTCCGCCTGCTGCTTCCTGCTGTGGTATGACAATATCATGGGCATGCGGATGATATATGTATTTTTGCCGCTGTTTGCCGCGCTGTTTTTGGTCTATTGGGTCTACGAGCGGGAGTTTTTCACCATGGCGCTGGTCGGCTCCGTGGTCGCCGTGCTGCTGAACGCGCTGGCGCAGCTCACCACGCAGTATGATATGACGCGGCGCATCGTCGCGCTGGCGCTTGGATTTTGCCTTTGCGCCGCGGCGGAGCTGCTGTGCCTCAAGGCAAAAAAGGACAAGGGCATGCTCAGGCTCGGCAAGAAAAAGACCGACCTTTTCGGCAAGACCGCCGACAAACGGCTGCAGCTCATAGTATATGCGGTGCTGGCGGTGCTGCTGGTGGCAGCCTTCATCTTCGGCGGTAGCGTGGCGCGCTACTGCATGTTCGCCGTCATCGCCGCGATGATATGCGGCTTCGTGTACTTCACGATAAGGCTGATGTAAGCTTTTGAATAAAAAAATCCCTCCGATACGGAGGGATTTTTATTTATGTTGCGGATACTTTATTACAATTTTAAGCAGTTAATGGTATTGATTTCCGATACTATAAATCCTTTCTGCTCATTTTGCCTTACGTTTGATGTTGCTAATTATCCATTCAGCATCACTAAACGCCTTATTGTGCTTTAATACAACCAAACGCAAAACGGTCTTGGGTTCTTCTCAACTTCCCATGGACTGTTACCGGATAAAATCAATTCGTTCCATTCTTTGCAAAAAGCTTCTGCATCCGTATACGAAGAAAAAAGACCATTTTTATTAAGCTTTTGACGATATATAGTTTTAATTTTATTTCCCTCCTGTATAGCAGACTCACCCATATCTCCAAGAACGTCAAAGCCCAAAATATCAACGGCTAAGCTGTATTCTTCGATTTTATCGGAATACAGTATTATTTCACAAGCTGTGCCGTATTTTATCGTCTCATCTCGTAACCTTTGTAATAAGCCCAAAGTTATCGGATCATATGAATTGTCCATTTTGGCAATCCATTCCAAATATTCTTCATACAATTTAAAATATATTTTCCACTGCTTAAAATTTTTTACGTTAGCCATTTTAAAGCTTCTGGATACTCCTCGATAACTTCCTTCGATTGACAACAAATCCATTTCCATTATTTATACACCCCAATATTAGTTTGGAACAAAACCCTCCCATAATTTGTAAAGATTATATAAATCGGAGCCGTTTGCTCTTCTATCCAATATACGAACTGCCTGCACATGTACCATATGGTCAGGCTCAAATACGGCTGCAAAGGGATTGCCATAACGCATATCAACAAACCCCTTTATTATCGGACGATTGCGATATATATAGCGTTTTGACTTAGCATCAACTCCCCAATACAGTTTTGGGTGTTTTGAAATAAAAATATGTGATATCAGCATAGCAATATCTCTTATAACATATTCAGAAAGCACATCCAACCTTGTTTTTGCCACAAAACTGTCACCGAACGCCTCAAACGCTTTTTGCTGCCGCAACACCTCTTCTAACGGGACTGCCTCAACCTCTGCGTTCTCCAAAAACCATTGCCACACTGACAACAAGCAAGTTTCATCAATCTTTTCGATCGATAAATATGCCATTCCCGATCGGCTGTGCTGCAAAACATATTGCGCGCGTTCCTCAACATGAGAAATATACCAAGACAAATACTGTTCTGCTTCTTGCTTTGACCAATTGTCATATTCTAGACGCAGCGGCGGGTACAATATTTCATAGTCATTAAACATGAGAAACTCCTTGGATGTTCAATAGTGTCAGTGAAAAAATCACATCGGGTCCCATTTTATGATTAATTTCTTCGAGTGTATTTCTTAAATTTTCCCGAAAAATATCTTTATTCATTTCTCTTATCATTGCACGCCTCGCGTTAGTATTGATTGAGCTTAACTTGTCAACGGCAAACCTTAATATCGTCACGCCATTTCCAGTCGCAGGAGATATTCCTCTGTGTCCTCCTCCGGCTTGCGCTCGCCGGTGGGGAGGAAGCCGTGACGAGCGTAAAAGGCGATGGCGCGGGTATTCTTCTCCAGCGCCCACAGGCTGCGGACGCCCGCCTCTCGCACCGCGTATTCAAGCAGCGCCGCGCCGATGCCATGACCCGCAAGCACAGGCTCGACGAACAGCTTTTCAATCTCGCTGCCGTTTATTCTGACAAAGCCCTTCACCGCGCCGTCGTCATAGACGAGCGTGCGGCGGATAAGCTCCGGCTCGCGGCGGTACTTTTCCGCAAGCTCCGCGACAGTCAACTCGCTGAAATAATAATCGTCGCTTTGAAATATGGGATAAAAGTTCAGACGATAGCTGAACACCTCTATCTCCGCCAGCCGCGCGCAGTCTCGCGGCTCCGCCCGCCGTATATGCCCGTTCACAGCTCTATCTCCAGCTCGACCGGGCAGTGGTCGCTGCCGAAAATGTCCGCGTGTATCCGTGCGCCGGTGATTTTGTCAGCAATGCGGCGGGAGGTGAGAAAATAGTCTATGCGCCACCCCGCGTTGTTGGCGCGGGCGTTGAACATATACGACCACCAGGTATACATGCCGGGGATATCCCCGTGTACATGGCGGAAGGTATCGACAAAGCCGGCGTCCAGCAGCTCGGAAAAGCAGGCTCGTTCCTCGTCGGTAAAGCCCGCGTTGCCGCGGTTGGAGGAGTAGTTTTTCAAATCTATTTCGCGGTGCGCCACGTTCATATCCCCGCAGATGATGACGGGCTTGCGCTTGTCCAGCTCGCAGACGTAGTCACGAAAAGCTTCCTCCCAGTTTACCCGGTAGTCGAGCCTGGTCAGCTCTCGCTGCGCGTTGGGAACGGATACTTTGACCAGATAAAAGCCGCCGTAGTCCGCGGTTATCACGCGTCCCTCGCGGTCGTGCTCCTCTATCCCGATGCCGTATGAGACGTCCAGCGGCTGCGGGCGGGTAAAGACCGCCGTGCCGGAATATCCCTTTTTCTCGGCGCTGTTGAAATACTGCGTATAGCCATCCAGCTCCAGCTCTATCTGACCGGGCTGGAGCTTCGTCTCCTGCACGCAGAAAATATCCGCGTTTATGATGCGGAAAAAGTCGATAAAGCCCTTTCCCGCGCAGGCGCGCAGTCCGTTTACGTTCCATGATACAAGCTTCATAGCAATCACCCGTCAACATTATACACGAACATGCTCTCCGTGGCAAGCAGGAGGCGGCAGCCATATAATGTAGCGTATATAATGATAACGGAGGTTCAGCATTTATGCTTACAGTTATAAAATTCGGCGGCTCATCGCTCGCCTCGCGGGAAAAGGTGGAGAACGCGGCGCGCATAGCCGCACGCGAGCGAGAGGAAGGAAACCGGGTGGTGATGGTCGTGTCCGCGCAGGGCGACAGCACCGACGAGCTGATGAGTCGGGCGCACGAGCTTTCCGCAGAGCCTGACCTGCGCGAGCTGGATGTGCTGCTTTCGGCGGGCGAGCAGATATCGATGGCGCTGGCGGCGATAGCTCTGCACGAGCTGGGCGTGCCGGCGGTCTCGCTCTGCGGCTGGCAGGCGGGCATAGTCACCGACGGCGAGCACGGCGGCGCAAGGGTGCGCGCCGTACATACGGAGAGACTGAAGAGAGAGCTTGACGCGGGTCGCGTGGTCGTCGCCGCGGGCTTTCAGGGAATAGACGAAAAGGGCGATATCACGACGATAGGGCGCGGCGGATCGGACACCACGGCGGCGGTGCTGGCGGCGGCGCTGGGCGCGGACGTGTGTCGGATATATACCGACGTACACGGCGTATATTCCGCCGATCCGCGGGAGATAACGACCGCGGTAAGGCATGGGGAGATATCCTATGACGAGATGCTGGAGCTGGCGTCGCTGGGCGCGAAGGTGCTGCACAGCAGAGCGGTGGATATCGCCCGCCGCGAGGGTACGGCGCTGGAGGTGCTGTCCAGCTTTGAGCAGGGGAGCGGGACGAGGATCTGCGCCGGAGGGGAGCGCCGCGAGGTGACCGCCGTGACCTCGGATGCAGCCGTCGCCGTGCTGCGCGTAAAGCCGGCGGAGCCGCAGAATGTCGCGGAGCTGCTTGCCCGCCTCGCCGGAGAGGGGATAGCGACGGATATGGTCACCTGTGCGGGCGGCGAGCTTGCGCTTTCGCTGCCGTCAGAGCAGGCGGAAAAAGCAGTGCAGTCGCTGCGCGAGGGTGGAGGCGAGATTGCGCTTGACGGCGACGCGGCAAAGCTCTCCGCCGTCGGCGCCGGCATGGCGGGCAGTCCGCGCGCGGCGGCGCGTATGCTGGCGGCGCTGCGGCGGGAGAAGATAGAGATAAAGATGGTATATTCCGGAGAGATAAAGACCTCGGTGGTAGTCGGACGCGAGGATCGCAGGCGCGGACTTGAGGCAATACACAAGGAGTTTTTTGAATAAATCATCGAAAAAATAAATCATCGAAAATACGAAACGGCACGGGAGGGGTTCCCGTGCCGTTTCAATTCTGATGAGCGTTTACAGCATCTTTTCAAGTATATGCCTCTGCGGCGTCATGCCCAGCGAGCGGTATAGGTTTGCCGCCGGAGCATTGAATTCCCAGACCGTAAGCTCAAGTCTTGCCGCGCCCATCGCCCTTGCCCAAAGCTCAAGTTCCGAAAACAACTGCTTTGCGATGCCTCTGCCGCGGTATTCCTCAAGCACGAACAGGTCGTTGATATGTATGTTTTTGACGCCCTCGACCATGCCGCTTTTGTCCCGCAGCGTGGCGATGCAGAAGCCGACGACGGCGTCGTGCTCGTCCGTCATGCCGATGGCGATGCGGTTTTTGTCGCAGATGATCTCCGCAAATTCCCGCTCCGAATACGGATGCTCAAGCGGCGCATAAAGATCGGGACGCCCGTTCACATGCAGCTTGTGCAGCGCCTGCATACATTTGTCTATCACGGGGTAATCGATAAGCTTAAGCTTGCGGATATTCATTTTGATACGCCTCCAGATGAAAATTACGATAAGTATAGCATGTCTTTGCCGCAGATGCAATATTATTTGACATTTTGCGCCGCTGTTAGTATAATAAATTGTTCAAGAAAAAAGGTTGTGAGAAATTATGGTAAGAAATGATTTGAGAAATATAGCGATAGTGGCGCACGTAGACCACGGCAAGACCACGCTGGTGGACGGAATGCTGCGGCAGAGCGGCATCTTCCGCGAAAATCAGGCGGTGGCGGAGCGCGTGATGGACAGGGGCGACCTCGAGCGCGAGCGCGGCATCACCATATTGGCGAAAAATACGGCAGTCACCTACAAGGACGTGAAGATAAACATCATCGACACGCCGGGGCATGCGGACTTCGGCGGCGAGGTGGAGCGCGTGCTGAAGATGGTGAACGGCGTTCTGCTGCTGGTCGACGCGGCGGAGGGTCCCATGCCGCAGACCCGTTTCGTGCTGGAAAAGGCGCTCTCGCTGGGGCATAAGGTCATCGTGGTGATAAACAAGATAGACCGTCCCGATGCCCGCATCGACGAGGTCATCGACGAGGTGCTGGATCTGCTCATCAGCCTCGACGCCAACGACGACCAGCTCAACAGTCCGGTGCTGTTCTGCTCCAGCAAAAACGGCACGGCGGCGCTCTCGCCGGACGGTCCGCACGAAAGCCTTGCGCCGCTGATGGATACGATACTGGAGCATATCGACGCGCCGGAGGGCGACGAAAGCGGGGATATGCAGATGCTGGTGTCCTCCATCGACCACAACGAGTATGTGGGACGCATCTGCATCGGCAGGATAGAGCGCGGCGTCCTGCGGAAAAATCAGGAGATAACCGTATGCGAATATCACGGTGCGCATGAGCCGTACCGCTCGAAGATAGTCAACCTGTACCAGATAGAGGGACTGGAGCGCGTGCCGGTGGACGAGGCGCGCGTGGGAGATATCGTCTGCCTTTCCGGCATCGCGGAAATCACGATAGGCGATACGATATGCGCGCCGGAGACGCCGGAGCCGCTGCCCTTCGTGAAGATTTCCGAGCCGACGGTGGAGATGACCTTTTCCGTCAACAACGGCCCATTTGCCGGCAAGGAGGGCAAATATGTCACCTCGCGCCATCTGCGCGACCGTCTCATGCGCGAGCTGCTGAAGGACGTTTCCCTGCGAGTGGCGGAGACAGACACTACGGAGAGCTTCAAGGTATCCGGCAGGGGAGAGATGCATCTTTCCATATTGATAGAGACCATGCGCCGCGAGGGATATGAGTTCATGGTCGGCGCGCCGAAGGTATTGTACCGCGAGATAGACGGGCAGCTCTGCGAGCCGATGGAAAAGTTTGTCTGCGACCTGCCCTCGGGCTATGTCGGCGCGGTGATGGAAAAGCTCGGTCCGCGCAAGGGCGAGCTGGTGCAGATGACGCCGCAGGGCGACCGCATGCGGCTGGAATATATAATACCCTCGCGCGGACTGTTCGGCTATCGCAACGAGTTTCTGACTGACACGCGCGGCGAGGGCATCATGAGCACGGTATTTCATGAATACCAGCCGTACAAGGGCGATAGCCCCGGGCGCTCCACCGGCTCGCTGGTGGCGTTTGAGACCGGCGAGGCGGTGACCTATGGGCTGTATAATGCGCAGGAGCGCGGCGCGCTGTTCATCGGACCGAATACGCCGGTGTCTGAGGGCATGGTGGTCGGGCAGTCGCCCAAGAGCGTGGATAGAAACGTCAATGTATGCAAGTAAAAGCACGTGACGAACATGCGCGCCAGCGGCAGCGACGAGGCGCTGCGCCTCGTGCCGCCGAAAATAATGAGTCTTGAGGCCTGCATCGAGTTCATCAGCGACGACGAGCTGATAGAGGTCACGCCCAAGAACCTGCGGATAAGAAAGCGCATCCTCAACAATCAGCTCCGCGCCAAGGCGCGCTCCGGAAAATAAAGGAAAACTGTCAGTGGACAAGAGAATTAAAGAGGTAAAGGCAAATATCTATTCCTTCAACACGCAGAGTCAGAAGATGTTCGAGTCAGCGGGATTTCATAAAGATTTCGAAGAGTGGTACTCATATCAGCTCGGTGCGGAATGAGAGCATAGGGTAAAAACGAAACAGGAGCGACCGCAGAGGTCGCTCCAGTTTGATATTTTGCCGCGCCGCTTATTGCCCAAAGGTGATGAACGGCGCGCTTTTTTTGACGCTCATGAGAGGCTATTGCCGAGTCCTTTGGAAATGCCGATATGCCAGCACTGCAACCGGAAGAAAATAGGCGCACCAGCACAGCAGCGCAATCGTTCCGCCGCTGCCTGCGTCTCCGCTTGCCATGCTCGTAAAGGCGCCGGTCATCGGCATGATAAAGCAGCCGATGAAAAACACGCCGTGCAGCAGCATCAGGAGCTTCAGCCATTTGTCCGCCGGGCAGACCGCCTCGAAGGAAAGTCCGATAAAAAACGTCGAAAGCGCCATCATGCCGTATCCGAGCAGATCGATGTTGAAGAGCAGACCGCCGCGCTGATAATCCAATATTCGGGAGGCTTGCTCGTTTAAGCCGTCCAGACGGACGCTTGTGACCTGTGCAAAATAGACGATGAAAATCAGCGCCGCGTATATGACGGCAAAGGCAAGCCCGATTGTCGCCGCAGTCCGTCGCTCCCGCCGGCTTTTCGTGTGAAATCCCGCCGCCGTCATAATATAGCCGATGGGCAAAAACATGCAGACGAGGTACGAGCCGAACGGGAAGTCAACGAGCATGCATACCGCGAAAAGAAAGACGCTGACGGCTGTAATTGCCGCCCCTGCTTTGGCTATTGCCCCGTTCATCGCCCTTCACCTCCGTTTCTTTTCTTGAAAACATGATATCATGAAAACGGAAAAGCTGCAACAGCTTGGCTTAGCCCGCAGCTCCGTATTTTTCCGTGACGGGACATTCAAAAAGAAAGATGCGCGGCGGATAAAAGGTAAAGACAAGGAATGCCGACGTTATGGCGACGCCTAAAACAATAAGCGCGTCGGCGTGCCTTGTGCCTTGCTCCAGCAGACGGCGCGCGGTGACCTGTCCGGCGATGCAGGCAAGGCAATAGATGACGATATCCAGCCATAAAACGTTTTTCTGCGTCAGGGCGGTATAGCCGTAAAAGCAGAGAACGACGATGAGCATTCCCACTATCGCGCCGCCGAAGCGCGAGACGAGATATGCGCGCGGCTCGTGGCTGCGCAGCAGCGGAAGCGAAACAAGCAGCATGGGAAACCACACTAACTTGAGATGTTCCCATACGCTCTCGTTCACCGGCGCGACAAGTGCCAGCGGCGGATATCCGCGGCTCCAGGTGTAAAAATAATGCCACGCGGAGCCTAAAAGAATAAGCGGCAGAATGATAACGGTATCCCATTTTAACACATGCGTCATAACGTCCCTCCGTGCGCAGCGATATATTTATTCTATGCGCGTGCGGAGTAAAAAATCCTGCCGCGGCATTGCAAAAAAACGGCTGATGCAGTAAAATAAAAGTAAAGAAGCAGAGCGCGGGAAACGGGGGGACGGCATTTGAACCTTTGCGATATTGCTGTAATAAAATCGGTTTTAAAGCGCCACGGCTTCAATTTTTCCAAGGGGCTGGGGCAAAACTTTTTGTGCGACGCGGAGGTGCCGCGGCAGATAGCCGCCCGCTCCGGCGCGGATAAGGACACCGCCGTGCTGGAGGTCGGTCCCGGCATGGGCTGCCTCTCGCGTGAGCTTTGCGCCCGCGCGGCGTTCGTGGCGGCGGTGGAGCTGGACGGCAGACTGGCGCCGGTGCTGGGCGAGACGCTGGCGGACTGCGAAAACTTCGCTCTTGTGCAGGGAGATATATTGAAAACGGATATCAGGGAGCTTTGCGGCAGATATTTCGGCGGCAGGCGGGCGATAGCCTGCGCCAATCTGCCGTATTATATAACCACGCCGGCGATAACCGCGCTGATAGACAGCGGATGCTTCAGCAGCGTGACGGTGATGGTACAGAAGGAGGTGGCGAGGCGCATCTGCGCCGCGCCGGATACGGCGGACTACGGCGCGTTTTCGCTCTATATCGCCTATCACGCACAGGCGGAAATAATACTTGAGGTGCTGAGCACGTCCTTCGTGCCGCAGCCCAAGGTGGATTCTGCGGTAGTGCGGCTGGATATCCGCTCTCAGCCGCCGGTAGACGCGGACAGAGAGCTACTGTTCCGGCTCATCAAGGCGGCGTTTTCGCAGCGGCGAAAGACGCTGGTGAATTGCCTGCGCTCGTATTTTCCCGGTACGGAGCGGGAGCAGTGGGAGCGTGTGCTGGAGCGATGCGGACTGGACGTGCGCGTGAGAGGCGAGGCGCTGGGGCTGGAAAGCTACGCGGCGCTGGCGAAAACCATAGATTTTTTGTAATATGCGCGTTTACATTGTTGACAACTCTTTTGTTAAAGGAGTAAAATCGACATATACGGCTTCTAAAACATTTTTTTGGAGGAGACGACATGGCACTGACGAAAAACAAGGCTGTTCTTGAGTTTGTGGACGAGGCGGCAAAGCTTGCCTGCCCGGATAACGTGGTTTGGATAGACGGCAGCGAGGCGCAGCTCGAGATGCTGCGGGCGGAGGCTGTAAGTACCGGCGAGCTGATAAAGCTCAATGAGGAGAAGCTGCCGGGGTGCTATTATCACCGCTCCGCGCTCAACGACGTGGCGCGCGTCGAGGGACGCACCTTCATCTGTACGCGCAGGCAGGAGGACGCTGGTCCCACGAATAACTGGATGGCTCCGGCGGAGGGATATGAGACTGCGAAAAAGATACTGCGCGGCTCCATGCGCGGACGCACCATGTATGTGATACCGTTTTCTATGGGTCCCGTGGCTTCGTCCTTTGCCAAGATAGGCGTCGAGCTGACCGACTCCATCTATGTCGTCGTGAGCATGGCGATAATGACCCGCGTGGGGCAGGCTGTGCTGGACAAGCTTGGCGACTCGCCCGATTTTGTCCGCGGCTTCCACGGCAAGTGCGAGCTGGACGAGGAAAAGAGATATATACTTCAGTTCCCGGAGGACAACGCCATCTGGTCGGTCAATTCCGGCTACGGCGGCAACGTGCTGCTGGGCAAGAAGTGCTTTGCGCTGCGTATAGCCTCTTTCCAAGGCAAGAACGAGGGCTGGATGGCAGAGCATATGCTGATACTCGGCATCGAATATCCTAACGGAGAGACGAAATATATCGCGGCGGCGTTCCCGTCCGCCTGCGGAAAGACAAACCTTGCCATGCTCATCCCGCCGGAGCATTACCGCAAGCAGGGCTATAAGGTCTGGACGCTGGGCGACGATATCGCGTGGATACGTCTCGGCGCGGACGGCAGGCTGTACGCGGTCAATCCCGAAGCCGGCTTCTTTGGCGTGGCGCCCGGAACTAATGTCAAGTCAAACCCCAATGCGCTGGCAAGCACGAGCAGAAATACGATATTCACCAACGTGGTCTACAAGCCGGAGGACGGCACCGTGTGGTGGGAGGGACTGGATAAGAACCCGCCGCGCGGCGCGCTCAACTGGAAGGGCGAGCCGTGGGATCCGGACAGCGGAGAAAAAGGCGCGCATCCCAATTCCCGCTTTACCGCTCCGGCGAAAAACTGCCCCTGCATCGCCAAGAACTGGGAGGACCCGGACGGAGTGCCGCTGTCCGCCATCATCTTCGGCGGCAGACGTGCCAAGACCGCTCCGCTGGTGTACCAGTCCCGCGATTGGGAGCACGGTGTGTTCGTCGGCTCGATAATGGCTTCGGAAACGACTGCCGCGGCGACGGGAGCCGTGGGAGTCGTGCGCCGCGACCCGATGGCGATGCGCCCCTTCATCGGCTATCATGTGGGCGATTATTTCGCACATTGGCTGGATATGGGCAAGAGGATAACGAAAAAGCCGCTTATCTTCAATGTAAACTGGTTCCGCACGGACGACGGCGGCAACTTCATGTGGCCCGGCTTCGGAGAAAACTTCCGCGTGCTGGAGTGGATAATCCGTCGCTGCGAGGGCGAGGCGGACGCGCAGGAAACTGAGATCGGATATGTGCCGTATGCGGAGGATATCGACCTTGACGAGCTGGATTATAACATCACGCCGGAGCGCAAGTTCGATATAAACGCTCTGAAGGAGATACTCGGCGTGGAAAAGGAATATTGGCGCGAGGACGCCCGCGGCATCGAGGAATTTTACGCCACGATAGGGGACAGGCTGCCCCCCGAGCTGCGTAAACAGCTCGATATCCTGGAAGAAAATCTGAAATAAAAAGATACGAGTGCTCCGCACGGAGCCCTCGTAAGAAAGTTTTATACTGGCTGC
>JAFTDT010000054.1 GCA_017453985.1 Clostridia bacterium
CTGCCTCCGTGGTTATGTGTGAGAGCGGGCGTGCGCCGCCCTGCCCTTGCCTCCCCCAGTAGGGCGGGGGTTTATCTCCCGCCGTCTGACGGAGGAGGTCTGCCTGATGCGGCGGGAGCAAGCCCCCGCCCTACGGCATCTGACGTTCCGCCGCCGTCTGACATTTCTCTAAGCCCTTACTTATAAGCTCTTATTTGATTAAAAAATTCGTTCCTCTAAATCCTTATTCGATTATTCCCTCTTGCGCAAGCCCCCGCCCTACGCCGTCTGACGGAGTGCCGCGCACAAGAGCCTCTTTCAGGGGAGGTGTCAGCGGCAACGGCGCTGACGGGTGAGGGGGCGCGACGCGGCTTCGCCGCACATTCGATCTCTTAATTTAAAATCACGTTTTTCGGAAAGGCGGTGCGGAAGATGAATAAAAAACTGACGAAGAGCCGCGAGAACCGCGTGATATTCGGCGTTTGCGGCGGACTGGCGGAGTACTTCGGCATCGACGCCTCGATAGTGCGCGTGGTGACGGCGGTGCTGGCGCTGGTGACGAGCAGCGTGTTCTTTTGGGTATATCTGGTGCTGGGGCTGGCGCTGCCGGAGGGCGGCAGAGCGCCGCAGACGGGGCGGACTGCGCAGCAGAGGCAGCACCCCGCCGAGCCGCGCGAGGAGTGGCAGCACGACGCCTTTGACAAGTGCAGCGCAACGGACGTGCAGTACACCGATGTGAGCCGTTACAGCGAAGAGGAGTTTTATAAGGAGAGCCAGCGCCACGACCATGAGTAGGGGAAGCGCAAAGATTATCGCCAAGGCGGTGAAGAGTGAAGGCAAATGCCGCGAGGCGCGGGCGAGCCTTACGGCGGCAGAGCCGCCGCGCCCGCGAGTGCGGGCGAACGGGCTTTGACGAATTTATTTCCGGGATCCTTCGGCTGCGCGGCGTGACCGCCGCTCCGCTCAGGATGACAGTTTAAAGGAAGCCTTGGGAGTCCCTCGCGCATTGCCCGCTCCGTCAGCGCACGGTAGGGCGGGGGTTTATCTCCCGCCGCGAGGCGCGGGCGAGCCTTACGGCGGCAGAGCTGCCGCGCCCGCGAGTGCGGGCGAAGGGGCTTTGACGACAAGCCACCCGTTTTCGCAGGGCGAAAACCACCACCCTTTACACAAGGGAGGCATTGGCTGGGCGGCACAACCTACAACACAGCGTATAATTCATGCTAAAATATACCCATCGGAAAAAACAACGATCCCCGCGCAATTTCCGCGCAAGGAAAACACCACCCCTGCAACTCTACAACACAGCGTATAATTCACGTTAAAATATACCTATCGAAAAGCATCGCCCCCGCAACACCACACCCCGCAACTCTACAACGTATAGTATAATCTACGATAAAATATACTCAATGCAAAGAAATAACCCCCGCAACTCCACAACACAACGTATAAAACAAAAATCAATATACAGAAAGTATCAAAAGAACAGGTGATAAGATGAGTGACGATCTGAGATTTGAAAACCAAATCATAATCGACGTGGACATCGACCGCGAGATGCGGAAGTCCTTTATCGACTACGCGATGAGCGTCATCGTGTCGAGGGCGCTGCCGGACGTGCGCGACTGGCTGAAGCCCGTGCATCGGCGCATTCTCTACGCCATGTACGAGGACAACCTCACCAGCGACCGCCCCTACCGCAAGTCTGCGACCACCGTCGGCAACGTGCTGGGACGCTATCATCCGCACGGCGACGCCGCCGTGTACGACGCGATGGTGCGCATGGCGCAGGACTTTTCCCTCCGCTATCCGCTGATCGACGGGCACGGCAACTTCGGCTCCGTGGACGGCGATCCGGCGGCGGCATACCGCTATACCGAGGCGCGCATGGCGCGCATCTCCGACGAGATGCTGGCGGATATCGAGAAGGAGACGGTGGACTTCGTCCCCAATTTTGACGACAAGCTGCGCGAGCCTTCGGTGCTGCCGGCGCGGCTGCCGGGGCTGCTGATCAACGGCAGCTCGGGCATCGCCGTCGGCATGGCGACCAATATCCCCCCGCACAATCTGCGCGAGGTGGTGGAGGCGGCGTGCCATCTGATAGACAATCCCGACGCCGGACTTGATGAGATCTGCCGCTATGTAAAGGGACCGGACTTTCCTACCGGCGGCATCATCATGGGGCGCAGCGGCATTCGCGCCGCCTACGCCACCGGCCGCGGGCAGATCACCGTGCGCGCCCGCACCGATATCGAGGAATGGGGCAACGGGCGCTATCGCATCGTGGTGACGGAGATACCCTACATGGTCAACAAGGCGCGGCTGGTGGAGAAGATCGGCGAGCTGCACAAGGAAAAGCGCGTGGAGGGCATCAGCGACCTGCGCGACGAGAGCGACCGCGAGGGCATGCGCGTGGTGGTAGACCTCAAGAAGGACGCCAACCCGCAGGTGGTCTTGAACCAGCTCTTTAAATACACCCAGATGCAGGACAATTTCTCCGCCAACATGCTTTCGCTGGTGGACGGCGAGCCGAAAACGCTCGGTCTGCTGCCGATGCTGCGGCATTATGTGGACTTCCAGTATCAGATCGTGGAGCGGCGCACCCGCTTTGATCTGCGCAAGGCGCGGGAGCGCGCGCATATCTTGGAGGGACTGGCGATCGCCTGCGAGAACATCGACGAGGTGATCCGCATAATCCGCGAGAGCTATGACGACGCCAAGGAGCGGCTGATGGCGCGATTTGAGATCAGCGACGTGCAGGCGCAGGCGATACTTGAGATGCAGCTCCGCAGGCTGCAGGGGCTGGAGCGCGATAAGATCGAAAACGAGCTGAAGCAGCTCCACGCCAAGATCGCAGACATTGAGGACATACTGAAAAAGCCGGAGCGCGTCTACGCCATCGTAA